>CAYMNG010000022.1:0-25856 GCA_964391765.1 uncultured Bifidobacteriaceae bacterium | reverse complement strand
GGGGGGAGCGCGCGGTGCTGCTGGCGGACGCGCTGGACGCCTCCTTCTTGTTCCTGGCGGACGCGAGCACACCGATGCACGCCGGCGGGGTGGCGATCTTCGCCCCGCCGCCGGGTGGTTTCGACCATGAGCGGCTGGTCCGGTTGATCCGCCAGCGGCTGCCGTTCGTGCCGCGGTACCGCCAGCGTGTGCGTGGCGTGCCGTTCGGCCTGGCCCGGCCGGTCTGGGTCGACGACGAGCAGTTCGACGTCGGGTTCCACGTGCGCCGGTCCGCGCTGCCCAAGCCCGGCAGCCGCGCCCAGCTCGAGGAACTCGTCGCCCGGCTGATGAGCCGCCCGCTGGACCATTCCCGGCCGCTGTGGGAGATGTACCTGATCGAGGGGCTCGCGGGCGGCAACTTCGCGATCGTGAACAAGACGCACCAGGCGCTGGTCGACGGACTTTCCGCAGTCGACATCGCCCAGGTGATGCTCGACGACACCCCGGATCCGCCGCCCGGTCGGATCGACGGCTGGACGGCCCACGCCGAACCACGGGACATCGACCTGCTCTCGCAGGCGCTCGTCGAGGCGGCCACCCGGCCGGCGGCGGCCGTGGAGGCCGTCCGCGGCACCGTCGACGACCTCTCGCGCACGGCCGGGCGGATCGGCTCACGCCTGCTCGGGCTCGCGTCCACGGCGTTGGCCGTCGCCCGTACGCCGGCGATCACCCCGTTGAACGTCCCGATCGGCAGCCAGCGGCGGTTCGTCATGGTCGACGTGCCGTTCGCCGACCTGAAGGCGGTCCGTGACGCCCTCGGCGGGACCGTGAACGACGCGATCGTCGCGGTCATCACCGGTGGGCTGCGATCGTGGCTGCAGGCACGCGGACTGCCGGTCGGACAGGGGGATGCGCTGCGAGCGATGCTGCCGATCAGCATCGCGGTCCCCGCCGCGGACTCCGGCGAGGCCGGCGGGAACCGGGTGTCGGCGTCGTTGGTCGACCTGCCGGTCGGTGAGCCTGATCCGGCGGTGCGCCTGCAGCAGATCCGGTACCAGCTCGCCGAGCTGCGGGAGGCGACGCAGTTCGTCGGCGCGGACGCGCTGGTCAACGTCGCCGGCTTCGGCCCGGCGACGTTGCACGCCCTCGGTGCCCGAGCGGGCGCGACGATGTCCAACCGGCTGTACAACCTCGTGATCACGAACGTCCCCGGTCCCCAGCACCCGCTGTACGCGGCCGGCTCGCGAATGCTCGAGGTCTACCCCGTCGTCCCACTGACCCACAACCAGGCGCTGAGCATCGGGCTGACGTCGTACGACGGGGGTGTCTACTTCGGCGTCTACGCCGATCGCGACGCCATCCCCGACGTCGAGGTGCTCGGTGCGTGCCTGCGCGAGGCGGTCGCCGACCTGCACGGGCGGGCCGAGCAGTCCGCGCGGACGCTGCGCGTCGTGGGCGAGCGGGAGGCGACGTGACGACGCGGCGGGGGCTGGTCCTCGGTGGCGGCGGCGTCCTCGGCGGGACGTGGGCGGTCGGCGCGATCGAGGCGATGGAGCAGCAGTTCGGCTTCGCCGCCGCGGACGCCGACGTGATCGTCGGGACGTCGGCCGGCTCCGTGCTGGCGGCACTGATCGGGGCCGGCGTCACGACCGAGCAGCTCGTCGCGCACTACGACGGTCGACCCGTCACCGCGGGGCCGCTGGCCGGGGTGGAGTTCGACGTCGCGCAGGCGGCCGGCGGCCGGCGCCCGGGCCTGCCCCGACTCGTGGGGCCGGGGTCACCCCGCCTCATCGGCGCCAGCCTTCGGCGGCCGGGTCGGCTGCCGCCGACGGCGGTGCTGTCGGCGTTCATGCCCGAGGGCACGCGGACGCTGCACGAGGTCGCGCACCTGATCGCCGCGGTCACGCCACCGGGGCAGTGGTCGCCGCACCCGAACCTGTGGGTCGTCGCGATGGACTACGAGGACGGACGTCGCACGGTCTTCGGCCGACCCGGCGCACCGGTGGCCGCGCTGGCGGACGCCGTCGTCGCGTCCTGCTCGATCCCCGGCTGGTTCGTCCCGGTGACGATCGCGGGTCGGACGTACGTCGACGGCGGCGCGGTGTCGGCGACGTCGATCGACGTGCTCGCGCACCTGGGGTTGGACGAGGTCTTCGTCGTGGCGCCCATGGTCTCGTTCGCGACCGACCACCCGCGGACGCTGGCGGCCCGGCTCGAACGACGGTGGCGGGGCGAGGTGACCCGGGCGGCGTGCCACGAGGCGGCGATCGTGCAGTCCGCCGGTGCCGTCGTCCGGCTCCTGGGCCCCGGCCCGGAGGACCTCGCGGCGATCGGCGCGAACCTGATGGACGACTCGCGGCAGCACCATGTCCTGCACACGTCGCTGCGCACGAGCGCGGACGCTTGGCTGGCGGCCGAGGAGTTCCCGGCCACCGGGTAGGCGCGCCTAGCGCGACAGCCACTCCCGAGCCACCTGCAGCTCCTTGGTCAGGTAGCGCTCGGTCTGCTCGGCGACGAGGCGCTCGACCTTCCCGCCGATCAGCGGCACGCTGGCGCGGAACTGTCCGCTGTTGCGGGCCGCGCTCCCTCCCGACGTCGCGGTGAGGTCGATCCGACCGGCGTACGCGACGGGTGCGTGGAAGTCGACGGTGACGGTCGCGGTCGCGACGGCCGCCTCGTCGGCATCGCCCCACACCTGACGCTCGGTGACGGTGATCGACTCGCCGACGAAGGACCGCGCGTACGACGGCACGTCCGCGGGCAGGACCCGCTGGCAGATCACGACCAGCGCGCCGTCGGCGGTCTCGACGCCGACCTCGACGTCGCGGCCGCCGGTCCGCTCGGCCTTGAGCCGGACGTACTCCGGGTCCTGCAGCATCGCCAGCACGTCGGCCGGATCGGCTGCGAACTCCTGGTCGAACGTGAACGCCGTCGGCACGGACTCCACCGTTTCCGCGCCCGTGGGGCGCAAGGCAGTTGCGGTCAGTACGGGAATCATGCCGCACCGGGGTCCGTGCGCCGTCCAGGCTGGACAGGACACCCCTGCGGGCGGGTCCGGGCCGGAGCGGGCGAAGACGCCTCGTGGCCCGTGACGCGCGGCTAGCGTGGCGTCGCGGGCGCACAAGGGCGTGCACCGGCGGGCCGTGCGACGGCCCACGTCCGACGAAGAGGCGAGCACATGACCGTAGGGGATGCATCGACCGGCGAGTACGACGCCGCGACGATCGCGAGCGTCGTCGAGCGCATGCGGCGGCACTCCGACGACGACCTGACCGGGGCGTCGGCCGGGCAGATGGCGGCGCGCGCGCACCGGATGCTGGACTTCGTCGCCCACCGGACGACGGGCCAGGCGCTCGTGCGGATCGAGGACGGCGACGAGGCCGCGGAGTCGGTCCTCCTCGTCGCGACCGACGACATGCCGTTCCTGGTCGACTCCGTGGGCAGCGCACTTCGCGTCGCCGACCGGACGGCTCGGGTGTTCGTCCACCCCCAACTCGTCGTCCGCCGAGGGCCGGAGGGCCGGCTGCTCGAGGTGCTCGACGTCGACGTCGACGAGCCGCGGCCGGCCGACGCGCTCGCCGAGGCGTGGATGTGGGTCGTCGTCGACCGGGACTTCGCCGAGGGTGCCGACCAGGCGCTGGTCGCACGCCTGGACAAGGTCCTCCTCGACGTCCACCTCGCCGTGCGCGACTGGCACGAGATGCGCTCGCGCGCGGAGCAGATCGCGGCGCAGATCGCCGCCGCCGCACCGGTCGGGCTGCCGGCGCCGGAGGTCGACGAGGGGGTCGCGCTGCTGCGTTGGCTCGCCGACGACAACCTCACGTTCCTGGGCTACCGCGAGTACGACCTTCGTTCGGTCGGCGGCGAGGACGTCCTCGTCCCGGTCGACGGGACCGGTCTGGGGATCCTCAGCCCGGACTCCGCTCCGGACCTGATGCACACCGGGGTGTCCGGCAGTTTCGCCGCGCTGCCGCCCGCCTCGCGCGCGATCGCCCGGAACCCCGAACTGCTCGTGCTGAGCAAGGCGAACTCGCGCTCCACGGTCCATCGGCCGGCGTACCTGGACTACATCGGGGTCAAGCGGTTCGACGCCGACGGAGCGGTCGTCGGCGAGCGGCGCTTCCTCGGCCTGTACTCCTCGGCGATGTACACCCAAAGCGTCCTGGACATCCCGATCCTGCGCACGAAGGCGCGGCGCGTGGAGTCCGACCTGGACTTCGTCGCGGGTTCGCACGACGCCAAGAACCTGTTGCAGTTCCTCCAGACCTACCCGCGTGACGAGTTGTTCCAGACGCACGCCGACCATCTGGCGCGGGTGGCGCAGTCGGTTCTGCGGTTGCAGGAGCGCCGGCGCACCAAGCTGTACCTGCGACCGGACGACTACGGCCGGTTCATGTCCTGCCTGGTCTACCTCCCGCGTGATCGGTACACGACCGCGGTGCGGACGAGGATCGAGGCGATCCTCAAGGACGCGATGGGCGGGACCTCGGTCGACTACACCGCGCTGGTGTCGGAGTCCCAGTTGGCCCGGTTGCACTACGTCATCCGGGTGCCGCGCGGGCGTGGCCTGCCGAAGGTCGACGAGTCGGCGCTGGAGGCGTCGATCGCCGCGGCCACGCGCAGTTGGGAGGACGGCTTCGCCTCGGCGCTGGTCGCCCGTGTCGGCGAGATCGCGGCGGGTCCGCTGCAGCGGACCTACCAGCACGCGTTCCCGGAGGCCTACAAGGAGGACTTCGGACCCGGGCGCGGGGTGAACGACGCGCTGGTGATCGAGTCGCTCGCCCCCGGCGAGCTCTCGCTGGAGCTCTACGAGCCGGCGAACGGCGGCCGGCGCGACCTGCGCCTGAAGATCACCCGCATCGGTCCGGCGATGTCGCTGTCCCGGGTGTTGCCCATCTTGCAGTCGATGGGCGTCGACGTCGTCGACGAGTACCCGTACGAACTGTCCCGATCGCTGCACGAGCCGGCCTGGATCCTCGACTTCGGCATGCTGCTGCCCGAGGCCGAACTGACCGGTCGCGGCACCTTGGCCGAGCGGTTCGAGGAGGCGTTCGCCGTCGCCTGGGACCGGCGCACGGGCGTGGACGGGTTCAACGAGTTGATCGTCACGGCCGGCCTGCGCTGGCGTGAGGTGCTCGTGCTGCGGGCCTACGCGCGGTACATGCGCCAGATCGGCTCGCCGTTCAGCCAGCGGTTCCTCGAGGAGGTCGCGATCGGCAACGTGCGGATCGTCCGCCTGCTGGTCCGCCTGTTCCAGACGCGGTTCTCGCCGGAGGCCGGGGCCGACCGGGACGAGGCCGCCGCGCGGATCGTCGCGGAGATCGAGGCGGCCCTCGACGACGTCGCGAGCTTGGACCAGGACCGGATCCTGCGCACCTTCCTGGCGCTGATCACCTCGACGTTGCGGACCAACTACTTCCAGGTGGACGCCGACGGCGCGGGCCGGCCGTCGGTGTCGTTCAAGATCGACCCGCGCGGCATCCCGGACCTCCCGCTGCCGCGCCCGACCTACGAGATCTGGGTGTACGGGCCGCGGGTCGAGGGCGTCCACCTGCGCTTCGGCGCGGTGGCCCGCGGCGGGCTGCGGTGGAGCGACCGGCAGGAGGACTTCCGGACGGAGATCCTCGGCCTGGTCAAGGCGCAGGAGGTAAAGAACACCGTCATCGTCCCGGTCGGTGCGAAGGGCGGCTTCTACGCCAAGCAACTGCCGGACCCCACCGTCGATCGGGACGCCTGGCTGGCCGAGGGCAAGTCCGCCTACCGGGCGTTCATCCGCAGCATGCTCGACATCACCGACAACCTTGTGGACGGCTCGGTCGTGCCGCCGCGGGACGTCGTCCGGCACGACGGCGACGACCCGTACCTGGTCGTCGCCGCCGACAAGGGGACCGCGAGCTTCTCCGACATCGCGAACGCGATCTCCGCCGAGTACGGGTTCTGGCTCGAGGACGCGTTCGCGTCCGGGGGCTCGGTCGGCTACGACCACAAGGGGATGGGCATCACCGCGCGCGGTGCCTGGGAGTCGGTCAAGCGGCACTTCCGCGAGTTGGGAGTCGACACGCAGTCGACCGACTTCACCGCCGTCGGCATCGGTGACATGAGCGGCGACGTCTTCGGGAACGGGATGCTCCTGTCCGAGCACATCCGACTGGTCGCGGCCTTCGACCACCGGCACGTGTTCGTCGACCCGAACCCGGTCGCGGCGACGGCGTACGCGCAGCGGCGCCGGCTGTTCGACCTGCCGCGCTCGTCCTGGGCCGACTACGACGAGTCGTTGATCTCCGAGGGCGGTGGGGTGTTCGCCCGTTCGGTGAAGTCGATCGACGTGACCCCGCAGATGTCGCGGGCCCTCGGCCTGGCGCCGGAGGTCGCGACCGTCACGCCGGACGAGCTCATCCGCGCGGTGTTGCGCGCGCCGGTCGACCTGCTGTGGAACGGGGGCATCGGGACCTACGTGAAGTCCGCCGCCGAGGCGAACGTCGACGTGGGGGACAAGGCGAACGACCGGATCCGGATCAACGGGTCCGAACTGCGCGTCCGCGTCGTCGGTGAGGGTGGCAACCTCGGAATGACCCAGTTGGGCCGGGTGGAGGCGGCGTTGAGCGGGGTCCGCCTCAACACCGACGCCATCGACAACTCGGCCGGCGTCGACACCTCCGACCACGAGGTAAACATCAAGATCGCCCTGGGCGCACTCGTGCGCTCGGGACGCCTGGACGTGAACGCCCGCAACGACTTCCTGGCACGGATGACCGACACCGTCGCGGCGATGGTGCTGGAGGACAACTACGGCCAGAACGTCGTCCTCGGGAACGCCCGGGCCGGTGCCCACGCCCTCGTGACCGTCCACCAGCGCATGGTCCGAGAACTCGAGCGCGCCGGCGTGCTGAACCGGGCCCTGGAGTACCTGCCCGACGACGACGAGTTCCGGGCGCGCCGGCAGGCGGGCACCGGCCTCACCGGCCCTGAGCTCGCTGTCCTCCTGGCCTACGCGAAGATCTCGCTGACCACTGCGCTGTCGGAGTCGTCAGTGGCCGACGAGCCGTACTTCCGGACCGCCCTGCAGCGGTACTTCCCCGACGCCGTCGTCGACCTGCTCGGCGAGACGCTGGAGCGGCATCCGCTGCGGGCGCCGATCATCACGACGGTGACGGTGAACCGGTTGGTGAACCTGGCCGGGACGTCGTTCGTCTTCCGGGCGATGGAGGAGACCGGCGCGAGTGCGCTGGACGTCGTGCGGGCCGCCTGGGCCGCGATCGAGATCTTCGACCTGTACGCGCTGTGGGCGCAGATCAACTCCCTGGACAACCAGGTCCCGACCACGACGCAGTCCGCGCTGCACCTGGAGGCCCGCCGCCTGCTCGATCGGGCGACCCGGTGGTTCCTGCAGACGCGCGGCGGATCCTTGGACGTACAGGCGGAGATCGACCGGTTCGGCCCGGTCGTGGCCGCCCACGCCGCGATCGTGCCGACGAGCCTGTGCGGCAAGGAGCGGGAGCGGTTCGAGCGGATGGCCCAGCGGTTCGTCGCGATGGACGCACCGGTCGAGCTCGCCGAGCGGGTCGCCTGCGGCCTGGACGTGTTCGCGCTGCTGGACGTCACGGACCTGATCCTGCGGACCGGGTTCGCGCCGGAGGCGGTGATCCCGTTGTACTTCGCGACGTCGGAACGGTTCGACGTCGACCGGACGCTGGTGCGGATCACCGCGCTGCCCCGCGGCGACCGCTGGAGCTCGCTGGCCCGGCAGGCGCTTCGGACCGACCTGTACGCGGCGGTCGCCGGACTCACCGCCGGGATCCTGCTGTCGACGCCGGACACGATGCCGGCGGTCGAGCGGCTGGCGATGTGGGAGCAGGCGCACGCCGAGGGGGTCGCGCGTGCCCGGTCGACGCTGGAGGACATCGGGTTGGTGGACGAGCCGGACCTGGCGACGTTGTCGGTCGCGCTGCGGGCCATGCGCAACCTGGTCGCCCAGGGTGTCACGACCGCGGACGGTTCCGCACCGCAGTGAGCGGGCTCGTCGACGGCTGGGTCCTGACTGCCGACACGCCGGTCTTCGTGCGGTCCGGCGATCCGGGTCCGGACGCGCCGGCGATCCTGCACCTGCACGGGTTCGCGATCTCCGGCCGGTACCTACTCCCGACCGCCGTGGAGTTGGCCGGGTCCTTTCGGACCTACGTGCCGGACCTGCCGGGGTTCGGCCGCAGTCCCAAGCCCGAGGGACCGTTGACGATCACCGCGCTGGCCGACGCCGCGGTCGGCGTCCTCGATGCCGCGGGCGTGGAGCGGGCGACGGTGCTGGGCAACTCGTTGGGGTGCGTCGTGCTCGCCGCGTTGGCCCAACGGCACCCGGACCGCGTCGAGCGGGCGATCATGGTGTCGCCGGCCGGTGGGCTGCACAACCGTCCGCTGGGTCGGGCGATCGCCCAACTCGTGGCCGACGCACCGCGGGAACCGTTGTCGATGGCCGCCGTCGCGGTGCCGGACTATCTGCACTTCGGTGTCGTCGAGGCGCTGCGGTTGTTCGTCGCGATGACCCGGTTCGACGCGATCGGCGCGTTGGTCGGCCTGCCGGTCCCCCTGCTCGCGGTGCTCGGCACACGCGACCCGCTGCTCCCACCGGCACGGCGCGTTCGCCAACTCGCCGAGCGTCGCGACGCGCCGACCGTGGTCGCCGCGATCCGCGGTGCCGCGCACGCGATCAACTTCAGTCACCCGCGCGAGCTCGCCGCGCTGGTCCGGGCGTTCGCGCTCGGTGACGCCGACGCGGTCGCGCGGCTGCCGGCGGACGCGGCGCCGGTCGGCTGGATCCGGGCCGGCTAGCCTCGCGCGTCTGCGGTCCGTTCACGCGTGGGGCGGACTGCTGGGAAGTGCGCCGGTCTTGAGGTTGATCCCGGTTCATCGGCCGCGAACCGGGCCGAACCTCAACACCGGCGACGACTGGAGGTCGGACGCCATGCGCCGGCGGTGGCGCGGTCCGCCTGCTCACGTCGGTCGGGCTACCCGATGCTGCTCGCGGGTGCCCCGGACTGGACTCGAACCAGTGGCCTGCCGCTTAGGAGGCGGCCGCTCTATCCGCCTGAGCTACCGGGGCCGGACGCCAACCCTACCGAGCGCGGGCGCACGCACCCGTCGACTGACCGCCGGCACCCGACCGCACGGGCCGGGCCCGCCAGTGACGGGCGCCGCCGAGATCGCAGTCCGGCGGGCCATGTCGTGTTCGCCACCTCGCGCGCGTGTGTTGGCGGCACCGAGCATCGGTGATCCGGTCGCGGGCTAGCCTGTCGACCCGTGACCGACGAGGACTTCGTGCTCGCCCGCTGCGGCGAGGTCCTCGCCGACCGGGACGTCGTCACCGACCCGGACGTCCTGCCGACGTACAGCCGTGACCGGTCGACGGGGTCGGTGGTCGGGGAGGCCTTCGCGGCGGTCTTCCCGCGGACCACCGAACAGGTCGCCGCCGTGCTCGCCGCCGCGCACGAGCGTCGTGTGCCGGTCGTCCCCCGTGGGGCCGGCACCGGCCTGGCCGGTGGGAGCAACGCCGTCGACGGGTGCCTGATCGTCAGCCTCGAACGGATGCGGGACGTGCTCGCGGTGCACGAGTCCGACGGCTACGTCGAGACCCAGCCGGGCGTGCTGAACGCCGAACTGCGTGAGCACGTCGCCCGGCACGGGCTGTGGTACGCGCCGGATCCGGCGAGCAAGGACATCTGCTCGATCGGCGGCAACGTCAACACCAATGCCGGCGGGCTGTGCTGCGTGAAGTACGGCGTCACGCGCGAGGCCGTACTCGGCCTGGAGGTGGTCCTCGCCGACGGCCGTGTCACGCGCCTGGGTCGGCGGACGGTGAAGGGAGTGGGCGGGTACGACCTCGCCGGTCTCGTGGTCGGCAGCGAGGGCACCTTGGGGATCGTGACGATGGCGCGGCTGCGCGTGCACCCGGCACCCGCGCCCCCGGTCACCGCGGTGGCCGTCTTCGCCGACATCGCCGCGGCCGGCCGAGCCGTCGCGGCGATCATGACCACGCTCACGCCGAGCATGCTCGAGGTGATGGACAACGCGACGATCGCCGCGGTCGAGGCCTGGCAGCCGATGGGGCTCGACACGACGATGCAGGCGCTGCTCATCGTCCAACTCGACGCCGCCGGCTCCGGCGCGATGGTCGAGGCGGACGCGGTCGTCGACGTGTGCGCCCGGGCCGGGGCCGTCGAGACGTATCGCTCCGACGACCCGCAGGAGGCCGACCTGCTGTTGGGCGCCCGGCGGATGGCCATCCCGGCGATCGAGACGATGGGGGACTGGCTGCTCGACGACATCTGCGTTCCGCGCTCGGCGCTGGCCGAGGCGATGGTGCGGATCCAGGACGTCGCGGCGGCCCGTGACGTCCGCATCTGCACGTTCGGGCACGCCGGAGACGGCAACCTGCACCCGATGATCGTCACCGAACGCGGCGACGCGGACGCCGCCGCGCGAGCGCTACTGGCCTTCGACGACATCGTCCGGCTCGCCCTGGCCCTCGGCGGAACGGTCACCGGCGAGCACGGCGTCGGCCTGCTCAAGCGGAGCGGGCTCGCCGAGGAGCTCGACGCGCCGGCGATCGACCTGCACGCGCGGGTCAAGTCGGCCTGGGACCCGTTGGGGATCCTCAACCCGGGCAAGGCGTTGCCCCGCTGGTGACCGTGGCGCGCCGGCCGCGCGCAGTGGATCTGCCGGCACTTGGCGGCCAACTGGTCTACGGTTCGCCCATGCCTGGATTCCTCATCGGTTGGCTCCTCGGGCTGGCCGGCAACGCCATCGGACTGCTGCTCGCCTCGCTGCTGCTGAAGGACCAGTTCACGTTCGGATCGGTCACCGGCTTCTTCGTCAGCGTCGTCATCTTCGCGATCCTCAGCGGACTGTTCACCTGGCTGGTGCTGAAGTTCCTCGTCCGCAACGCCGGATCGATCATCGCGCTGACCGGACTCATCGCGACCTTCCTCGCGCTCCTGGTCACGTCCCTGCTCCCGTGGGGATCCCTGAGCATCAGCGGGATGGGGTGGGTCTGGGGGACGTTGATCGTGTGGCTGCTGGGGATGTTCATCTGGCTGCTGCCCGGACCGTGGCGCGCGCACAGGCGCCGGGACGAACGCCGCGGCTAGCCGTCGGGCTTCCCGGTCGCGTCGGCGGGAGGCGCCCGATGTTGAGGTTCGTCCCGGTTCGCGGCGCTCGGACCGGGACGAACCTCAACACCGGGCGATGTCCAGGTCGAGTTCGCCGTCGGTGGCCCCACCTCTGTCGACCGCTGCGCGCAGGTCGACCAGTGCGGTGAGGAGCGAGGTTCGCACCGGGTCGGTGGCCGCCATGAGGTCCGACTGAGCCTGTGCGTACTCGCGTCGGCCGTCGGCGGTCTCGACGCGGATCGCCGACATGCCGTACCCGGAAACGTCGTACGGCGACGCGCGCATATCCAGTTCCCGCGCCCGTGCGGCGATCTCGAAGCAGGTCGCGACGAGGTCCGACCCGACGTACGCGGCGAACCACGACGCGTACTTGTACAGGTCCATCGCGGCGTGCAGGCAGCCCGGCTGCTCGTCCGCCGGCTGCGTCGCGCGGGTCGGGACATGGGCGTTGCGCGGAGCGGCTTCGTCGGTGAAGAACCGAACGGCGTCGAAGTGCGTGCAGCGCAGGCCGACCGCGTCGACCGTCTCGACGATCCGCGCGGGCGGCAGGCGCAGCGGCAGGTACGGGTGCCGTACCTGCTCCTGGGTCAGGCCGTAGACCATCGCCCACTCGTGCAGGGCGAAGCAGCCGGTGCCCGCCGGCCGGCCACGGGTGCCGCGCAGGATCGCGGTCGCGACGGCCAGGCGCCGCAACGTGTTCGGCGCCGCCCGCAGGAGGTCGACGTCGACGCTGGCACCGGGTCCCTGCGCGGACTCGACCGCGCGGTACTCACGGCGGGCCAGGTAGGCCGGTGCGTCGAGGAGGACCGCGCCGACCCCCGGGTGCCAGGTGGCCAATCGCGCCGGCGAGTACGGGTAGTAGTCGAACAGGAAGTCCCACACCGCATGCGGGCGTCCGGCGGACCGCCGGGTCATGTGCTCGCCGAGCCAGGGCCGCACGCGGTCCGCGTGCGCCTGCGCGCGGGCGGACCACTGCGCCCGGACGAGGATCACGAGCGGGCCGTGCGTACCAGGCCGATCGCCGGGCACGCGGCGTGTAGCGCACGTGGTCCGAACGCCGAGATCGGGTCCAGGGCCCCGGTCGCCTGCTCGCGGCCGGTCGCGAACATCGCGGCGGCCCAGGCGAGCAGGTCGGCGGTCAGCGACGTCGGGTCCGGTCCGCGCAGTCCGTACGCGGCCAGATCGCGGCCGACCGCGTCGGTGACGATCGCGTCGACCCGAGTACCGGCGGTTCGTGGTGCGGTGCCCCACAGCCGACGCGCGGGCCGCGTCGCGTGCACGTCGACCGTGCGAACCGTGGCGTCCGGCACGGTGATCCGCTCGCTGCCGGGGACCGGCCCGCCGACGTCGTAGGCGACGCGGACGGCGGCCGGGACGTGGCCGCGCTCGCGGGCGTGCGCGATCGCCGACGTCGCCGCCAGGTGCCCGGGTACG
Organism: uncultured Bifidobacteriaceae bacterium; assembly: GCA_964391765.1. GTDB lineage: Bacteria > Actinomycetota > Actinomycetes > S36-B12 > S36-B12 > UBA10649. The sequence continues at coordinate 13,284 of CAYMNG010000022.1, read as the reverse complement.
GACCAGGCCGCGAACCCCGGTAACAGCCGCGCGCCAGCGGTCTCGGCGCGCGCCGCCTGGCCGAGGAGGACTGCGGCAACGAAGTCCGGATCGTCGGCGCAGTCGACGTACGCGCAGCCGGCCGCGATGGCGGCCAGGACGGCGACCTCGCCGATCCGGGCGTGGGTGCCGACGGTCGACACGAGCACGTCGTGCTCGGACGTCAGGAGCGCCCGCGTGCCGGCGGCGTCAGCGGCGTCGGCGACCTGCCACGTCGGCGGCGCGGCCATCGGTCCCAGGCCGGCCAGCTCGGCCGTGAGATCGACGAGGTCCTGGGCGGACGGCCCGGCGAGGACCGGACCGAGGCCGGCGCGCACCAGCGCCTCGGCGGTCAGGCGGCCGATCCGGCCGGTCGCCCCCAGGACGATCACGCGGGCCGACATGGAGCCCGACGCTACCGGGGCGCTGGGCCGGCGGCGCATCTAGAGTGCGGTCCATGCCGACCGGGTCCGCCATGTTCGCCGAGTCCAGTTCGCCCACCTGGCCGACCGGGCCCGTCAGCGCCTTCTGGCATCCGTTCGCCGACATGTCCGCGGTCGCCGGCCGCGACGTCGTCATCGCCTCCGGCACCGGCAGCACGGTCACCACGGAGGACGGTCGGAACCTCCTCGACGCGACCGCCGCGTTGTGGTACTGCAACGTCGGGCACGGGCGCGCGGAGATCGCCGCCGCCGCGGCCGCGCAGATGGGCCGGATCGCCGCGTACTCGAACTTCGGCGACCTCGCGACCCGACCCACGCTCGATCTGGCCGACCGGCTCGCGGCCATGTCGCCGGCGCCGGCGGCGAAGGTCTTCTTCACCAGCGGCGGCAGCGATGCGGTCGACACCGCCGTCAAGATCGTCCGCCGGTACTGGAACCTCGTCGGGCAGCCGGACCGGACGGTGATCGTCACGCGCACGCGGGCCTACCACGGGATGCATCTGGCCGGCACGTCGCTGGCGGGGATCGCGGCGAACCGTGAAGGGCACGGACCGCTGGATCCCGGTGTCGCGCAGGTCGAATGGGACGATCCGCAGGCGCTGGCCGACCGGATCGACGCATTGGGTGCGGACACGGTCGCGGCGTTCTTCTGCGAGCCGGTGATCGGCGCCGGGGGCGTGTTCGCGGCGCCGCCGGGCTACCTGGCCGCGGTGCGGGCCGTGTGCGCCGACCGAGGTGTGCTGTTCGTCGCCGACGAGGTCATCAGCGGCTACGGACGTACGGGTCGGATGTTCGCCTCACAGGGGCTGGAGCCGGACCTGGTCCTGACCGCGAAGGGCCTGACGAGCGGCTACCTGCCGATGGGTGCGCTGCTCGTCGCGGGACCGGTCGCCGAGCCGTTCTGGCGGACGCCGGGGCTCGTGTGGCGGCACGGGTACACGTACTCCGGTCACGCGAGCGCGGCCGCCGCGGCGCTGGCGAACCTGGACCTGATCGAGGCCGAGGCGCTCGTCGAGCGCGTCGCTGCGCTGCAGGTCACGCTCTCGGCGGCGCTCCAACCACTGCGCGCGCACTCGCTGGTCGCCGACGTCCGTACCGGTGTCGGCCTCCTCGGTGCCGTCACGATCGACCCGGCAGCCCTGGCCGCGGACCCTGCGCTCATGGGTCGGATCCTCCTGAGCCTGCGCGATCGCGGGGTGCTGACCCGGGCGCTCGCGGACGGATCGCTGCAGGTCTCGCCGCCGTTCGTCGTGACCCGCGACGAACTGCGGACCCTCGCGTCGGCGATCGACGACACGCTCGTGTCGCTGGGGTCGGTACGCACGCGCGGACCGGTCGACGGCGACGTGCTGCTGCCGGACCTGACCGGCGACGAGGCCGGCGGGTTCTCGAGCCTGGACGACCGGCTCGCGCGCGACGTGCCGCCGCACCACGGGTCGTAGTCGCCCGGTCGCGACGGCAACCGGGCGCGCGGCTACTGGTCCCGCTGTGCCCGCAGGAGGTCGCGGATCTCGACGAGCAGGCGGACGTCCTCGGGCGTCTCGGCGGGGGCCTCGTCGGCCGGCTTGTCGCGGTCCATCCGCGCCCGCAGCTTGTTCATCGGCGTCACGAACACGAAGTAGATGACCGCCATGGTGATGACGAAGGTGATGACTGCGTTGATCATCGCGGAGATGTCGATGACCTGGTCACGGATGGTGATCGTCCCGGCGTCGACCCCGCCGCCGAGGAGGATGCCGATCACCGGCTTGATCAGCGAGTCGGTGAAGACCGCGACCAGTGCGGTGAACGCCGCGCCGATGACGACGGCGACCGCGAGGTCGATCACGTTGCCGCGAAATGCGAATTCCCGGAAGCCCTTGAGCATCGCCCCTCCTCGGTGAGGTCCGGGCCGCGTCGGCCGGGACGGGCGCAATCTAACGGGTGCGGATGATGACGCTCAACGTCCGATCCGCGGCGGCGGCCAGGACGAGTGCGGCCGGTTCGGGCACCGCGACGAGCACGACGCCCGAACCCGTGGCACCGAAGCCGGCGGCGCCGGGCCGATCGAGGACGCGAACGCGCGGGGCCACGACCCGGGCGCGTTCGTCGGTCGAGTCGGGCATCGCCACCACGTCGATGACGTCGCCGACCGTGACCGCGCTCGCGACGGCCGGGTTCGCCAGGACGACGGGGACGGCCACCTCGCCGGCGTGCAACGTGGTCGCAGTGGCCGCCTCACCGCCGGCCGGGTCCGGTGGCGGTGAACGCAGGGCCGTGATCGCCGCCAGCGTCGCCAGTGCGGCCGCCGCGGCCGCCAGGCCGCGCCGGCGCTGGTGGATCGCGGCGCGGATCGCGTCGAGTGGGCGCACCACGCGACCGTAGGCCGCCGTGGCCGAGGCGTCTAACGCGCCGTCCACAGGCGCACCGCCGGACGCCCGGTCGTCAGGACGAGGCGGTGCTCTTCGCCGGTGCGGCGGACGACGAGCCGGACGACGACGAGCCGGACGAGGACGTGCCGGACGAGGACGTGCCGGACGAGGACGTGCCGGACGACGAGCCACCCGGTGAGCCACCCGTAGACGTGCCCGACGACGAGCCACCCGACGACGCGCCGGACGACGTGCCGGACGACGACGAGCCCGAATCGGCCGCCGACTTCGTCGACTTCGCGTCGCGGGAGTCGGTCCGGTAGAACCCCGAGCCCTTGAAGTGGATGCCGACCCCGGAGAACAGCTTGCGCACTCCCGACGTGCCGCACACCGGGCAGTCGGTGAGCGTCGCGTCGGTCATCTTCTGCTGGACCTCGTGGGTGGTGTCGCAGGTCGAGCAGCTGTACTCGTAGGTCGGCACTGGGTCTCCCGGAAGGGCTGTTGGCACTCAGAGGTCGTGAGTGCTAATAGTGCATCGAGACCGGCGCCGTGCGCAAACCCGGCGCGGCTGATCGGCGGTGCTTGTAGCGTGCCGTCCCATGCGCACGTTCGGCCGCGTCCTGCTCGTGCTCGCCCTCGTCGTGCTCCTCGGTGTCGTCGGCGTCGTCGGCTACGGCGTGCATTCGGTGCGCGCGTCGTTCCCGCAGACGACCGGGCAGATCGAGCTGCCCGGACTGCGCGCGCCCGTGACCGTCGTCCGGAACGACCTCGGGGTGCCGGACATCTACGCGGACTCGATCGCGGACCTGTTCTACGCCGAGGGCTACACCCACGCGCAGGACCGGTTCTGGGAGATGGACGTGCGCCGGCACATCACCGCGGGCCGGCTGTCGGAGATGTTCGGCGCGAGCCAGGTCGACACCGACGCGTTCTTGCGCACGATGGGCTGGCGACGGATCGCCGAGCAGGAGGTCCCGCTGCTGTCCGCGCGGTCGCGCGAGATCCTCGACGCGTACTCGGCCGGGGTGAACGCCTACCTGGCCGACCATTCGGGGGCGGCACTGAGTCTGGAGTACGCGGTCCTCGGGCTGCAGAACCCGGACTACCGGCCCGAACCCTGGCAGCCGGCCGACTCCGTCGCCTGGGTCAAGGCGCTGGCCTGGGACCTGCGCAGCAACATGGACGAGGAGGTCTACCGCGCGGTGATGTCGGCGTCGGCCGGGGTGACGGAGACGGAGAAGCTCTTCCCGCCCTACCCGTACGCGACGCATCGGCCGATCGTGACCGCCGGCGCGGTCGTCGCCGGGGTCTTCGACCAGGATGCGCCGGCCCGGTCCGGGGGATCCGGGGCCGGCGCGTCGACCAGCGTCGCGACCGGGCCGCGCGCCGCACTGCTGGGTGCCTATCGCGCGAGCCGACTGTTGGAACCGTGGCTGGGTCGGGTCGGTGAGGGGATCGGATCGAACTCGTGGGTCGTCAGTGGGCAGAAGACGGCCACGGGCAAGCCGATCCTGGCCAACGATCCGCACCTCGCGCCGGCGATGCCGAGCCTGTGGTACCAGGCCGGCCTGCACTGCCAGCACCGCACGGCCGACTGCGACTACGACGTCAGCGGCTGGACGATGTCGGGGATGCCGGGGGTGTTCATCGGGCACAACGCGGACATCGCCTGGGGGTTCACGAACCTGGGCCCGGACGTCACCGACCTCGTCCTGCAGCAGGTCGACGGCGACTCCTACCTCGTCGACGGCAAGCAGGTGCCGATGACGACGCGGCGCGAGGTGATCGAGGTCGCCGGCGGCGAACCGGTCACGATCATGGTGCGCGAGACGGCCGACGGGCCGCTGATCTCCGACGTCACCGGAATCTCGACGTACCCGATCGTCGGCCAGGACGCGCCGGTGCCGGCACCGGGGTCGGTGTCCGGTCGCGTGGCGACGCCGGATCGTGGATCGGGGTACGCCGTCGCCCTGCGCTGGACGGCCCTGCGGCCGTCGCGGACGTTCGACGCCTTCGACGTCCTCGACACCGCGACGGACTTCACCGGCTTCCGGGCCGCGGCTGCGCTGTTGAACTCCCCGGCACAGAACCTGATCTACGCCGACCGCGAGGGGAACATCGGCTATCAGGCGCCGGGCCTGATCCCGATCCGGGCCGGCTACGACGGCAAGTGGCCGATACCGGGCTGGGACTCGCGGTACCGCTGGCGCGGGTACATCCCGTTCGAGGCGCTGCCGTCGGTGCTCAACCCGCCCGAGGGCTGGATCGTCACGGCCAACCAAGCGGCGATCGGCCCGGGGTACGAGTACTTCATCACCGACGACTGGGCGTACGGCGCGCGCAGCCAGCGAATCGTCGACCTGGTCGAGGAAGCGACCGCGGACGGTGCCACGGTGGGCGTGGCGGACATGCAGCGCATACAGATGGACACGGTCAACGAGTTGGCGACATTCCTCGCCCCCCGGCTCGCGGCCCTGCCCACGACGGCGCAGACGGCCGACGCGGTCGCCCTGCTGCGCGGTTGGGACGGCAGCCAGCCGCCGGAATCCGCCGCGGCGGCGTACTTCAACGCCGTGTGGCGACAGATGGTGGCGCGGATGTTCGACGCGGAGTCCGGCACGGAGGTGATCTCGGCCAGCGGCGGCGACCAGTTCTGGCAGGTCGTCTACCGGATCTGGGACACCCCCGACGACTTCTGGTGGGACGACAAGACCCAGGACGGCGTTCAGACCCGCGACCAGACGCTGCAGGCGTCGATGGCGGCGGCCGCCGACGAGCTGCGCACCGAACTCGGCGCGGACCCCGACGGGTGGTCGTGGGGGGCGCTGCACACGTTGCTGCTGCGCAACCAGACGCTCGGCGACAGCGGGATCGCCCCGATCGAGGCGTTGTTCAACCGCGGCCCCATCGCCGTGGGCGGCGGCGCCTCGATCGTCGACGCCACCGGCTGGACCCCGGTCGACGGCTACGCGGTCAACTGGGTGCCGAGCATGCGACAGGTCGTCGACCTGGCCGACCTGGACGCCTCGACGTGGGTGAACCTCACCGGTGCCAGCGGTCATGCGTTCAGTCCGCACTACGACGATCAGGTCGAGGCGTGGCGCACCGGTGCGCAGTTCCCGTGGGCCTTCACTCGGGCCGCGGTGCAGTCCGCCGCCGACCAGACCCTGACCCTCGTGCCGACGACGACGCGGTAGGCGGTACCGCGCGCGATCGCCGGTCGGCGGCGCGCATCCGGGCGGCGCGTTGTTCACCCAGCGCGGCGATCGCCTCGCTCAGCGTCCGCATCTGGTCGGCCATCGCACGATCGGGCTCGGCCTGCAGGGCGATGAAGAAGCCGTCGAACCCGGCGAGCCCGAAGTGGGCCAGGTCGGTGCCGATCGCGTGCGCGATGCGATCCCCCTGTGCGGCGAACGCGGACGCGATCATGTCGCGCATGTGGTCGCGGCCGTCCTGTCGGACCTGCGCGATCATCGCGAAGACCTCCTCCTCGACGTCACCGGAACTGAGCAGCAGCGTCAGGTGCAGGCGGAGGAAGTCCGGCTGAGCGAGGAAGACCTCGCCGGCGCGCAACAGTAGCCACTCCAACCGTTCTCGGGCGCTGCCAGCGCCGGGACCGCCCTGCGTCGCGGCCTGCATCGCATCGAAGAACTGGTACGCACCACGCGCCATCACCGCGGTGAGGAGCCCTTCCTTGGACGAGAAGTGGTGATAGATCGAGCCCTTCGTGAGCCCGGACTTCTCGACGAGCATCGACAGCGAGGTCGCCGCGTAGCCGTGCTCGGCCATGGTCCGGCTGGCCGCGTCGAGGATCTCCTCGCGGGAGCGCCGGCCGCGTCGGTTCCCGCCCACGTGCCCGGACATGGTCGAAAGCATAGGAAGTTCGCGATGCGCCGTGCCGGGGGAGGTCTTGACGCACCGGCGCGACGGGATGCAGAATCATACCGATCGGTCTGATACTGCGCGTCGGCCGTGACCCCCGCATCCGCCCGTCACCTGGAGTTGCCATGACCGAGAAGTTCGACGCCGATGTCGCGATCGTCGGCTACGGCCCCACCGGCGTAACCGCGGCGCTGACCCTCGCCAAGCAGGGCGTCTCGTCCGTCGTGATCGAGCGGGACCGCGACATCTACCCGCGAGCGCGCGCGGTGACCGTGAACGACTGGACGATGCGGATCTTCCAGGACCTCGGTGTCGACGAGCGGGTCACGAAGGTGATCGACCCGCAGCGGGCCCTGCGCTGGGTGCTGTACGACGGCACGGAGATCATGCGGATCGAGCACCCGCCGTCGACCCTGGGCGTGGTGCCGCGCTTCTACAACATCTATCAGCCGCTGCTCGAGGGCGAACTCCGATCCTGCGCACAGGATCACGGCGACGTCATCGACGTCCGCTACGGCGTCGAACTCACCGACCTCGCCCAGGACGACGCCGGCGTCACGCTCACCGCGCGCGACGTGACCGACGGGGCCGAGCAGACCGTGCGGGTGAAGTACGTCGTCGGTGCCGACGGCGGGGCGAGCGCGACGCGGCACCTGATCGACCGGCACCTCGAGGGCGACACGCTCGACGTCTTGTGGATCGTCATCGACTGTCGGGTGAAGAGATGGTGGCCGAACCGCGACCGGCTGACGTTCTGGTCCGACCGCGAGCGGCCGGTCGTCGACATCGCGCTGTCGGCGGGGAACCACCGATGGGAGATGCCGCTGAAGCCGGGAGAGACCGAGGAGGACTTCGCCAGCGCCGACGCGGTGTGGCGGCTGCTCACCGCGATCGGGGTGACGACGGCGGACGTCGACATCCACCAGTGGGCCTTCTACCGGCACCACACCCGGATGGCGGACGCGTGGAGTCGCGGGCGGGTGTACCTGGCCGGCGACGCGGCGCACCTGATGCCGCCGTGGGCCGGGGCCGGGATGCAGACCGGAATCCGCGATGCGCACAACCTGTGCTGGAAGCTGGGCCGGGTCGTCCGCGGGGCCCTGCCGTCCCAGTGGCTGGCGACGTACGAGGCGGAGCGTCGGCCGAACGCGGCCTACTTCACCGAACTCGCGGTCGGCCTGGGTCGGGTGATCAAGCAGGAGGCGTCGCCCGCGGAGATCGAGGAGATGAACCGCATCCCGGAGAACGCCGTCACGCCGTGGGAACCGCCGCTGGTCGCGCCGCCGTTCCTCGTGGCGGGCTGGCTGCGCGGTCCGATCGGCGATGCGAGCGCGGTGGGCCGGATGATCCCCCAGCCCGTCGTCGGCGACGCCGTCGGTCGCGTGGCCCGGCTCGACGACCTACTCGGCGACGCGTTCGTCATCCTCGGGGCCGACGTCGATCCGGCGACCCTGCTGACGGCCGACGAACGGGCGCAATGGGACGCGCTCGGCGCGCGCTACGTCGCCGTGCGACCGAAGACGGCGTACACCCAAGGACCCGACGAACTCGTCGATCTCGACGACGTGCTCCTGCCGTGGTTCGAACGGTACGGCGCTCGCGCGGTCGCGGTGCGACCGGACCGCTTCGTGGCCGCGGTCGACGCGACCGGCCTCGCCGTGCCGGCGTGACGGCGAGCCCAACTACTACCCCGGCCGGTCTCGGCCCCTGACGGATCTGGAAGGCAATGACATGGCAGCAGTGCGGGAACTGGCGTACCTCGTGGTCGAGGCGTCGAACCTGTCGGACTGGGAGCGGTTCGCCGTCGACCTGCTGGGAATGCAGGTCGGACAACGCGACGCCGGTGAGTTGCGCCTGCGCATGGACGACCGGGCCTATCGATGGCTCGTCGTGGCGGGCCCGGGTGACGACGTGGTCGCGACCGGGTTCGACGTGGGCACGACGGAGGACCTGGACGAGATCGTGGCGCGGATCAGGCAGGGCGGCGGTACCGCCGACGACGGCGGCCCCGACCTCGCCCGGCATCGGCAGGTCGACCGCGTCGTCGTGACGGCCGACCCGATGGGCAACCGCGTCGAGCTCGTCGTCGGCCCGGCCACGGCGACCTCCCCGTTCTCCTCCGCGGTGCTGACCGGTGCGTTCGTCACCGGCGCGGGCGGTGCCGGACACGAGGTCATGCTGTCCAAGGGCGTCGACCGGGCGACGTACCTCGCGTTCTACGTCGACGTCCTGGGGTTCCGGATCTCGGACTACATCGTCGAGGAGCTCGCGCCGGGGATCGTCGCTGATCTCGTCTTCCTGCACTGCAACCCTCGGCATCACACGCTCGCGCTGGGGGATATGCCGCACCCCAAGCGGATGCACCACTTCATGGTCGAGGTGCGCGACCTCCTGGACGTCGGGCTCGCGCATGACCGCTGCCTGCGCGCCGGTCAGCCGTTCGAGATGACGCTGGGATCGCATCCGAACGACGGCATGGTCGGCTTCTACGTGCGCACTCCGTCCGGCTTCTCGGTCGAGTACGGCTGGGGTGGGCGGCTCGTCGACGACGCGACCTGGCAGGTCCAAACGCTCGACCGCCTCAGCGAGTGGGGGCACCTGCCGCCCGCCGCCGAGTACGCGATGCTTGGTCGGTGCGTCGCCAACGACCCGACGCCGACGGGAGGGCACTGATGACGCTGACGAAGGCCGACACGGCGCGTGAGGTGCGCACCGCCTCGTGGCGACTGCGCTACTACGAGGCGGGACCGGCCGATGCGCAACCGGTCGTCCTGCTGCACGGGAGCGGGCCGGGCGCGACCGGGTGGAGCAACTTCGCCGGGAACATCCCCGACCTCGCCCGCGACTTCCACGTCCTGGCGGTGGACATGCCCGGCTGGGGCGAGTCCGACGCGGTCAGCAACGACCGGTTGGACCACGTCCGGGCAGCGGTGGAGTTCCTCGACGCCCTCGGGATCGACCGGGCGGCGTTCGTCGGGAACTCGATGGGTGGGCAGACGGCGATCCGGCTGGCGATCGAGCACCCGACCCGGATCACGCACCTGGTGACGATGGGCCCGCCGGTCGGCACGGGGCCGCTGCTGTTCAGCGCGGGGGACGGGCCGAGCGAGGGCATCAAGGCGCTCGTCGCCGCGTACGCCGACCCGTCGGCGGAGAACATGCGTCGGCTGGTGGAGATCATGTGCTTCGACAAGGCGACGTTCGCCACCCCGGAGTTGACGCAGGCACGGTCGGACGCCGCGCTGGCCCGACCCGAGCACCTGCACAACTACCTGGCCGGCCTGACCCAACGGGGCCCGATCCCGGTCTGGGCGGATCTGGCCCGGCTGCCGGAGATCGCCGTGCCCACCTTGCTTATCCACGGCCGGGACGACCGCGTCGTCCCCTACGAGACGTCCTTGCACCTGCTCGCCGGCATCCCCGACAGCCGGCTCGTGCTGTTGAATCACTGCGGGCACTGGGCGATGATCGAACACGCGGCGGAGTTCAACCGCATCGTGCGGGGGTTCGTCGCGAGTACCTGACCGCGGCGTCGCGACCGCACGCGGGCGACGTGGAGCGGAGCGGCCGGTGCGCGGGACGATACGCGAGCAAGCGGCGTTCGCGGCGACGGTCGGGCTGCTCGGCGCGGGCGTCGGACTCTCGCTGACCGGGCACGACGGCGCCGCCGTCGGCGCGCTCCTCGCCGCGGCGGCCGTCGGCCTGCTGGTGTCGGCGGGTGAGCTGTGGTCGGCGATCCGCGAGCGGCGCCCGTCGGTCGACGTCCTCGCGGTACTCGCGATCGGCGGTGCGATCGTCGTGGGCGAACAGCTCGCGGCGGCGATCGTGGCGGTCATGCTCGCGACCGGACAGTTGCTCGAGGCGCGTGCGCAGGCGCGCGCGACACGCGAGTTGACCCTGCTCGTCGACCGCGCACCACGCACCGCCCGCGTGCGGCGTGACGGTCAGATCGCGGTGATCGACGTCGACGACGTCCGTCTGGGCGACGTGGTCGTCGTGGGACCCGGCGAGGTCACGCCCGTCGACGGCCGCCTGCTCGGTGCCGGGGTGCTCGACGAGTCCGCCCTCACCGGCGAACCGCTGCCGGTCGAACGGGCCGTCGACGAGCCGGTGCGCAGCGGCGTCGTCAACGCCGGGTCGGCGGTGGAGTTCGTCGCGACGACGACCGCCCGCGAGTCGACCTACGCCGACCTCGTGCGCCTGGTCGAGCAGGCGGCGGCGACGAGTGCGCCCTTCGTGCGGCTCGCCGACCGGCTCGCCGGCTACTTCGTCCCCGTCGCGCTCGCGGTCGCGGCGCTGGCCTGGTGGCGGACCGGCGACCCGGTACGTGCGGTCGCCGTCCTCGTCATCGCCACGCCGTGCCCGCTGCTCCTGGCCGCGCCGATCGCGGTGATGGCCGGCCTGTCGCGCGCGGCGAAGGCCGGCGTCGTCGTCAAGGGAGGTGGCGCGCTGGAGCGGCTGGCCGCCGGCCGTGTCCTGCTGCTGGACAAGACCGGCACCGTCACGCGTGGGCGACCGACGGTCGTCGAGGTCGCCTGCAGCCCGGCCGACACCCTCGACGACGTCCTGCGAGCGGCGGCGTCGGTCGATCTGCTGTCCCCGCACGTCCTCGCCGCGGCGGTCGTCGCTGCCGCTCGCAAGCACTCCGTCGCACCGCAGGAGGCCGCGGACGTGCGCGAGCACGCCGGTTCCGGGATCGAGGGCGTGGTCGACGGGCGGCGGGTCCAGGTCGGCAAGGCCGCGTGGGTGATGCCCGAGGGCGCGCCCGCGTGGGCGCGGCGGGTCCGGCGGCGGGCCGCGCTGGACGGATCGATGACGGCCTACGTCGCGATCGACGGCCGCCCGGTCGGCGCGCTCGTGCTGGAGGATCCGATCCGACCGGATGCGCCGCGGATGATCCGCGCGCTGCGCGACAGCGGCCTGGCCCGGATCGTGCTCGTCAGCGGGGACCGGTCCGACATCGCCGACACCGTGGGGCGGCTCGTCGGCGTCGACACCGTCTACGCCGAGCAGGATCCGCTGGGGAAGGTCCGGGTCGTCGGCGAGGAGGGGCAGCACGGGGCCACGATCATGACCGGCGACGGGGTGAACGACGCGCCGGCACTGGCCGCGGCGTCGGTCGGGGTGGCACTGGCGGCACGTGGTTCGTCGGCGGCGTCGCAGGCCGCCGACGTCATCGTCACCGTCGACCGGATCGACGCGCTCGCCGACGCGATCATGATCGCCCGGCGGTCCCGGCGGATCGCCCTGACGGCGGCGGCGGTGGGGATGGGGCTGGCGTTGGTCGGAATGACGGCCGCGGCGATCGGCCTGCTGTCGCCGACGGTGGGCGCCATCGCGCAGGAGGCGATCGACGTCCTGGCGATCGGTATCGCACTGACGGCGCTGCTGCCGGGGGAGGTGCACACGGTCCGGCTGTCGGCCGGCGACGCCGCGCTCGCCGACGCGCTGCGCAGCGAGCACGACGAACTGCATCCGCTGATCGAGGACGTCCGAGCCGCGGCGGACGCGCTCTCCGGGGAGGATCTGACCGTCGTGCGGGGCGTCGTCGCCCGCCTGGCGACCGAACTGGTCCCGCACGAGCGCCGTGAGGAGGAACTGCTCCTGCCCGTCGTCGCGCGGGCGCTCGGCGGCCCGGACCCCGTCGCCGGCCTGTCGCGCACCCATGCCGAGATCGAGCACCAGGTGATGCGGCTGCAACGGCTCCTCGTCGAGATCGGTACCGAGGCGGTCACCGAGGACGACATCGTCGAACTGCGCGGGTCGTTGTACGCGCTGCACGCCGTCCTGCGTCTGCACAACGCCCAGGAGGACGAGGTCGCCTTCAGCCTGCTCCCGGCCGGCGCCTGACCCGGCGCACCGGGCGGCATGGGGGTGTCGGAGCCCGGGTAGGCTCGGCGGTCGGTGCCGGGGACCGGTCCCCTCATCCGGGGCGGCCGCGTCCGTGCCGGCTGGGATCTCGCACACGGAGCGGACGCGATCGACCATGGCTGAGTTCATCTACACCTTGCGTAAGGCGCGTAAGGCGCACGGGGACAAGGTGATCCTCGACGACGTGACGTTGTCGTTCCTGCCCGGCGCGAAGATCGGCGTCGTCGGACCGAACGGCGCGGGCAAGTCGAGCCTGCTGAAGATCATGGCCGGCATCGACGACGTGTCCAACGGCGAGGCGCTGCTGCATGAGGGCTACTCCGTCGGCATCTTGATGCAGGAGCCGAACCTGGACGAGGCCAAGACGGTGCTGGAGAACGTCCAGGACGGTGTCGCGGAGACCAAGGCGATGCTCGACCGGTTCAACGCGATCTCGGCCGAGCTGGCCGACCCGGACGCCGACTACGACACGCTCCTGCCGGAGATGGGATCGCTGCAGGAGGCGATCGACCACCGCAACGCCTGGGACCTCGACGCCCAGCTCGAGCAGGCGATGGACGCGCTGCGCTGCCCGGCCGGGGACGCCGACGTGAGCGTCCTGTCCGGCGGCGAGAAGCGGCGGGTGGCGCTGTGCCGCCTGCTGCTGTCCCAGCCGGATCTGCTGTTGCTCGACGAGCCGACGAACCACCTCGATGCCGAGAGCGTGCAGTGGCTCGAGC
>CAYMNG010000021.1:23945-26294 GCA_964391765.1 uncultured Bifidobacteriaceae bacterium | reverse complement strand
GCGGCCGCCACCCGCGCCCTGGAGCGGCTGATGGCGGAGGCCGGGTTCTGCTCCACCGGACACCGTGGCGACGGCGAGGACGTCACCATCCTCGAGGCGGACGGATGGGCGGGCTTCATCGCGACCGAGATCTCCTCCCGCTCAGGCGACCCGCACCTGCACGTGCACTGCTCCCTGCCCAACGTCCTCGTCGGACGCGACGGCGTCGTGCGCACGATGGCCGACGGCGGCCGGGAGCTGATCATCAACGCGCCCCGCTTCGCGGCGTGGGGTCAGGAGTACGTCATCGCCGAGGCCCAAGCCCGCGGCCTGCTCGACGAGGTGCGGTTCTCGCCGGGCACGGGGGAGTGGGAGGTCGGGGCGTTCAGTGACGAGCAGATCGCGGCGTTCTCCCGCGGGCGTCAGGCGATCCTCGCCGCGGAGGACGAGACGAGCGACGGCGTAGCTCGAAACGCGAAGGGCCGCGCCCGCGCGCAACGCGGCGTCAAGACCCGCGTCACCGCGGCTAAGGCCGACGCGCAGCCGACCTGGGCGCAGCTGCGCGCCGACGTGCTGGCCCGCGCCACCGCGCAGGGCTGGGACATGCCCACCCTGCGCGCCGGCTCTCTGGGCGCGGCGAGCTACTGGTACCGGCCACCAGGGCAGTGGACTGACGCGCAGTGGACGACGTGGGTGGAGTGGACTGCGTGCCGTCACGAGTCGACCACCAGCCTCGCGAAGATCCGCTCCCTGGTCGACCTCGCCACCGCCGGCCTGCCCGACGACGAACGCGCCCGGATCCTCCGCGTCGTCGTCGAGCACGGGTTCGAGCGCGCCGACACCTCCCGGGACCTGGGCATGAAGACCGGCGGCCAGCAGTGGATCTCCCGCACCGCCCTGGACCACGAGGCAAGGCTGCTGGCGCGCATGCGGGCCAGCGTCGACCTCGCCGCGTCCCGTGAGCTCGTGCTGCACTACCGGCGGGCTCCCGAGGGGGTGGCCCGGTTCGAGTCACAGCGCGGCTGGCAGCTCAGCGACGAGCAACAGCGGGCAGTCGCAGAGATCGTGGACGGGTTCGCGCCGATCACGCTGATCTCCGGCGTCGGGGGCTCCGGCAAGACCAGCGTCCTGGCCGCCGCCCACCTCGCCATGAACGACGGTGAGCTGCTGGTCACGTCGACCGCTACCCGGGCGGCGTCGAAGGCCGGGCACGAGTCCGGCGCCGGATGGATGAACCTCACCGCCCTCTGCGCCCGCATCGGCAATGGCGAGGCGATCGATGCGCAGGTCATCGTCGTCGACGAGGCCTCCATGGCCGACGTCCGCTCCCTGGCCACCGTGTCCGACTGGTGCCACGCCAACCACCGCCGGCTCGTGCTGCAGGGCGACGTCGCCCAGCTGCGGGCCGTCGGCGCCGGCGACGCCTTCCACGTCCTCTGCGCCACGCACCCGGACGCGGTCGTACGGCTCGATACGAACCAGCGGCAGCTCACCGAGGAGGGCCGAGCCCTCGCCGCCGCCCTGCACGCCAGCGACCTCGACGACGCGTGGGACATCCTGCGCCGCGGCGGAACCACCGTCGTTGCTCGGAACCACGACGAGAAGCTCGCCATCACCGCCGCCGCCGTCGCCCACTACGCCCTCGACCACGGAGCCGAGAACGTCACCTGCGACGCGGTCACCAACGCCGAGGCCGACGAGCTCAACCAGCGCATCCACGCGCTGCTCCTCGACCGCGGCACCCTCGACGACCAGTAGGCGATCACCTACCGCACCCCCACCACCGAGAAGACGCTCGCACCCGGCACTGTCCTGCGCGTCGTCACGCCGATCACCGGACGCGACGCGCAGCGGCGACTCGTGCGCGACCAGCGCGCCACCGTCCTGACCGTCGAACCCGACCGCCTGAAGATTCAGCTCGACGACGGCCGCGAGCGCACCATGAGCCCGGCCGTGCTGCTGCGGCACTTGGACTACGGGTACGCGGCCACCACCCACAAGGCGCAGGGCCAGACCAGCGCCGTCCACATCGCCACCGTCCAACCCACCAAGGACGCCGCCAGCATGTATGTCTCCGCCTCGCGAGCCCGACAGGTCACCTTCTTCGTCCTCGACGCCCGCGACTACCTCACCGACCACGAACTGCAGCAGGCCGCCGAGTGGACACCGCAGGACCTCACCGACGAGGTCCTCGACCGCGCCAAGACCGCCATGACCCGCCGCATCGACCCCATCGACTCACCCAGCCAGGCCCGAGCGCCGATGGCACTGGGGTCGAACCCGCCGCAGAGCCTCGGCTACGCACCCCTGCCCACGCAGGACTACTCCGGCTTCGGGCTCTCATGACCCACCCAGGCGCACCGAGGCGCA
>CAYMNG010000021.1:22292-23935 GCA_964391765.1 uncultured Bifidobacteriaceae bacterium | reverse complement strand
CTCGCTCAAACGGGAGCGCGTGATGGTCGAGCGGGTCAAGGATTTCGACGAGGCGCACCCCGGCACCGATGCCTGGCGAATCCGAGGTACCGAGGGGGTCATTCCGGTGAGGAGGTGACAGAACTCCATGCGAGATCGGCCCCGAACATTACGAGGTACCGAGGGGTCCATTCCGTTGTGTGAGTAGGAGAGCAATTTCGAGAGGACACCATCATGACCATCACCGAAGGCACCAGCACCCCCCGCACCGCCCGCACGCGTTCGGCCACCCCGAAGACGTCGACGGGGGAGTACCTCACGGTCGAGCAGGCCGCCGAGTACCTGAACATCACCGACCACTTCGTCCGCCGCCTCATCCGCGAACGACGCATCCCCTTCGTCAAGGTCGGCCGGCTCGTGCGCCTCCGACGCTCGGACATCGACGACTACCTCGCCGGACGCCACGTCCCGGCGGTCAGGCGATGACCCGACTGCCGTCAGCTGGCGACGAGCGTGGTGACGTTGGCCAGATCGTCGGCGTGCAGGTCGCGCTCGATCTCGAGGTCGTAGTCGGTCTGGATGTTGATCCAGAACCGGTCGTCGACACCGAGGGCCTTCGACAGGCGCAGGGCCGTGTCGATCGAGATGGCGCGCTTGCCGCGCACGATCTCGCTGATGCGGGTCTGCGGGAGTCCGGTCGCCTGGGCAAGGCGGTACTGCGTGATGCCGAGCGGCTCCAGGAACTCGGTGAGCAGGATCTCCCCAGGGGTGATCGGGTCATGAGTCTTCGCCATCGTCACACCCTTCAACAGGGGTCGGTGGCCCCCGCGGCTTCATTGCAAAAGTAGTATCGACTGACGATACTACTGCCAGACGTCACTACCCTCATGCACCCGCGGCAAGGTCAGCGCCGACTGATCAAGGTCGCGCCCGCTGCCAGGTCGGCGCGCGTGACGACAATGGTCGGCACTCCAGGCAGGGAGTAGTAGTCGAGGGCGAGGCGCACCTCGTCGTGTGAGGCCTCCTGGATGCAGACCACCTGCCACTCGTCGCCTGGGGTTGCTCGGTACAACCACCTCTCGGCCAGCGAGGCGAGCCCGTGATCCAGGACGTGGCGCTCCGCCTCATCCCGGGAGGGATGGGCCGACAGCACCCCGCCGAAGACCGCCAGCGACCGCCAACTGCCGCCCTCAGGGCGCACATGGCCGCACAGCTCCCCATCCGAGGCGCGGCGCACCTCGTACTCATGGCGCGCCTCCATCTGCCCTCCACTCCTCGCTCAGGTGGTTGCGATCGTGCCACCGCCAGCTCTGGCGCCCACCCTTGACCGGAGTTCGTGTCCGATTCGCCCCTATTTTGAGGCCTCGCGCGAGCCGCGACACGCCGTGTTGGGCCATTAGCGGGCCATTAGGAGGGCCCAAATGGGCGGTTTTGAGCCCAAGAGAGGATTGTCTACCTGCTTGCTTGGAAAGGCGAAAACCCTTTGGTATCAAAGGATTTTCGGTGGAGCGGGTGACCGGGATCGAACCGGCATGGCCAGCTTGGAAGGCTGGGGCTCTACCATTGAGCTACACCCGCGAGGCCGACGTGACCTGGCCCCGGGGGGCCAGACCGACGGTGGCGGCTGCCCTAGACTGTCACAGGCGCCGCGGGGCGTAGCGTAG
>CAYMNG010000021.1:1859-22282 GCA_964391765.1 uncultured Bifidobacteriaceae bacterium | reverse complement strand
CAGCTTGGAAGGCTGGGGCTCTGCCATTGAGCTACACCCGCGCGCCGGCGGACCGGACGCCGTAACGATACCGGTCGATGGCGTCGGCACGGCACGCGTGGTCGCCGGCCCGCGGTTCGGGTGATCCGGGCACGGTAGGTTCACCCGGTGACCGACCGACCGCTGCGCATCGCGTGGCTGGTGTACCGCGGAAATCCACACTGCGGCGGCCAGGGCGTCTACACGCGATACGTCGCTCGTGAGGTCGCCGCGCTGGGTCACCACCTCGAGGTGCTGTCCGGCCAGCCGTGGCCGGTCCTGGACGACCCCGCACGCCTCGTCGAGGTCCCCGGGCTGGACCTCTACCGCCACCCTGATCCGTTCCGGGTCCCGCACGTGCGCGAGTTCCGGTCCGGTATCGACGTGGGCGAGTTCGCGATCATGTGCACCGCGGGATTCCCCGAGCCGTGGGCGTTCAGCCACCGGGCCCGACGCGTCCTCGCCGGGCGCCGTGAGGAGTTCGACCTCGTGCACGACAACCAGTGCCTGGGCAGCGGGGTCCTGGGGATGATGCGTGACGGATGGCCGGTCACCGCGACGATCCACCATCCCATCACCGTCGACCGCGACCTCGAACTCGCGCACGCGCCGACGCTGCGCCGCCGACTCGCCCTCCGCCGGTGGTACGGCTTCTTGCGCATGCAGTTGCGGGTCGCTCCGCGGATCCCGCGAATCGTCACCGTGTCGCAGAACTCGCGGGCGGACATCGTCGCGCAGATGGGCGTGCCCGAGCCGAACCTGCAGGTCGTGCCGATCGGCGTCGACGAGGACCTGTACACCCCGCGCCCCCAGATCGCCCGCGTCCCCGGGCGACTCATGACGACGGCGAGCGCGGACGCGCCACTCAAGGGTCTGGCGATCCTGCTCGAGGCGCTGGCGAAGGTCCGGGTCGAGCGGCCCGACGCGCACCTGGTCGTCGTCGGCCGACTGCGCGACGGCAGCACCGTCCCGGCGCTCATCGACGCGCTCGATCTGACCGGCGCAGTCGAGTTCGTGTCCGGCGTCAGCGACGAGCGGATCGTCGACCTGTACGCCGAGTCCGAGATCGCGGTGGTTCCGTCGCTCTACGAGGGGTTCTCGCTCCCCGCAGTCGAGGCGATGGCCTGCGGGGTGCCCGTCGTCGCGACGACCGGCGGGGCGTTGCCGGAAGTGGTCGGCCCGGACGGGGACAGTGCCCGCACGGTCGCGCCCGGCGACCCGTCCGCACTGGCCGCGGCGCTCGTCGACGTCCTCGGTGACCGCGCGCAGCGCGATCGACTCGGTGCGGCCGGGCGCCAGCGGGTCCTGCGGCGCTTCACCTGGCGCACGCACGCCGAAGGGCTCGTCGAGGTGTGGCGGGCCGAGCTCGCCGATCGGCGGGCGCGCGATGCTCACCGTTGACCTCGACCGACTCCGCGTCGGCCCCGGTGACGTCCTGCTCGACCTCGGCTGCGGCGCCGGCCGCCACGCGTTCGCCGCGCTGCGGCGCGGTGCGCGGGTCGTCGCCCTCGACGCCGACCCCGCCGAGCTCCTACGCGTCCAGGCGACCGCCGCGGCGATGACGCAGGCCGGGGAGGTGCCCGAACCCGGTTCGTCGATCGCCGTGCGCGGCGACGCGCTGCGCCTTCCGCTGCCGGACGACAGCGTCGACCGGGTCGTCGCCGCCGAGGTGCTCGAGCACATCCGCGGCGACGACGCCGCGATCGGCGAACTCGTGCGCGTCCTGCGACCGGGTGGGCTCATCGCCGTGACCGTTCCCGCGCGACTGCCCGAGAAGGTCAACTGGCTCCTCGACCCGGACTACTACCGGACCCCGGGTGGACACGTGCGGATCTACGCCCGTCGCGACCTCGAGCACCGGCTGCGCGCGGCCGGCCTGCGCCTGCGCGGCCACCACCACGCCCACGCGCTGCACTCCCCGTACTGGTGGATCCGGTGCGCGGGCGGGGTGAACCGCCCCGATCGGCTGATCGCCCGCACGTACCACGACCTGCTCGTCCGGCAGATCATGCACAACCCGCCGGTTCTCGCGCGGATCGACCGCACGCTCAACCCGGTGATCGGCAAGAGCCTGGTCGTGTACGCGCAGAAGCCGATGGTGGGCCGGTGATCACGGGTCGGTCCGGCCTCGACGCGGCGGCGCTGGCCCGGACCGTCGACGCGATCGCGGCGGCCCAGGCGGCCGACGGCCACATCCCGTGGGTGCCCGGGGGGAAGGCCGACCCGTGGAACATGGTCGAGGCCGCGATGGCGCTGGACGCCGGCGGGCGACACGATCGCGCCGAGTCCGTCTACGACTGGCTCGTGGCCCGTCAGCTCCCGCACGGCGGCTGGCACGCGTACTACGTCGGCGACGACGTCCTCGACCCGGCGTTCGACACCAACGTCTCGGCCTACTTCGCGACCGGCACCTGGTTCCACTACCTGGCCACCGAGGACGACGACTTCCTGGCGCGGATGTGGCCGGTCGTCGAGGCGACCGCCGACCACGTCGTGGAGTACCAGCAGCCGGGCGGGCAGATCGCCTGGCGGGCGGACGATCCCGACGACGGCGCGCTGCTCACCGGTTCGTCCAGCGTCCACCTGAGCCTGCGATGCGCCTTAGCGGCCGCCGCGCACCTCGGACACGAGCGCCCCGACTGGGAGCTCGCCGTGACGGTCCTCGCCGAGGCGATCACGATGCGCGAGAACGACTTCTTGGACAAACGTCGTTGGGCGATGGACTGGTACTACCCGATCCTCGGTGGTGTCCTGCGGGGTGAGGCCGCACGACGTCGGATCGCCGAGCGCTGGGACGCGTTCGTCGTCCCCGGGCTGGGCGTGCGGTGCGTGTCGGACCGGCCATGGATCACGGCGGCGGAGACGTGCGAGCTGGCGCTGGCCCTGGATGCGATCGGGGAGCGCGACCGGGCGCGCGAACTCGTCGACTGGGTGCAGTTCCTGCGACACGACGACGGCTCGTACTGGTGCGGGATGAACTTCGAGGGCGAGCGGTTCGAACGACCCGGACAGCACTTCACCGCGGACCAGCCGACGTGGAACTCCGCCGCCGTCGTCCTGGCCGTGCACGCCCTGGACGGTGCCGGCCCGACGTCGGCGTTCTTCCGCGACGCGCCGGTCAGCGCCGCAGCACGCGAAGGGACCCCGTCGTCGACACCGGCGTGAACCCGTCGGCGACGGCCCGCGACCACACCAGGTACGGCGCCTGACCACCGTCCGCCGGGTCGGGGAACACGTCGTGGATCGCCAACAGTCCACCGGGGGCGACCCGCCGCGCCCAGGCGGTGTAGTCGGCCATCGCCACGTCGAGGCCGTGCCCGCCGTCGATGAACAGCAGGCCCACGGCCGTCGACCACACCGACGCGACGGTCGTGGACTCCCCGACGACGGCGACGACGACGTCCTCCAGGCCGGCCTGCTCGACGGTCCGGCGCAGGAACGGCAGGGTGTCCATGCGCCCGGTGCGCGGATCGACGACGGTCTCGTCATGGTGCTCCCAGCCGGCCTGGTTCTCCGCCGAGCCGCGATGGTGGTCGACCGTGACGAGGACCGTTCCGGCCGCCCGCGCGGCCGTTCCCAGGTAGACCGCGGACTTGCCGCAGTACGAACCGATCTCCAGCAGTGGGCCGTGACGGCCGGCGGCGAGCCCGGCCGCGTGCAGCGCCAGGCCCTCGTCGTCGGGCATGAACCCCCGTGCGGCGTGCGCGACGGCGAGTTCGCGTTCGGTGATCATCGGCTCAGCCGGCGTCGGCCGGGCGCAGGAGCCGAAGCTCGGGGCGGTGCTGCGCCAGCGCGGCGGCGAACGCCGGATCTCGTGGCGCGACGGTGCGGGCCTTGAGGTTGAACCCGGCGAAGCCGGTCGCCTGGATGGGAAGGACGAGGAAGAGCCGGTCGGCGGTCACCGGGTCGGTGCCGCGGTGGAGCCCGGAGGACTCGCTGATGAACGTCGTCCCGGCCGGTCCGGCCATCGTGCGCACGCGGTCCGCGCCGAACGCCGCGTCGACCTGCGCGGCCTCGACGCCGAGGTCGCCGTGTCGAAGCGCGCGCGTGCGGTACGCGCCCGGACGCTGGCTGCCGACCACGTACTGCATCGGCGCGGCGCCGTCGTCGACGTCGCTGAGGTACAGGTGCAGCCGCAGCCCGCGCAGACCGTCGTAGTCCCAGTGGAACGCCCGGGCCAGCGCCATCCGGACGTCCGGTCGCGGCGTCGCACCCGCGCACGACCAGTACAGCAACGGCGGGTGGACGACGACGCCGACCCCGAAGTGCCGCCGCGCGAACTCGTGGATCCGCGGGTCGGCCAGCAACGCCTGGACGTCGGGGTGGGCGAGCACGAACTCCTCGACGATCGAGACGGTGGCGTCCGATCCGGTTCGCGTGGCGTACGTGCCCGGCCGGGTCGAGCCGTCGGCCGCGCGGACGTACGCCGGTGCGTCACGGGCGAACTCGCGCAGTCGCGTGGCCGCGTCGTCGGTCAGGACGTTCGGCAGGTAGGTCACCCCGTCACGTCGCAGGACACCAGCGGCCGACGCCCAGCGCCCGTCGAGCCGCGCACGGGGCGGGCCGAGCCGATCGGGTGAGCCGGGGATCTCGCGAAGCGCCGACAGCAGGACCCGACTTGAGTACCCGGCGGTCGTCCGGTGCGCGATCCGGGCGGCGCGGTAGGTCGGCGAGGTCGTCGGTTGACCGCGGTACCACCGGCGCAGGTCGGCGAGGATGCCGATCCCCGCCGCGAGGTACCGCTTCGGCGGGTACCGGGTCGAACGCGGGGCGTCCGTGGGCGTTGCTGCCATAGGGTCGCTCCGCACCTGAGAGTCGGACTCGTGGAGATCGGCATGCTAACAACGTCCGCGGGCGGCGGCGGGGCCGATTACCTGACGGCGGTCCTCGGTACGCCGGTCGTGTGGGGACCGGTTGCCGACGACCTGCCCGGGGCCAGGCCGCTGGCGCGCTGTGACGTCGGGCGGATGGTCGCGACGGACGACGCGGTCCGGTACGAGGACGAGACGGTGCGGATCCTCGTTCGGGGAACCGACGAGGTCCGCTGCGAGCCGCTCGGTGGTCGGCGACCGGCTGACGTCGCCCACTACGTGTACGGATTCGGCGCGCAGGTCCTGCTGCTGCACGCGGGCCGGTTCTCGATCCACGCGAGTTCGGTCGAACTGCCGACGGGCACCGTCGCGGTCGCCGGTGACTCGGGGGCGGGCAAGTCGACGACGAGCGTGGCGCTCGCCGCGCGCGGCGGCCGACTACTGGTCGACGACGTCACTGCGCTTCGGGTGGCGGGTGATCTGGTCGTGGTCGAACCCTTCGATCGGCCGATCCATC
The DNA here is from genome assembly GCA_964391765.1 of uncultured Bifidobacteriaceae bacterium. Classification (GTDB taxonomy): domain Bacteria; phylum Actinomycetota; class Actinomycetes; order S36-B12; family S36-B12; genus UBA10649. The sequence goes on along the minus strand of CAYMNG010000021.1, from coordinate 16,936 downwards.
TGCTCGAGGATGCGATCAGCCTGGTCGACACCTCCGGGTTCTCCCGGCTCGACGATCGGTACGTGGTCGGGCCGGAGCACAAGACCGTCCTCGGCTTCGGCGGCCGCGGGGGTGGCGATGCGGGAACCGCGCCCGTCCCTGTCGACCTGCTGGTGGTCATCGAGCCGACCCCCGGCGTGGGTCCGCGCCCGGTCGCCGAGGAGGTCACGGGGGCGCAGCGCCTGCGGTGGCTGGTTCGGTTGAGCAACGCGGTGGGGCTGTCCTCGTTCGGGTCGCGGGAGTTGGCCTACTTCACCTGGGCGGCCGAGGTCGGTGACCGACTCGCGACGACCGTGATCCGCCGCGACCCGGAGGTCGAGTGCGTGGCCGCGGTCGCCGACCTCATCGACGGAATCCTTCGAGGTTCGCGCGCCGCATCACCGCGGTAGCCTGCCCGCCATGGCAATCGTCTACTCGCGGGCCGGGGGAGTCGTGTCGGCGACGGTGGACGGCGACGTCGTCCTCATGGCGCCGACCGACGCTCGCTGCTACGCGTTGCGTGGCTCGGCCGACGCGGTGTGGTCGGCGCTCGACGAACCGCGCACGACCACCGATCTCGTCGACCGGTGCGTGGCGCGGTTCCGCGTCGAGCGTGATCGCTGCCGCGTCGACGTGGAAGCGCTCCTCGCCGCGATGGTCGCGGCCGGTGTCGTTAGCGCGACCGGTTCGTGAACGCGAGCGGGTGAGGTATTCCGCCGGGCCGACATCGGCGCTAGCGTTCTCCGCATGACGAACGACCCACGTCCCGAGTGGCAGGAACCCGGTCTGGAGCCGCTGACGGACCCGGACGCGACCGCCGACCGGACAGCGGCGATGCGCAACGGCGGGTCCGTGGGGATCACGACCTGATCGGATGGTGAGTCGATGAGCCCTGACGATTCTGCACGTCCCGAGTGGCAGGAACCCGGTCTGGATCCGTTGACGGACCCGGACGCGACCGCCGACCGGACGGCCGCGATGCGCAATCTCGTGTCCGGCGGACCGACGACGTAGCCGACCGATCGCTGGCGCGGCGCCTACGACCAGTACACGTAGACGCGCGTCCCGACCGGCACCTGGCCGAACAGCCACGTCGCCTTGCGCATGTCGCGCAGGCCGACGCACCCGTGCGATCCGCGCGCGTACCCGACCGAGGCGAAGTCGGGGGAGTAGTGGACCGCCTCGTCGCGGTTGAAGAACATCGCCCGGGGCATCCATGTGTGGTACTTGCTCGACACGTGGTTGAAGCTCTTCTCGTGAACCGCGAAGAGCCCGTCGTCGGTCTCCATGCCGGGCGCGCCGAAGCGGGCGTCGGCCGTCATCTTGACCTTGCCCTTCACGACGTAGCGCAGGAGTCGGGTGGACTTGTCGATGCACAGCGCCTTCGACACCTGCGTGCAGCGCAGCGGCAGGACCCCGACCGGCTCGGCGAGTCGCGCGAGGAGCCGCCAGGTGCGCCGGTCGACCTTTCCGGTGACCGGCAAGCGGTTCTTCCCCTGGAAGGCCTTCACCGCCGCGACCGTCGTGTCGCCGTACAGCCGCTGGTCCCGACTGGACTGGGTGATGTCGTAGCCCAGCCAGGTCAGTCGCTGCTGGGCGAGGGCGACCTTCGCGCCGACGACGCCCTTGTGCAGCGGTAGCCGGGCGGGGGGCGCGCTGGTCGGTGTCGGCTCCGCGGTGGGTGTCGGGTCCGCGGTGGGTGTCGGGTCCGCGGTCGGGGTCGGGTCCGCGGTCGGGGTCGGGTCCGCGGTCGGCTCGATCCCGGCCGTCGTCGCGGGCTGATCGGCCGCGGCGAAACTGGGCATCACGAGCGCGGTGACTGCGGCGAGCGCCGTGGCGGCGACCGCGACCACCGCGACGACACGCGACCGGTTCGCGCTGGCCGACCAGCCCGGGATCCGGGCGCGACGGAACGATATGCGGGGAAGCATGGACACGACGGTAGGACCCCGAGCGGTGGATCTGCGGGATTTGGCCGGGAGCGGCCGACGGTGGCGCCGCCGGGGATCCGCGGGCCGACCCGATCAGAACTGGCTCAGTGACTGCTTCAGCGCGTTGAGGAGATCGGCCTCCGACAGGTCCGCCAGTGCGGCGAGCTGGGCCGCGTTCGCACCACCGGCGACCTCGCCGAGGTCCTCCGTGGGGATCTCCTCCGGCTCACCCCGCGCTGTGACGTCGTCACTCATCGTTCCTCCGATCGTCGGACGTACCGGTCGCTGCTGGTCCGCCGTCAGGGCTGCTCCGGGGCGGTGTGGCGCAGCTCGGCGACCTCGGCGGAGAGGCGTCGAACCTCGGCCCACAGCAGTGCGACCATCGCGCGGGCGTCGACGTCGTACGGGACGCCGTCGACGTCGCAGATCTGCGCTGCCGTGGGGATGTTCTCGGCGATGAAGCCGACGTGCCGCCGCTCGCGTTCGGCAGTCGACACCGCGTCGACCCAGATGCGGTCGTCGTAGCGGAACTCGACGGGAACGATCCGGTCGAGGATGCCGGCGGACGCATCGATCGGCCGGACGTCCTGCTTGACCGCTTGGGACGAGATCAGGCTGCTGGAGACCGACTTCAGCACCCCTAGTCCGCTGCTCACCGCCGAGGGCGTCGGACCGGCGCCGCCGGCGTCGTCCAGCTGTGCGTCGTCCAGCTGCCCGTCGTCCAGCTGCGCGTCGTCCAGCTGCCCGTCGTCCAGTTGCGCGTCGTCCAGTTGCGCGTCGCCCACCTGTGCGTCGTCGAGACTTTCGGGTGCCGCGACCTCCGCGGGCTCGCCCGCGGTCGCGTTGTCTGCGGGCGGTGCGGTCGGTTCGGCCTGCGGTTCGTCGCTCATCGGGGCATGCTGACAGGCCGATCGGGGGAGGGCAATGGCCCATGGGCCCGGGTCCTGGGCCCGATCGAGGTCATATCCCTGTCGAGGATCGGTGATCGTCACGCCGGCGGGTCGCCCGGTGCCCGAACCGGTACGCCACAATGCCCGGATGTCGTCGTCGGACACCCGCACTCGTGAGTCGGCAGCGCGGGAGTCCCCGGCCGGCGCGGTGCGCGACCTCCTGCGCTGGTACCAGCCCTACTTGGCCGGCCAGCACGCCCGCATCGCGTGGGTCGTCGTCGGTACCGCCGTGGTGCTCGCCTGCCAGGCGGTGATCCCGTGGGTGGTCGAGACGATCCTCGCCGGCAGCGAGGAGGAGGCGCTCCACTCGACCGAGCCGATCGGCTGGCCGACGGGCCTGATCGGACTGCTGCTCACCCTCGTCGTGACCCAGCTGCTGATCGGCTACGTCGCCCGGGTGGGTGCCCACGCGATCGCGACCGACTCGGCGTCGACCCTCATCCGCACCCTGTTCGCGCGCCTGCTGCGGGGGCGCCTGCTCCGGCAGCAGGGCCTTCGCCGGTCGTCGGTCGTCATGCGCATGACCGCTGACGTGGACCGCGTCACCGAGGCGATCGCCAGCACGATCGCCGAGGGCCTGCCCGGGGTCGCGCGGCTGCTCGTCGCGCTCACGCTGCTGACCGTTCTGGAGTGGCGGGCCGGCATCGCGATGATCGCCGCGACGATCGTGTTCGTGCTCCTGCGCCGAGCGATCGGGCGTCGACTCCTCGTCGCGGACCGCGAGCGGATCCAGGCGCTCAGCGCGGTCAGCGACGGCGTCGACGAGACGATCTCCACGGCGCGGGCCCTCGGCGGGCTGCGCCTGCTGGGCTGGCAGTCGACCCGATTCGCGCGGATCGTCGACGAGCTCGACCACCGGACCCATCGCCAGGGGGTGCTGGTCGTCCGACTCGACCTCGCGGCGAACGCGACGGGGTTGATCGGCCTCGTCGTCGTCGTGCTGCTGGGCCTGGCCGTCGGCGGGCCGGCGATCGCCTCGATCGCCGCGGCGCTGCTCTACGTCGAGAACGCCGTGCGCGGCATGGAGGCGCTGCCGCCGTGGATCCGTGCCGTGCAGTTGGCGAGCGCGAGCCGCCACCGGATCGACGACATCCTCGACGATCCCGATCGGGTCGCCGTCCCGGTGGCCGGCGGGAGTCGGGTCGCCGTCCCGGCGATCGACGGGAGTGGGGCCGACGGGAGTGGGGCCGACGGGAGCGCCGATCACCCGGGTCTCGTGCTCGACGACCTCCGTTCACCCCTGCTGACGGGCCACGGCGGGACGGGCACTGCGCTCGCCGTGCCGGTCGGCGCCGTCGTCGGCCTCGTCGTGGCTCCGGGCCGAGACCCCGACGACGTGCTCGCCGTGCTCGCCGGCGACGAGGACCCGGACAGCGGCCGGGTGCTCCTCGACGGTGTCGACGTGCGAACGCCGTCGTCGGGCGACCGGATCGCCTACGTGCCGCACGCGGTCACGTGCCCGACCGCTTCGCCCCTGGACCTGCTGGCCGCCGTCGATCCGACGATGGACGAGGCGCGAGCGGTCACGGCACTGGCCGCGGTCGGCCTCGAGCATGTTGCCGCGCTCCCGGCCGGTGTCGGCGAACTGCTCGGTCCCGGCGCGGTCGAGTTGACCGCCAACGAGGAGCAGCGGCTGATGCTCGCCGTCGCGCTCGCCGCGAGGCCGACGGCCCTGCTGATCGGACCGTTGCTGGGCTTCGCCGACGTCGACAGCGCGCTGTCGTTGCTCGCCACCGTGCGGGCGACCGGTCGGCCGACGACGGTCGTCGCGGCCGCGACCGTCGACGTCGCCGAGGCCGTCGATGTCGTGCTGTACGTCGGCGAGGACCAGGTTCGCGTTGCCGCGCACCAGGATCTGCTGGTCACCGACGAGCGATACGCGCAGATGTGGGAGCAGCGGCTGGCCCGCGGCGAGGTCGATCTCAGTGTGATCGGGATCGACGACGGCGACGTCGACCGGATGCTCGCGCGACTGGTCACCGAGCACTTCGCGCCGGGCGAACTCGTCTACCGCCAGGGCGCACCGGCCGACCGGATCATGTTCATCGTCTCCGGCCACGTCGAGGTCACGATCCGTGACGGCGACGGTGCCGTCCGACGGGTGGCCGTGCTCGGACCGGGCAACCACTGCGGTGACCTGCGGCTGACCGTGGGCGAGCGACGGGCGGAGTCGGCCGCGGCGTTGGACGACTGCGTGGTCCGATCCTTGAGCCGACAGGCGATCCACGCCGGCATGACCGGACTGCTCGATCGCACGCCGGCGGAGCGGCGGGTCGTCGAGGCGATCCTGCGGAACGGACCAGCGTCCCGCGCGGAGCTTCGACGTCGTCTCGGCGAGATGGACCCGGCCGCGGTCGAGACGGCCGTCGCGCTGCTGCTCGCCGACGGCGCGCTCCGCGACGACGAGGGTCGGTTGACCGCGGTCCTGCGGCGGGGAAGCCGGTCCGGCGCGGCGGACCTGCTCGACCGGCTGGGCGACCTGTGAGTCGATAGCCTGCGAGCACGCACGGAGAGGACCTGCTGAATGTCAACCGCCACCACCGGGACCGTCGGCACCGCGACGTCGGGCCGACGACGGACGGTCGGCCTTCGGGTCAAACTGCTCGTCGCGTTCTCGATCGCGTTCACGGTCATCTTCGTCGTGCTGGCCTGGCTGATCATCTTGTACGTCTCGGACACCGCGCAGAGCAAGGTCGTCCGGCAGCTGCGGGAGACGGCGGTCGGAGGGGCGACCACGCTCGACGGGGACGGCCTGCGCGCCTACCTCGCCGCGGTGCCGACGGCGGACCCGGCGAACCCGTTCCAGGAGGGCAGCCCCGAGTACGCGGCGTTGAACCAGCAACTCATGCGGATCCGAACGATCGTCCCCAACGCGAGCCCGTACACGTACTACCTCGACCCTGCCGAGCACCGCCTGGACTGGCTCACGTCGTGGGCGGCGATCGATCCGATCCCGGACTTCACCGTGCGCTACCGGACGCCGGTGGCGGACATCGTCGACGCGGACACGGTCGCGCTCATGACCCAGGGCCTGGACCACACCGTCGAGCAGCCGCCGTACTACGACGAGAACGGCGGGTGGATCTCGGCGTACACCCCGATCCGCGACCGGGCCGGGACCGTCGTCGCCGGGTTGGGTATCGACTATCCGCTGTCCTACGTCGACGAGGTGCGACGTGGTGCGCTGGAGACCGTGGTCCCGGTCCTGGTCGTCAGCTACCTCGTCCTGCTCGCGATGGTGTTCTTGGTGTCGACCTGGCTGACCCGGCCGTTGAAGCGGCTCACGGCGGCGGCCCATCGGATCGCCGACGGCGACTACGAGGTCGACCTGACGACCGTCGCCCCGACGCGGATCCCGGACGAGATGGCGGTGCTGGCGGACACGTTCCAGGTGATGGTCGACAAGGTCGGCGCCCGTGAACGCAGCCTGACCCGCGAGGTGACGCGGCTGAAGGTCGAGATCGACGCGCAGAAGAAGGAGGCGGCCGTGGCGGAGATCATCGAGGCGGACTTCTTCGCCGGCATCGCGGAGAAGTCCGCGATCATGCGTCGGCGGATGAAGGCGCTGGACGACGCCGGCCCGGCCCCGGCCTAGTTGCGCTGGGCCGGCACGTTCGGACCGCGCGGGTGTTGAGGTTGAGCCCGGTTCGCGGCCGCCGAACCGGGCTCAACCTCAACACCGGTGCGCCTGTCCGACCACCTGATCGGCAGCCACTCGCCGATCGCGTGTTTGCGTGGTGTCGACGCGGGCTCAGCCGCTGAGGCGCTTGCGCCGGCGCAGGCGCGGATCGAGCATCGCATCCGCCCAGCCACGCATCATGCGCCGCGCGGGCAGGATCGCGATCAGGGCCAGGGGTAGAGCGATCGCCGGTGCGAGGATCGGTTGCCCCACCGCCATGACGAGCCAGGTCACCAGGCCACCGACGAGCAGTCCGGCGGCGAACGGGACGAGGTCGACCAGGAACGACACCCGCGCACGCTTCTCGTCGGGGACGACGGCCAGGGCCGCCCGACGGGCGACGTCGTCGATCGACCAGCGCGGCACCCACCAGCCGATGATGCCGACGATGAGGATCGGCAGGGACTGGACCGCCTGCCCGGCGACGAGCACGACCGCGGCGATGACCGCGAAGACCGGCAGGACCACCAACGATCCGGGGATGTCGAACCGCTCGACGAGCCGTGTGGTGAAGAAGGCCTGGAGGATCCCGCACAGCACGAAGACGACGACCAGGGTCAGGCCGTAGACGACCTGGAGGCGCGCGTTGTCGCCGAGGATGCGATCGGCCGACCCCACGAACGACGCCTCCATCGTCATACCGGCCGCGAACACCAGCACCGACGTCGCGAACATCGCGCGGAAGACCTTGACGCCGCTGACGAACTTCCACGCGGACGAGAACGACGCGCCGAGGTTCTCGTCGCGGCCGTGGCCGCGACTGAACGTGCGCCCGCGCAGCGCGCGCGGCAGGTAGACGCCGAGGGCGAGGATCCCGATCGGGCAGATGACCAGGAGCCAGGGCAGCGGGATCCCCAGTGGTACGAACACGAACGGTGCGACGGCGGGAATCGCGAGGCCGACCAGCTGCCCGCCGTACTGCCACGACGTGACCCACGGGTAGACCCGGCGTCCCTCACCGGCGTTGAACAGGTCCCCGACGAAGGCCCACACGATCAGCGGCAGGAGGAAGTTCAGCTGGTCGGCGACGAGCCACACCAGGCCGGTGCCGAGGATCGTCGTGGACGGGATCGCGACGAGGACCAGGGCGACGGCGTACGCGATCGAGTAGCCGACCGTGACGCGGACGAAGGCCTTGTCCCGCGGGATGCGGTCGATCCAGGTGATCTGCACCAGGGCGACCGCGAGCAGGCAGAAGCTGCCGATGACATAGATGATCACCAGGGCCAGTGGGCCGAGGAGGGACACGAACCGGGCCGCGGCGACGACCTCGGTGACGAAGCCGAAGACGAAGACCAGGGCGACCGCCCAGGCGAGCGGCCGGGCGCGCCGACGCAGGTTCGCCATGGCTGATCGGTCGGCTCCGCCGGCCAGTCGCGCGCCCCGGGCCAGCGGGGGCACCGCGGTGTCCGGTCCGGCCGGGTCGATCCCCGCCGTCGGGGAATCCGGATCGGGGGCATCCAGCCGACGAGCAGTCGCCTTCGCGCGATCGGTGACGAACGCCCACGGGTCGTCGTCACCCTCGGCCGGCTTCGGTTCCCTCATCGGCATTCTCCTTCGCCGGAGCCAACCGTAGCCGTGCTAGCGTCGACGTGTGGTGAGGTCGGGTTCCGGTGTCGGGTGACCTGACGATCGTCGATCTCGCCGACAGCGCGGACGACATCGCGGTGGCGCAGTTGCTGGCGTTGCATCGCGTCTGGTTCGACGACCACCCGCACGTCCAGCCCGAGCTCGCCGAGAACGCCCGGCTTCCCCGGCACCGGGGTCACCTGGTCGTGCACCAGTTCCTGGCTCGCGTGGACGGCGTTCCCGCCGGCTTCGCCGTCGTCCACACGAGCCTGCGCCGGCGCGTCGGGCTGATCCACTTCCTCGCCGTCGAGGAGCCGTTCCGTCGGTACGACGTCGCCGGGACGCACCTGCCGCACCACCTCGTCGAGGTGGCCTGCGCGCAGGTGCAGGCCGACGGTCGGGCGTACGGCAGCCCGGCCGAGCACGGCACGGTCGCCGAGTCGGCCGACGACCTCGTGGCGACGTGGCAGCGGTTCGGTTTCGAGCCGCTGCCGACGGACTACGCGGAGCCGTACCACGGCATGCACTGGGAACGGCACGGGCCGGCGGACTTCTTCGAGATGACGCTGATGGGCCACGGGATGACCCACGGACCGACGGCCGCCGCCGAGGCGGCGGCGCAGGCGTTCCTGCTCGACCACTACCGACTGCCGCCGACCCATCCGCGTGTCCTGCGCGCGTTGGCTAGCGGCTGACGATCTCGGCGATCTGCCGGATTCCCCGCGACCACGGCTCGTCCGGCGCGGTCAGGGAGAACAGGCTGCCGGAGGCGTTCTGCACGACCTCCTCGGACAGCGGGAGGATCGCAGCGGTCTCGGCCTGGTAGGCGTCGGACATCTGGCGATGCAGGTCCTCGGTGTCGATGCCCTGCGGGACCTTGTTGACGACCAGGTACAACGCGGGAACGTCGAGCCGGCGGGCGACGTCGACGGTCACGGCGGTGCCCTGGAAGTCCTGTCGGTCCGGGCGCAGGATCAGGAGCAGGATGTCGCTGATCGTGATCGACAGCAGGGTCTCCTCGTTCAGGCCCGGGTGCGTGTCGATCAGCAGGTAGTCCAGGCGCAGGTCGCGGGCGAGGTCGCGGAAGCCGTCGTTGAGCGTCCCGACGTCGTACCCCTCGCGCAGGACGCGGGCGATCTCGGCAGCCTTCATGCTCGACGGCACGAGGTAGAGCGTGCCGCCGGGGGCGACGGGGATCGACCGCGCGACGACGTCGGTCACGTCGTGCGCGACCTCCGAAATCGGCAGTCTGCCCCACAGGTAGTCGTTGAGGGTGTGGTCGAGGTCGTCGGCGAAGCCGAACAGGACGTGGATCCCCGGGCTCTGGATGTCGGTGTCGACGACCGCGACGCGGTGTCCGGCCGCCGCGAGCTGCGCGGCGAGGTTCGACGTGGTGTTGCTCTTTCCCGTGCCCCCGCGAAAGGAATGCACGGAGATGACCGTGGTCATGGGCTCCCCTCGGATCCGAACGTCGCCCGAGCATAGCCCGCCAACGATCCCGGCCTCGGCAGCGTCGACGGCTTCTACGATGCGCGGATGGGCGCCGTCGTGGTCCGGTTCCGGTCCGACGCGCGCTACGTCGGGCGTACGTCCTGGGTGGGCCGCGGTCCGGTGCCGAGGATCAGTCCCGGGCTCGCGACCGATCTGCACGCCGGCGTGGCGTGGGTCGGATCGCGTTTCGCGCCGACCGAGGCCGAGCAGGTGCGCCGGCTCGCGCTGGCCGGCCACCTGGAGTGGGACCTCGTCGACGCCTCGGGTTCGGTGCGCTGCACCGCGTCGGCGAGTCCCGAGGCCGGCGTCCGGGTGCTGCCCGGGTTCCTCACCGCGTCGACGGGGGAGCCGTCCCGGTTCGCCTTCGTGCACCGCGTCGACGGGCGGTGGTACTGGGAGTCCGCGGCCAGCGGCTGGCGCGTCGACCTGCCCGATCCCGGGCTCGTGGCCCGTCCGGACCCGGCGCTGGCCTCGTTCGCGGCGGCGTTCGGCCTCACAGTGGAGTCCGACTCCGACGAGGCGCTGGCGGCGTGGGAGTTCCACGACCTGCTGTTCGCCCGGCGCTCGCGGATGGACGGCGGCGGCGGCGCCACGTTCCCGTTCGTCGACGTGCGCCCGCTGCCGTCGCCGGCCAGGCCGCTGCGTCCGGGTGAACGGACGTCGCTGCGGCGCCCGGGGGCGGACGCGATCCCCACCGTGGGCTACTTCGACGTCGTCGCCGGTCGGCGCAGCGTCCACCGGTTCGCGCCCACAATCGACGTGACCGACGTCGGCGATCTGCTCCACTGGACGCTTCGCCGGACGGTGCTCGACCCCGGTGACCGTGCGGGTCCCCGGTCCTACGCGGCCGCACGGCGCCCGGTCCCCGGTGCCGGGGCGATGCACCCGGTCCAGGCCTGGGTCCAGGCGTTCTCGGTCACCGGGCTCGATCCGGGGACGTGGTGGTACGACGACGAGGCGCACGCGCTGCACCGGGTCGGTCCGTTCGCCGGGCCGACCCGCGCGCCGTACGACGCGCCGGCCCAGATCCTCCTCGCCTACCAACACGATCGCGTCGGCTGGAAGTACGAGCGGATCGCGCACACGCTCGCCCTCAAGGACGCCGGAGTCGTGCTCGGCGCACTGCACCTGACCGCGGCGGCGCTGGGGCTCGCCTCGACGATCATCGGGTCCGGTGGGCTGGCCTCGGTCGTCGCACAGTTGGGCGAGATGTCCTCGGCGATGACCCCCGTCGGCGAGATCGTCGTCGGGCGCCCCGTCGGGCCGGTGACGGATCAGCCAGTCGGTCGACCGGAGGGCGTACGGGCCGCGGTGAGCGCCGAGGTGAGCGTCGTCCCGACGTAGGCCTTCACGCGACCGCCGGCACCGAACTTCAGATGGTCGATCATGCTCAGCGCGAGCACCGGCGGGATGGCGTCGAAGGCGTGTGCATCCTGCACGGCGAGCAGGTGGTGCAGCCCGTCGGCCGCCGGCCCCCACGATCCCGCGGTGAGTGCGCCGTCCCAGCGCCGGTCGCGAAGCGCGTGCTCCCGCGCGGCGAACGCCGCCTCCAGCGAGACGGCCACCCGTCCGTCGGCGCTCGCCGCCACCCCGAGGGCGAATGCGTCGAAGTGGCCGAGCGCGAACGTCACGTACGGGTCGTCCGGGTCGAACGAGATGTCGGCGGCGGCGAGCGTGTGACGGATCGCCAGATCCCGTGCGGTCGGTGGGAGGGGGAGCAGCGCGGCGGCGATCGGGCCGGGCCTGCGGTCGGCGAAGATCCCCACCAGGGCGAACCGGTTTCGGCTGCGATCGGTGAGGAACCGCTCGAGCGCGGCGACCGCGTCGGCGACCGGACCGGTGAGGCCGTCCGCGCAGCGGCGCAGTGTCCCGGCCGCGTCGCCGTCGAGCGCCCGGACGAAGACGCCGGCCGCCGGATCGGCGTCGGAGGTGTCGTACTCCCACCAGGTGGTGGCCAGGCGCGGATCCACCGTGGCGGCGGCCGGCACGGCACCGCGTTCGAACCGCACCAGCGGCTGCTGGCGCTCGGTCAAGAACGCCGGCGGGCGACCGACGGGCAGGAGGAGCGACAGGTCGCACGCCGGCGCGTGGGGTGCCAGGACGACCTCGAGGCCGACGCCGAGTCCGGGCGCGGCGGGGACCGACGTCAGGGCCGCCGCGATCCGGGCGGCGTGGGCCGGCGGCACCAGCGGGCCGAGGCGGTCGACGAGCGGCCGGGCGACGTCGGCCATCGTGGCGGGGAAGCACCTGGGCAGGTGGCCGGTCATGTCGGCCTGTTCCGCGCGAGCGCGCCGTCCACCCAGCCACCGGCCAGTGCGCGGTATCGCGGCCACGCGGTCTCGTACGCCGCGCGGTCCCCGGTCGCGTCGATCGCGGCGGAGAGCGCGTCGGCACGATCGGCGAAGTGGTGGTCCACCAGCGGGCGGACCACCGCGTCGTACACCGGGCGGATCGTCGCCCGGTCGCACGCGGCGACGTGGTCGATGCGGGCCGGCGCCTGGTTCCGCGGCCGCGGCGGCAGCACGGACGCGCCCGGGATCGCGAGGAACGCCGCGAGTCGATCCCGCGATCCGCTGAGGGTGTCGGTGCGCAGCAGCAGCGTGCGCCCCGTCGGCAGGATCGCGGTGAGCCGACGCAGGTGCTCGGCCCAGGTCGTCAGGAGCTCCGCGACGACCGGCGTCGGGTCGGTGCACGTCTCGAGCGACATGTTCCAGGCGGTGCCCGTGAACACCCGCATCACCGACTGGACGTCGCCACCGTCGGCGAGTAGCAGCGGTTGCTGGCGCAGGGCCATGTCGATCAAGGAGTTCGTCCACGACAGCGGATCGCGCACGGTGTGCACGAACCGCACCCCGGGCAGGCGGTCGACGAGGACGTGTGCGTAGAGGTGGTGACAGGTCGCGTCGTCGAACTCCAACGTCGGCCGCCACAGCCGATCGCCGGCTGCGGCCGCGAACTCGTCGACGTCGATCAGGCCGTCCTTCAGGTCCGCGCCGAGGGCGAGCAGGCGCGGCATCTGCCACTCGTGGCGCGTGCGGTACGAGCTCAGGGCATGGGCGAGGCTGGTCGAGCCGGTCTTCGGCAGTCCGACGAGATACGCCTGGAACCGCAGCCACGGTGGATGGTCGGCGGTCACAGGATCATCGCCAGCGGGTTGAGGTCGGCTTCGTCGTACCCCGGCGCGCACCAGCCCAGGGCCGGCGGCACCGTGTACAGGCGGCCAGGACCGTAGCGGTTCCAGAAGTGCCGCAGACCCGGCGCGAACGTGCGGACGAGGGGTAGGTCGGCGTCCGGGCGTGTGCAGTCGGCCCACAGCACCCGGGTCCCGGCCCGCTCGATGCGGTCCACGACGTCGTCGACCGCAGCACGAACGTCGCGGTAGCGCACCGGGTCGCGCGGTGCGACCGACCCGGCCGGCGCCAGCCACGGCTCGCGTTCGACCGTCACCTGCTCGAGCCAGATGCGTTCGGCCGCACCCAGTCCCGCGCGTGGTCGATCGGCCGGCCACCTCGCCAGGACCGACTGCGTCTGCGCGAGCTCGGTCAGCGCCCGAGTCGCGGCCAGGGCCGGGTCGACGTGCGCGCCGTATCCCAGGATCGGCGTGTCCGGGCTCGCCGCGAGCCCGCGGGCGACGGCGACCGCGGCGGGGATGCCCAGGTCGGTCGTGACGTCGAGTACCCACACCTCCGCACCCTGGGCCCGTTGCTGGGCGAGGGCGGCCTGCACGCGTGGGTCGGGCCAGGAGTCGACGTCGATGGCGGGTCGCCGGCACCGCGGGTGCCACCACAGGGCGACCGAGTCGCGTTCGACCAGTTCGAGCAGTCCTTGGAGGACCGCCTCGTCGAGCGTGTTGCCGGTCGCCGCCCCGTTTGAGGACCCGCGCCAGCCCCGGGGCGGGACGCCGGGCCAGTCGAACCACAGCAGCGAGGACGGCAGCCAGCAGACCTCTCCGGTGCGGCGGTCGGCGACCGGGCTCCAGTCGTGCTCGGCGTGGACGTCGAAGGGCAGCGGCACCGGGTGGTGGCCGTGGTCGTCGACGAACTCGGTGACTCCCAGGGCGGCCAGCGCCGCGGTCGAGCGCAGTTGCCGCTCGCTGAACAGCTCGACCTCGTTGGGGTGGATCGCGGTGTCCAGGTCGCGTAGCCGTGCGCGGCGGTGCGGTTCGCCGCCGCGGGCACGCAGTCCGGTGCGCTCGAGGGCCTCGGCGAGGGCACCGGTTCGCGCCGCCGACCGGGTGATCCCCTTCCCGCCGGCCAGGGACCGCAGCCGCGAACGGAACGCCACGACGTCGTCGACGGCTGCGGCGTTCAACCCCGCGGTGTAGGTGCGAAGTGCCGGGTGCTCGCCGGCCACGACGTACGGGACGACGCCGACGACGTCGTTGACCAGGTGGCCGTAGCGGTCCCACGTGTCCTCGGGGTCGACGGTACGAAAGCCGCCGCCGGTGTCGACGAGCGCGGCCGGGTCGTCGCCGGTGCCGGCGGCCAGGTGCCGCATCGCGACCGTCGGGCCGTCGGGGTCGCAGCGCGGGCACCCGGCGACCGGGACGACGGCGTGCCGCTGGACGAGGCCGTCGCGGGCGACCGTGATCGACGCGTCGGGCACGGGCCGGCCCCGGCCGGCCGCGGTCGCGATCGCCGCCGCGGCGAACGCGACGCTCTCGGGGCGGCGGACGGAGTCGGCTGGAGGGCGGCGAAGTCCGACCCGACCGGCGGCGACGAGTTCCGCCGACCGGCGCGCACCCAGGCGCGTCACCAGGCAGGTCGGGCACGCACCCGCGGTCGGTGGGCTCCCACCGTCGCGCAGTCGGCCGGTCACCACGGCACGGTCCCCGCGCAGGCATACGCATACCGCGGGCATGCCGATCGCGTCGACCGCGTGCTCGGCCGCGAGCAGGTCGTCGAGGACCACGACCACGAGTGCGTCGCGGTCGAGACGATCGCGACGTCGCGCGCCGGCCACCGGCCGGACGTCGATGCCGACGGCCGCCAGCGCGGACGCCAACGCGTCGCCGTCGCCGCCCTCCGCGCCGGTCCGCTCGACGATCACGACGGCGGATGCGGGTTCGGGATCGACGGCCCGCCAGGGGGTCAGGTGTCCGGCGGTCAGCCACCGGACGGCGGTCGCGTCGACGTCGTCGCGGTCGGCGCCCGACCCGACCGCGTCGGCGACGGCGGTACGCAGCGCCTTGGGCGCGTCGAAGGCCCGCGCGAGGGGCCCGGCCGCCGGTCCGGCGAGGCGGACCGGGCCGCTGCCGCCGAACAGCCAGACCTCGCGGTCATCGGGGGAGGTGCGGGCCGTACGCCCCTGCGGCCAGAAGACGACCTCGTCGCCGTTCGGCCGCGACCCGGCGCTCACCGGCGCGCCGCTGCGCGTGTCCGAGCTGCTGGCGCAGGTGGATGGCGCCGCCTATGTGGCGCGGCGCAGCCTGCACAACCC
>CAYMNG010000021.1:0-1849 GCA_964391765.1 uncultured Bifidobacteriaceae bacterium | reverse complement strand
TCGGCCAGGTCGCGGAACGGGCCGGGTCGGGCGACGAGCTCGTCGTACGTCCCCTCGTCGACGACCCGGCCGGCGTCCAGCACGATGATGCGGTCCGCGTGGCGAACGGTGGACAGCCGGTGGGCGACGATGATCCGCGTGATGCGCAAGGAGTCCAGCGACGCGACGATGCCGGCCTGCGTGAGGTTGTCCAGCGCGCTGGTCGCCTCGTCGAGGATCAGCAGGCGAGGTCGGCCGGCGAGGGCGCGGGCGATCAGGACGCGCTGGCGCTGGCCGCCGGACAGCGTCGCGCCACCGTCGGTCACCGGGGTGTCGATCCCCATCGCCAGTGCGCGGATCTCGTCGCCGACGGCCGCCTCGTCGAGCGCGGCGAGCACGTCGTCGCGGGTGAGTCGCCGGCCCATCGCGACGTTCTCGCGGATCGTGCACGGCAGCAGCGTCGCCGACTGCAGCACCGAACCGATCTGGCGACGCACGGCGAGCCGATCCACGGCCGCGAGGTCGTGGCCGTCGACCAGGACGACGCCGGACTCGGCCTGCTCCAGGCCCAGCAGCACCCGCATCAACGTCGTCTTGCCGCACCCGGACGGGCCGACGAGGGCCACCTGCTCCCCGGGGAGGATCCGCAGGCTCACCCGGTCCAGCACCGGCGGCAACCCCGGTCCATATCGGAACACGATGTCGCGCATCTCCAGTCGGCCGCTCAGCGGACCGGGCTGCCGGGCGTCGGTACCGCCTTCGGGCACTGCCGCGAGTGCCGGCTCCGCGGCCCGCAGCAGTTGGCGCGCGACGAGCGCCGCGCCGCCGGACGTGGCAAGGACCGCGATCGCGACCGTGGCACCGGTCGCCGCCGTCTGAGCGGTGACGAACTGGGCGAAGCCACCGCCGGTCGTCGCCGTGACCGCCACGATGACGGCCAGGCACAGCAGCGGCCAGACCGCCAGGACCACTGCCTGCAGCATGCTCGTGCGGCGCAGCCGCAGG
This sequence comes from uncultured Bifidobacteriaceae bacterium, assembly GCA_964391765.1. Classification (GTDB taxonomy): domain Bacteria; phylum Actinomycetota; class Actinomycetes; order S36-B12; family S36-B12; genus UBA10649. The sequence continues at coordinate 865 of CAYMNG010000021.1, read as the reverse complement.
TCGGCCTCGGTGAGGCGCGCCTGGGCCTGCGCCCAGCGCAGGTAGGCCCGGGACTCCGCGCCGGCGATCCGCAGTCGGTTCACCGCGCGGAGGATCTCGATCAGCCGGCTGCCGGCGAGCGCCGACTCGACGGTCCGCGCCGCCGCCTGTCGGTCCAGCGCGCGCAGGAAGACCGTGACGACGAGGGCCTGCGCGGCGAAGACGATGCCGAGGGCGAGGACCATCGTCAGCCCGGTGGTGGCGATGGCGAGCAGGCTGCCGAGGACGGTCGCGAGGTCGACCACGCCGACGACGACCTGGTCCGGCAGCACCGCGGCGGCGTTGTTCACGCTGTTGACCTGGTTCATGCGGTCACCGAGCGGGCGCGCGTTGTGCCACGGCGCCGCGAGGCGCATGACGCGATCCCAGACGGCGCCGGCGGACACCGCGACGATGCGACTGCGCGCCCGGAGCAGGGCCAGCGAGCGCATCGCCTGCCACGCGGCGCCGGCGACGGCGACCAGCGCCAACGCCGCGAACACGGTGACCACGGCGTTCGGGGTCGAGCCCCGTGCGAACAGCGCGACCACCTGGCCCATCAGGTAGGGCGTGAGGAAGGCCACCGCGGTGACCAGCGCGGTGACGACGGCGACGTACACCCACTCGCGCGCGCTGCCGCGCCCGGCGATCGACCACAGGTCGCGCAGGGTGGCTGGCCGGGGCGGCAGGACGGGGATCAGCTCGGTCGCTCGACGGTCGATGGCGGCCGCGAGGGTCGCGTCGACCGGTTGGTGGTGTCCGGTCGCGTCGACCAGGGACCACCCGCGGCGCCACACCAGTGCCCGGGTCTGGGCCGTCGCCCCGTCGGCGCCGCTCCAGTCGACGA
>CAYMNG010000020.1:23538-26473 GCA_964391765.1 uncultured Bifidobacteriaceae bacterium | reverse complement strand
ACCCACGACCCCTTGACCCCCAGTCAAGTGCGCTACCAAGCTGCGCTACAGCCCGCAACCGGCGGCCCGTACGGGCACCCGGTCGACGCGGCGAGTTTAGTGACGATCGACCCGCCGCACCCACTCGGGTCTCCGGGCGCGCGTCGTCGGCCGGCGGTTGGCGCGCGCGCATGCTTGACTGGCCGCATGGATGACGAGCGGCCTTGGCTGGTCCACTACGCCCCCGGGGTCCCCGCCGACGTCGACGTGCCGGCGGGGTCAGTCGTCGACCTGCTCGAGTCCGCCGCGCAGCGGTACCCCGATCGGGTCGCCCTGGACTTCCTCGGCGCCGAGACGACCTACGCCCGGCTGTGGCTCGAGGTCCAGCGCGCGGCCGGCGCGTTGCGCGACCTGGGAATCGGCCGCGGCGACCGCGTCGCCATCGTGCTGCCGAACTGCCCGTCCCATGTCGTCGCGTTCTACGCGGCCCTGCGGCTGGGTGCCGTCGTCGTCGAGCACAATCCTCTATACACCGCCGACGAGCTCGGCCGGCAGTTGCTCGACCACTTCCCCGCGGTCGTCATCGCCTGGGACGTCGTGGCGCCGACGGCCGCCGCGGCTGCACCCGCGAGAACCCCGGTCGTAGCCGTCGACATCAGCCGCGACCTCGGTGTCGGCAAGCGGGTCGCACTGCGGCTGCCGATCCGCAAGGCGCGCGCGGCGCGGGCGAGCACGACCGTGAAGGCCCCCGGCCTGCCCACCTGGCGACGGCTGATCGCCCGGGCCGAGCCCGTCGCCCCGACGACGCCCGGGCCGACCGGATCCGACGTCGCGCTCCTGCAGTACACCGGCGGGACGACCGGCGTGCCGAAGGGCGCGATCCTCACGCACCGCAACCTGTTGGCCAACGCGACCCAGTCCGCGGCCTGGGCGCCGGAACTGCGGCCCGGCGAGGAGACGTTCTACGCCGTGCTGCCGCTGTTCCACGCCTACGGACTGACGCTGTGCCTGACGACCGCGGTGCTGCTCGGCGCGACCGTCGTGCTGTTCCCGCGGTTCGACGCCGACCAGGTCGTCGACACGATGCGCCGGCGACCGGCGACGTTCCTACCCGGCGTGCCCCCGATGTACCCGCGCCTGGTCGAGGCCGCGCAGGCTCGCCACGTCCCGCTGACCTCGGTGCGGTACGCGCTGGCCGGGGCGATGGCGCTGCCCGCGCAGACCGTCGAACAGTGGGAGGCCGCCGGCGGTGGGCTCCTCGTCGAGGGCTACGGCATGACCGAGTCCTCACCGATCGCCCTGGGCAATCCACTGGCCCCGTCCCGGCGACCGGAGTCGATCGGTGTGCCGTTCCCGTCGACCCGGATGCGCGTCGTGCAGCCGGACGACCCGACCGTCGACGCGGCGCCCGGGGACCCCGGCGAACTGCTCATCCACGGTCCGCAGGTGTTCGCCGGGTACTGGAACCGCCCCGAGGAGACCGCGGCGACACTGCTGCCCGACGGTTGGCTGCGCACCGGCGACGTCGTCGTCGTCGACGACGACGGGTTCGTCCACCTGGTCGATCGGATCAAGGAGCTGATCATCGTCGGCGGCTTCAACGTCTACCCCTCCGAGGTCGAGGCCGTCCTCAAGCAGCAGCCCGGCGTCCTGGACGCCGCGGTCGTCGCCGTGACCGTCGACGGCGTCGACAAGGTCGCGGCCGCGGTCGTCCTCGCGCCGGGGGCGACCGGCGACGCCGACCGGCTGATCGCCGGCTGCCGCGAGCACCTCGCCGGGTACAAGACGCCGCGGCAGATCGCGTTCGTCACCGACCTGCCCCGCTCGACGATCGGCAAGGTGCTGCGCGGTGAGGTCCGCCAGCAGATCACGTCCGCGGCCGCGCCCGAATGATCCTCCTCGCCCGCGTCCTGGCCTGGGTCGGCGCCGTCGTCGCCGCGGTTCCGCTGTTCGGCCTGGTCGACCTGTCGACGATGTTCGGCCTCGCCGACCCGGCGTACGTGTGGGCCGTCCCGCTCGAGGTGAGCTGGGGCGCCCTGCTGACGTTCGTCGTCGCCGTGAGCCTGGCCTGGATCGGGACGACGCCGCAGTCCTCGTGGGCGCCGTTCGCCCTGCTCGCGGTGACCGTCGTCGCGCTCGTCGCCTCGGCGTTCGGCTTCGCGGACGTCGGCCCGGTGCGCCTGGCCGTCGGCATCGCGGTCGTCACCGGCGCGTGCTTCCTGCTGGTGCGCACCGGATTGCCCCCGCGGGCCGGTCACCCGTGGAGCGCTCCGCTGCTGCAGTTCGGCGTGGGCGTGGCCGGGCTGGCCCTGTGGTCTGCGTACGCGGTGCTGACCGCGGTCCAGGCCGGGACCGTCGCCGGCCTGGGCGCGGACTACACGCTGGGCATCCGCCACTGGCCCGTGCAAAGCGCCCTGGGCCTGACGATGGCCGCCGGCGCCGTCCTGTTCGCCGGCTGGGCGCCGACGCCGCGGTCCTGGCGGGTGAGCGCGGGCCTGACCGGTCTCGCGGTCGGAGCCGCGACCGTCGCGTACCCCGACCGGGCCGGCGCGATGCCGCACCCCGCGTGGGGGATCGCCCTGATCGTGTGGGCCGCCGCCGTGGCGTTCACGCCCTCGCGCCGGCACTGACGACGGCGGCCGCGCGGCCGATCCGCGCCCGCCGGATCGCCTTGTCCACGGCGTCCACCGCGAGGATGACGCCCATCCCGGCCACCGCGACGACCCACCCGGCGACCGGTGGCGACGCCTGACCCAAGGCGGCGGCGATCGCCGGGACGAACAGTGTCGTCAGTGCGACCGCGACCCCCGCCGCGACCGCCGGACCGAGCAGTCGGTTCGTCGCCCACCCGAGGGAACCGGGCCACCGGGTCGAACTGCGGCAGGCGAACGCGTTCGCGGCCTGGGCGAGGACCACGGTCAAGAACGCCGCACCGGACGCGGCCAGCGCCGCGTCG
>CAYMNG010000020.1:22141-23528 GCA_964391765.1 uncultured Bifidobacteriaceae bacterium | reverse complement strand
GGGAACGTCGATCCCGGTCGCCAGCCGAAGGACGCGAACGTGACGAGGAAGGCCAGCATCGACCAGATCGCCTCCGTCGGCCCGAGGACCCCGAAGGCCCGACGCAGGACGGTCCGGTTGAGCAGCCGGCCACGGACCGGGGGTCCGTCGAGCAGGTGCCGGGCCGGCGGCTCGGCGCCCAGCGCCGCCGCGGACATCGTGTCGGTCAAGATGTCCAGGGCGAGGACCTGCAGCACGCCCAGGGCGAGGGGGAAGCGTCCGCCGGACAGCGCCCACACGACGAACGGCGTCAGTTCGGCGACGTTGTCGGTCAGGTGGTAGGTCAAGAAGCGGCGGATGTTCACGAAGGTCGCCCGGCCCTGTTCGACGCCGGCGACGATCGAGCCGAAGTGGTCGTCCAGGAGCACGAGGTCGGCCGCCTCCCGCGCGACGTCGGTGCCCGACCGGCCCATCGCCATGCCGATATTGGCCTCGTGCAGCGCGGGTACGTCGTTCACGCCGTCCCCGGTCATGGCCACGACGTGCCCGCGAAGGCGCAGGGCACGCGCGATGCGCAGCTTGTCCTCCGGGGACACGCGCGCCACGACGGTCCCGGACCGGTCGACGAGGGCGCCGAGCTCGGCGTCGTCGGCCGGCAGGTCGGCACCCACCAGGACCGGGTCGTCCGGGCCGCGCAGGCCCACCGCGGTCGCGATGGCCGCCGCCGTGCCGGGGTAGTCGCCGGTCACCATGATGACGGCGATCCCCGCGCGGCGGCAGGCGGCCAGTGACGCGCCGACGTCCGCGCGCGCCGGGTCCTGCAGGCCGAGCAGGCCGAGCAGGTCGAGCCCGGACTCCGCCGTGTCCGCGTCGCCGGGGATCGAGCCGCCGGTCGCGCGCCGCGCGACGGCGATGACCCGCAGTCCGTCGGCGGCCAGCGCCGCGACGGCCCGCTCGGCGTCGACGGTGATCGCGGCGTCGACGCACTGCGGCAGCACCGCGTCGGGTGCGCCCTTCACCAGCACCTGGCCGGCCGTGACGACGGACATCCGCCGCCGCCGTGGGTCGAACGGGAAGCGGGCCACGTCCACGCCGTCGCGTCGGCCAGCGTCGGTGTCCACGCCGTCGCGTCGGCCCGCGTCGGTGTCGACGCCCAGCCGGCCAGCGTCGGTGTCGACGCCCAGCCGGCCAGCGTCGGTGTCGACGCCCAGCCGGCGGGCGAAGGCGTCGATCGCGGCCTCCATCGGGTCCCCGTGCGGCGCCCACGCGCCGGCCGTGGCGAACACGTAGCCGTCCGAACAGCGGGCGGCGGCCGCGGCGAGCTCGACCGCCGCGGCCCGCGCCGATCCCGCGACACTGACGGGCGCGGCCGGCTCGTACCCCACCGCGGCGCACGACGCCTCGCCGG
>CAYMNG010000020.1:0-22131 GCA_964391765.1 uncultured Bifidobacteriaceae bacterium | reverse complement strand
GTCCCGGTCTTGTCGGTGCAGATGACCGTCGTCGACCCCAGCGTCTCGACGGCCTCCAGGTCCCGGACGAGGACCTGGCGTCGGGCCATCTGCTCCGCCCCCCACGCCAGGGTCAGCGTCACGGTGGGCAGCAGCGCCTCGGGGACCAGCGCGACGGTGACCCCGATCGCGAAGACGAACCCGTGCGAGACCGGCGTGCCCAGCAGCCAGCTGACGACGAAGAACACCGCACCGACGCTCACCGCGATCACCGCGATCAGCCGGACGACGCGCCGCAGTTCGCGCGCCCGCGGCGTCGTCGGCTTGGCGTGCAGGGTCGTCAGGCGGGCGATCCCGGCCAGTCGGGTCGCGGCGCCGGTGGCCGTCACGAGCATCCGCGCCTCGCCCTCGACCGCGAACGTCCCGGCGAACACGGCCTCGTCGACGTCGACGGGGACCGCGACGCTCTCCCCGGTGAGCATCGAGGTGTCCAGCCGCAGGCCGGTCGCGGACTCGACCACGCCGTCGGCCGGCACGCGGGTGCCGGCGTCGAGCAGGACGACGTCGTCGACGACGACGCCGTCGGCCGCGACCTGCTGGCGGCGCCCGTCCCGCAGCACCGTCACCGATGCGGGGACCAGCGACTGCAGGCGTTCGGCGGCCCGATCGGCGCGATGCTCCTGGACGAAGGCGAAGATCGCGTTGACGACCACGACCACGACGATCGCGACCCCCAACTGCGGCAGGCCGGCCACGAACCCGAGCGCCGCCGCGGTCCACAGCATCAGCGCGAAGAAATGGGTCAACTCCCCGACGAACCTGCGCACCGCTGAGGGCCGCTTCGGCGGTGGCATGAGGTTCGGTCCGTCGCGCTGCAGCCGTTCGCGCGCCTGCGCGCTGGTCAACCCCGGCGACGGCATCGCGGTGCGCTCAGCCCCGCCGGCGGGCGCGCTTCTGCCGCACCCGCATCACCAGTCGGATCGGCGAGCCGGCGAACCCGAACTCCTCGCGCAGCCGACGCTCGACGAACCGGCGGTAACCCGCCTCCAGGAACCCGGTCGTGAACAGGGCGAACGTCGGCGGCCCGACCTGAACCTGGGCCGCGAACAAGATCCGCGGCTGCCGGCCACCACGCAGCGGGTGCGGGTGGGCGTCCTGCAGTTCCTTGACGAACTGGTTCAGCCGGCCGGTCGACACCCGGGTCTGCCAGCCGGCCAGCGCGGCCTCGATCGCCGGCGTCAGGCGTTCGAGGTGTCGACCGGTGCGCGCGGAGACGTTGACGCGCAACGCCCACGGGACCTGGACGAGGTCGCGGTCGATCTCCCGCTCGAGGTAGCGGCGGCGCTCCTCGTCGGTGAGGTCCCACTTGTTGTAGGCGATCACCAGGGCGCGGCCGGCGTCGATGACCATCGCGATGATCCGGACGTCCTGCTCGCTGAGCGGTTCGGACGCGTCGATGAGGACGACGGCGACCTCCGCCCGGTCCAGCGCCGCCTGCGTGCGCAGCGTCGCGTAGTACTCGTGGCCGCTGGCCTCCTTGGCCCGGCGCCGGATCCCGGCGGTGTCGACGAACCACCACCACGTCCCCTTGAGCTCGATCAGCTCGTCGACCGGATCGACGGTCGTCCCGGCGACCGCGTCGACGACGACCCGATCGCCGCCGGCCAGGGCGTTCAGCAGCGAGGACTTGCCGACGTTCGGCTTGCCCAGCAACGCGACCCGGTGCGGCCCGGCCGCGCGCGAGACCCCCGCCCCTTCGGCGGGCAGGGCCGCCACGACGGCGTCGAGCAGGTCCCCCGACCCGCGCCCGTGCAGCGCCGACACCGGGAACGGCTGGCCCAGGCCCAGCGACCACAACGCGGCGGCCTCCAGCTCGCCGTTCGCGTCGTCGACCTTGTTGGCCACGAGGATGACCGGCTTGCCCGCCCGCCGCAGGACCTGCACGACCGCCTCGTCGGTGTCGGTCGCGCCGACGGTCGCGTCGACGACGAACATCACGGCGTCCGCGTCGTTCACCGCGCGCTCGGCCTGGGCGGCGATCTGCGCCGCCATCCCCCGGACCTTCCGGTCCCACCCGCCGGTGTCGACCAGCGAGAACCGCTTGCCGTTCCAGTCCGCCTCGTACCAGACGCGGTCGCGGGTGACGCCGGGCACGTCCTCCACGACGGCCTCCCGGCGGCCGATCAGGCGATTGACCAGCGTCGACTTGCCCACGTTCGGCCGGCCGACCACCGCGACGACCGGCAGGTTCGCCTCCGCGCCGGCGCGCAGGTCGGCCAGGTCCGCCTCGATGTCGCCGAACTCCACGCGGGCCGCGGCCAGCGCCTCGGCGACCGCGGTTTCGTCGTCGACGACGTCGTCGACCCCGCCGGCGTCCTCGGCTCCGTCGACGTCCTGGTCGCCGTCGACGTCGTCGACGCCGATCCACCCCTCGCTCATCGCCATCCCTTCGTCGGCCGGCCGGCCCGTCGGTGCGCCTGATCGGTCGCGTCGGCGCAGACCTGTCGGATGAACTCCCCGATCGCGGCCCGCGTGGCCACGCGCAGCGGATCCCCGGGGACCGTGGGCGTGACCGGCGCGCTGAAGTACGCGTCGATCGTCGAGCCCGGACGCGGCGGGTCGATCCCGACCCGGCCGTCGGCCCCGAGCAGCACGACCGGGGCGACCGGCGCCCCGGTCACGGCGACGAGGTACGCCGCGACGTCGATGCGGCCGCAGACCGCGACCGCCCGGCCGTCGGCCAGCGCCGCACGGGCCCGGTGCTGGGCGCCGACGGCGGTCGGCGTGTCGACGTCGATCGCCCCGGTCGCACGGCGGAGGACGGCCGGCAGCGCGCCGGGGTCGGTCGCGTCGGCGAGCACGTGCACCGGCCTCGGCGCGACCGCCTGGACGATCAGACCGGTGAGCACCGCGCGACCGGGCACGACCAGGACCAGCGGATCCGCGGTGCCGGTGTGGAACGCCCCGTGCGCGTGCAGCCGGTAGATCCGGTGCAGCGCAGCCGATGCGAAATTCCGGGTGTGGGCCGCGGCGTACCAGGACGGAAGGACGGCATCGCTGTCGTCGACGTCGGCCGGGCGGGCCGTGGCCGTGCTCATCGCTGGTCCGGCAGGTCCGCGATCAGGGTCGCCACCGCATCGATCGTCGCGTCGAGGGTGAGGTCACTGGTGTCGACGACGACCGCGTCACCCGCCTTGGCCAACGGCGAATGCGCACGGCTGGCGTCCTTGGCGTCGCGTGCGCGCAACTCCGCCTCGATCACCGCGACGTCGACGCCGTCGCGCCCCAGCTCGGCGTCCTGCGCCGCGCGGCGGGCCGCGCGCACCGCGGGATCGGCCGTCACGAAGACCTTCAGGTCGGCGTTCGGCAGGACGACCGTCCCGATGTCGCGACCCTCGACGACGATCCCCCGGCCGGCCTCGTGGGCGCTGGCCACCGCACGGCGCTGCAGGCCGGTCAGCCGCTCGCGCACGGCCGGCACGGCGCTGACGGCGCTGACGGCGGCGGTGACGGCCTCGCCGCGGACCGCGACCGTGACGTCGACGCCGTCGGCGTGGATCGACGGTCGGCTCGGGTCGGTGCCACTGACCAGTTCGACACCGGCGACGTGCGCACCGACGGCGTGCGGGTCCTCGACGTCGACGCCGGCCGCGAGGACCGACCACGTCATCGCGCGGTACATCGCCCCGGTGTCCAGGTAGTGCAGTCCCAGCCGCGCGGCGACACCGCGGCAGACACTGGACTTGCCGGAGCCGGCGGTGCCGTCGACCGCGACGATGGGGGCGTGCATGCGCCCGACCCTACTTGCCGCCGACGCCGGATCGACTACGCGCGCACGTCGAAGGATCGCTCCGTCAGCGCCCACACGAGGTCGTCACCGGACTCGGGCCGGACGAACAGCTGCACGAGGCCGCTGGGCCGTCCCAGCACATGCTCGATCCGGACGTCCTCGATGCTGATCCGCGCCTCGGCCGCGACGGTGAACAGCCGGCCGAGCTCCCCGGATCGGTCGGCGAGGACGACGACGACCTCGCGGTACGCCGACGGCGCGGCGCCGTGCTTGCCCGGGATCAGTTGCTGGCCCTCGACTCCGGCCGCGAGCACCTGCGCGATCTGGCCGCCGGCCACGTCGTCGTCGGTGCGCAGCGCGTCCGCCGTCCGCGAGAGGTCGGCGATCACGGCGTCGAGCACCGCGGCGACCTGACCGCGGTTCGCGTCGAGGATGTCGGTCCACAGGCCGACGTTCGAGCCGGCGATACGCGTCATGTCCCGCAGCCCCTGGCCGGCGATCCGCACATGGTCCGGGTCGGAGTCCCGAAGGCGCCCGGCCAGCACGCTGGCCAGTACCTGGGGCACGTGCGAGACGAGGGCGACCGCGGCGTCGTGCTCGGCCAGGCCCATCTCGATCGGATAGGCGCCGCAGGCCGACACGAGGCGATGCACCTGCCGCACGTGCTCGACGCCGGTGTGCGGCAGCGGGGTGAGGACCCACAGGCGGTCGTCGAGCAGGTCGGCACGGGCCCCCGCGGCACCGGACACCTCCCGCCCGGCCATCGGATGCCCGCCGACGAGTCGGACCGGGTCGACCCCGGCGGCGATCGCCGCCGACACGACCGGCTCCTTCACGCTCGTGGTGTCGGTCAGGGTCGCGGTCGGGTAGGCCCGCGACGCCGCGGCCAGGGCGGCGCCGGCGTACCGCGGCGGCACGGCGACGACGACGAGCGCCGGCGCGTCCGCCGGGCCGACCCGACGACCCGCACCGGCCCGCACCGCGACGTCCAGGTTCGCCTCGTCGACGTCGGACAAGACCACCTCGACCCCGGACCGGCGCAGCGCCAGCGCCACCGACCCGCCGATCAGCCCGGAGCCGACGACCAGCACCGGGCCGCCGAGGCCGACCGGATCGCTCACTGGGCCAGGTCCTGGCGGAGGACCTCGGCGCCGCGCAGGTAGACGTGCACGACGGCCGACCGCGGGCCCTCGACCTCGGCGTGCGCGAGGACGCGCACGACCCGCGGCAGCGCGCCGGCGACGTCGATCTCCTGCGCGCACAGCAGGGGGACGTCGGTCAGGCCGAAGTCGCGCGCGCCGGAGGCCGGGAAGGCGCTGGTCAGGTCCGGCGTCGACGTCAAGATGATGCTCACCAACTGGTCGGCGGTCAGGCCGTTGCGGGTCATGATCTCGGCGAGCAGCTCGCGCACCGCCTGGCGCATCTCCTCGGCGTCGTCGGCCTGCAGGCAGGTGGCGCCGCGAATGCCACGCATCGGCACGGCCGGACTCCTGGGGGTGCGGGCGCGGAACGCGCGGTCGTCGGGAGGCTGGGCCAGCCTACCGATCTCGCTCCGGTCGTCGACGTGCGCCGGTGTTGAGGTTCGACCCGGTCCGCGGGCGACGAACCGGGTCGAACCTCAACACCGGCGGCGTCTGGGGATCGGGTCCCTTCGACAACGGCACACGCAGCGCTACAGACCGACCGCGGTGTACAGGGCGCGCAGCTCGCCACCGGTCACGGCCCGCACGACCCCGGGTCGCTGCTGACCCAGGTGCAGCGGCCCGATCCGGGTGCGGACCAGGTCGGTCACCGGGTGCCCGACCGCGTCGAACATCCGCCGGACCACCCGGTTGCGGCCGGAGTGGATGACGACCTCGACCAGGGACCGGTCGGGCAGCTTCTGCACGATCCGCACCTCGTCGGCCCGGACCGGGCCGTCGTCGAGGTCGACACCGGCCCGCAGCGCCCGCAGCGTCGGCGGTCCGACCTGGCCGGCGACGGTCGCCAGGTAGGTCTTGGCGATCTCGTGCCGCGGGTGGCTCAACCGGTTCGCCAGCTCACCGTCGTTGGTCAGGACCAGCAGCCCCTCGGTGTCCACGTCGAGCCGGCCGACGTGGAACAGCCGGTCCGTCCGACCGGCGACGTAGTCACCCACGCACGGCCGACCCTGTTCGTCGGACATCGTCGAGACCACGCCGCGCGGCTTGTTGAAGGCGAACACCGCCGTGTCCGGCGCGGTCGGGACCCGCTCGCCGTCCACGCGGATCACCGCGGTGCGCGGGTCCACCCGGACGCCCTGCTCGCGGACCCGGCGCCCGTCGACCTCGACCCGGCCGGCGTCGATCAGCGCCTCGCAGGCGCGCCGGCTGCCTAGGCCCGCGGCCGCCAGCACCTTCTGCAGTCGGACCAGACCGTCGCCCGAACCGGCGTCCGCCGGGCCCGTCGCGTCACTAATCACCGGTCGCCACCGCGTCCAAGATGTCCTCCAGGTCGGCGAGGTCGGGCAGGTGCTCGGCCAGCGGCGGCAGTTCCGCCAGTGACGAGATGCCCATGCGCTCGAGGAAATGGGCGGTCGTGGTGTACAGGTGGGCGCCGGACTCCCCGTCGGTGCCGGCCTCGGCGATCAGGCCGCGGGCCAGGAGCGTGCGGACGACACCGTCGACGTTCACCCCGCGCACGGCGCTGACCCGGCCACGGGTGACCGGCTGGCGGTACGCGATGACGGCGAGGGTCTCCAGCGCGGCCTGGGTCAGGCGTGCCTGCTGACCGTCGTGGACGTAGCGCTGCACGAGGTCGGTGCACGCGGCCGCGGTGTAGTACCGCCAGCCGCCGGCGACCTCGCGCAGTTCGAACCCCCGGCCCTGCTCGACGTACTCCGCGGTCAGCCGGGCCAGTTCGGCCGCGACCGCCTCCGCCGGTGCCCGCACGACGGCGGCCAGTTCCAGCACGGTGATCGGCTCGTCGACCAGCAGCAGGACGGCCTCGAGGGCCGCGGGCAGCGACGGTGCGCCCAGACCTGTCGCGTCTTCGGTCACGCCTTCGGTCGCGTCTTCGGTCACGGCTTCGGTCGCGTCTTCGGTCACGTCTTCGGTCCCTGCACCGATCGTGGCGTCGAGCACGTCGTCGAGCACCTCGTCGGCCTCTACGCCGATCTCGTCGTCGATCGCGTCGCCGAGCACGTCGTCGGTCGGCGGTGCGGGTGGTACGTCCGGCTCAGTCACGGCTCTCCTCCGGGTCGGCGTTCGGGGCCTGATCGACGTCGCGCTCGATATCGAACTCGTCGGTGACCGCGACCTCGCCGTCGTCCGCGCCGGTCCACCGGATCGTCAGGTCGCCCAGCGGCGCCAACTGCTCGAACACGACCGCGTGCTCGCGGTAGAGCTCCAGCAGCGCCAGGAAGCGGCCGACGACGACGAGGGTGCTGTCCGCGTCGGCGACCAACGCCCGGAAGGTCGAGATCCGATTGCGCCGCAGTCGATCGACGAGGATCGCGGCCTGCTCGCGGACGCTGACCCGCGGCGCGTGGATGTGCGCGATCGAGACCTCGGGCACCGGTCGGGGGGCCATCGCGCGCGCCGCGAGCGCCGCGAACTGCGCCGGACCCAGGCCGAGGAGGACCTCGGGCAGGAGCATCGCGAGGTCGGGGTCCAGGCCCACCGTCCGCGGCAGCCGGCGCGCGGCCACGGCCATCCGCTCGGCGAGGAGGACGGCGACCTCCTTGAAGGCGCGGTACTGCAGCAGTCGGGCGAAGAGCAGGTCGCGGGCCTCGAGCAGCGCCAGGTCCTCCTCGTCCTCCACCTCCCCCGACGGCAGCAGCCGCGCGGCCTTGAGGTCGAGCAACGTCGCCGCGACGACGAGGAAACCGCTGGCCTCGTCGAGGTCCCAGTCCGATCCCTGCGCTCGGATGTAGGCGATGAACTCGTCGGTGACCCGATGCAGCGCGAGTTCGGTCACCTCCAGCTTGTGCTTGGCGATCAGCGTCAGCAGGAGGTCGAACGGGCCCTCGAAGTCCCCGACCCGCAAGGAGAAACCCGGGCTCGTCGAGGAGGTCTCGACGCCGGTCGTCGGCACGCGCTCAGTCCATCCGGGCGATGACCTCGCGGGCCAGCCGCCGGTACGCCTGCGCGCCGGGGCTGTCCGGGGCGTACGCGGTGATCGGCTCGTGGGCGACGACGGAGTCGGCGAACTTGATCGTCTTGGCGATGACGGTCGAGAAGACCCGATCGCCGAACGCCGACTGGACCCGCTCGAGCACCTCGCGGCTGTGCAGGGTGCCCTTGTTGTACATCGTGACGAACACGCCGAGGACCCGCACCTTGGGGTTCACCCGCGAGACGACCTTGTCGATCGTGTTCGTCAGCAACGCGACCCCGCGCAACGCGAAGTACTCCGCCTGCATCGGGATGACGATGTAGTCGCTCGCGGCCAGGGCGTTGATCGTCAGCAGGCCCAAGGAGGGCTGGCAGTCGATCAGGACGATGTCGTAGTCGGCCAACGCCGGCGCGAGCGCCCGCGACAGCGCGTGCTCGCGGCCGACCTCGTTCACCAACTGCACCTCGGCCGCCGACAGGTCGATGTTCGCCGGAATGAGGTCGACGTCCACGACGTCGGTGCCGACGAGGACGTCGGCGACGTGGCAGTCCGGTTCGGTCAGCAGGTTGTACACGGTCAGGTCGAGTTCGTTGGCGTTCACGCCCATCGCGTCGGACAGCGCGCCCTGCGGATCGAAGTCGACCAGCAGGACCCGCCGGCCGTACTCGGCCAGCGCCGCCCCGAGGCTGATCGTCGACGTCGTCTTGCCGACCCCGCCCTTCTGGTTGACCATCGCGACGACCCGCGCCGGGCCGTGCTCGGTCAGCGCCGGCGGGATCGGCACGTCGTCCACGGGTCGGTCGCCGGTCGCGGCGGACGTCCCCGCCCCGACCGTCGCGGGCGCCTCGAACATGGCCTCCTGGGCGGTCACCGGGCTCGCGACCGGCCGTCCGGTTGGCTCCATGCTGGTCCTTCCTGCGATCCGGTGCGAACGGCACCGATGATCCGACGAGCGGGATCGGTCGGAGCCGTCGACCGAGCCTAGCGGCCCAGCCAGCGGGCGAGGCGGAGCATCGCCGTGGCCGCCACGGCCGCCTCGTGCGCGCTGACCCGCCGGTCCAGCTCGACGGTCACCGCGACGGCGCCGAGACGACGGGCGATCCACTGCGTCATCGTCCCGTGACACGGCCCCGGGCACCCGACCGCGGCGGCCCGCTCCCCCATCCAGGCCGCCAGCCGGCGCCCGGCGGCCCGACTGCCCGGGGCGCTGGTGTCGATCCGGTCGTAGGCCTGGTGCATCGACAGCACCGCCGTCGGCGCGATCGCCGTCAACCACGCCATCACCCCGCGGGTCTCCGGCTCGCTGGCCGCCGCCGGCCCCGGCCAGAAGGCCGACCCCCGCCGCCCCGCCTGCCAGCGGGTCGGGAAGTTCCGGTTCAGGTCGACACCGCGGGCGTTACCGCGCGTTCGGGCGCTGGCCCCGTCCGGGTTGACGGTGGACACCAGCCACAGTGCGACGCCGGGTGGGATCTGCTTGCGGGCCAACGTCTCGACGACACGTCGCCCACCGGGCTCGCTGCCGTGCATCTGGCCGATCACGACCAGCCGCACCGCGCCGGCGGGATCGCCGTACAGTCGCGCGACGATCGGCCGGCCCGCCCGCGAGGTCGCGATCACGTCCGCGCGCACCGGCGCGCGCACCGGAGCCAGCACCGGGGCCGCGTCGTCACCGGCTGCCGCGGCCGGCGGGCCGACGAGCACGGCGGCGACCGTCGCGAGCACCGTCACCACGACCGTCGCGAGCGCTCCGGGCAACCTGGCGGTCGGCCTCATCGGGCCCGCGGATGGGCCTGCGCGTACACCTCGCGCAAGGTGTCCACCGTCACCATCGTGTAGATCTGGGTCGTCGTGACCGAGGCGTGGCCGAGCAGTTCCTGCACGACCCGGACGTCGGCGCCGTTCTCCAGCAGGTGCGTGGCATAGGAGTGCCGCAGCGTGTGGGGGCCCACGCGACCGGCGAGGTCCGCCCGCGCGGCGGCGGTGCGCAGAACCGCGTACGCGCTCTGCCGCGACAGCGGCCGGCCCAGCGTGTTGACGAACACCCGCGGCGTGCCGCGCCCCCGCGCGGCGAGGTCGGGCCGACCCCGGACCAGGTACGCGGTCAGCGCGTCGATCGCCGGCCGACCCAGCGGCAGCATCCGCTGCTTGGCCCCCTTGCCGGTGACGACGACGGTCGCCGCGGCGAGGTCGAGGTCGTCGACGTCCAGTCCGACGGCCTCCGAGACCCGCGTCCCGGTGCCGTAGAGCACCTCGACCAGGGCCCGATCGCGCAGGCCGGCCGGGCCGCCCTGCTCGCCACCGCCCGCGGCGGCGAGCAGGCGGGCGACGTCCTCGTAGGGCAGGGCCTTGGGCAGGCGCTGCGGGATTCGGGTCGGGCGTACCTCGCGCGCGGGGTCGTCGGCCGCCAGGCCGTCGAGCAGGGCGAACCGGTGGAAGCTGCGCACCGCAACGGTCGTCCGGGCCGCGCTCGACGCGCCCAGGGCCGGTCCGGCCGCCGACGCGGTCCGCAGGGAGCCGGCGAAGTCGGCGACGTCGTTCTCGGTTACGGAGTCGACGTCGGTCAGCCCACGGGCCTGGCACCACGCGGCGTAGCGGGCCAGGTCACGCCGGTAGGCCGCGACGGTGTTCGTCGACAGGCCCCGCTCGACCGCGACATGGTCGAGGTAGCCGTCGATCGCGGTGACCACGGCGGTCAGGACAGCACCTCGGCGACGGGGGTCGCGGTCCGGCCGAACGCCGCGGCGACTCCGGGGTGGACGAGGTGGCCGGCGTGGACGTTCAGGCCGGCCGCCAGCGCGGGATCGGCGCGCATCGCCGAGCGCCAGCCGCCGTCGGCCACGGCGAGGACGTACGGCAAGGTGACGTTCGTCAGGGCGTGGGTCGAGGTGTTCGGCACCGCCCCGGGCATGTTCGCGACGCAGTAGAACACCGAACCGTGCACGACGTACGTCGGGTCGGTGTGCGTCGTCGGCCGGGAGTCCTCGAAACACCCCCCCTGATCGATCGCGATATCGACGAGCACCGATCCGGAGCGCATGCGCGAGACGAGGTCGTTGCTCACCAGCCGTGGCGCCCGAGCCCCGGGCACGAGGACCGCGCCGATCACCAGGTCCGCGTCCACGCACGCGCGCTCGATCTCGTAGGCGTTCGACGCGACGGTCTGCACGTGCCCGTGGTGGATCGCGTCCACCTGGCGCAGGCGGGCCACGTTCGTGTCCAGCAGGAGCACCTCGGCCTGCATCCCGATCGCGATCGCCGCGGCGTTCTGCCCCGCGACGCCGGCCCCGATCACGACGACCTTCGCCGCGTAGACCCCGGACGCGCCGCCCAGGAGCACACCCCGGCCGCCGCTGGCCGAACGCATGAGCGCGGCGGCCCCCACCTGCGGCGCGAGTCGGCCGGCGACCTCGCTCATCGGCGCCAGCAGCGGCAGCGATCCGTCGGGCAGTTCGACGGTCTCGTACGCGATCGCGGTGACGGCCCGGTCGACGAGCACGTCGGTCAACCCCGGGTCGGCGGCCAGGTGCAGGTACGTGAACAGCACCTGGTCGGCGGACAGCAGCGGGTACTCCGCGGGGGTCGGCTCCTTGACCTTCAAGACGAGGTCCGCCGCGCCCCACACGTCGGTGGCCGCCGGCACGATCCGGGCGCCGGCGGCGACGAACTCCTCGTCCGGGATCGACGACCCCAGTCCGGCGCCGGACTGCACGAGGACCTCGTGCCCGTGTCGGCGCAGTTCGAGCACCCCGCCGGGGGTGAGCGCGACCCGGAACTCGTGGTCCTTGACCTCCGCGGGCACCCCGACCCTCATCGGTCCAGCCTACGGCCGCGGTCGGTCCGGACCCAGGGGGTGGACCCGATCGGTCGCGACGAGCCGGTCGCGCGCCGGCCACGGGGCGTCGGCCGGCCGCAGGCCGACCCAGCCGCCGACGCGCGCGGCCCAGGCCGCGAGGATGCCCGAGACCGCCGTCGGACTGCCGATCGCCCCGGACAGCACCAGGTCCCGCGCATAGTCCAGCCCGACCCAGGCCTGGGGCAGGTGCGCCTCCTCGGCCTCCCCCGTTCGCGGCCGGCCGCCGGGGACGGGGGCCAGGTCGCGCGCCAGGTAGATCCGGACCGCCTCGCTCAGACCTCCCGGGGACATGTACTGGTCCACGAGGACCGACCAGTCCTGGGCCGTCAGCCCGGCCTCCTCCGCCAGTTCCCGCCGCGCCGTGGTCAGGGCCGGCTCGCCGGCGACGTCCAGCAGGCCGGCCGGCGGTTCGAACAGGTAGCAGCCCACGGGGTGCCGGTACTGGCGGATCAGCAGGACCCGATCGGCATCGTCCAACGCGATCACGGCCACCGCGCCGGGATGGATGACGATGTCGCGGTCGGCGGTCGAGTCGTCGAAGACGACCGTGTCGGTCACGACCGACCAGACCCGGCCGGCGAAGACCGGGACCCGTTGCCGGACCGCCCGTGGTCGACCGCCGTCGTGGACCGGACCCGACCAGGACTGCCTCACCCCGGTGTCACCCCTGCGCCACGGCCGCCGGGCCGGCGTCGACCCGGGCGGCGTCGACCCGGGCGATGGCCGCACCGACCAGGCCGGCGAACAGCGGATGCGCGCGCGTGGGGCGACTGCGGAACTCCGGGTGCGCCTGGGTGCCGACGTAGTACGGGTGGACGTCGGCCGGCAGCTCGACGAACTCCACCAGCCGCCCGTCCGGCGAGGTGCCCGAGATCCGCAGGCCGGCCTCCTCCAACTGCGTGCGGTACGCGTTCGCGACCTCGTACCGGTGCCGATGCCGTTCGTCGACGTAGGGTCGGCCGTACACCGAGGCGACGATCGATCCGTCGGCGAGCTTCGCCGGGTACAGCCCCAGGCGCATGGTCCCGCCCATGTCCCGTTCGCCGGACACGACGTCGCGCTGGTCGGCCATCGTCGCGACCACCGGGTGCGGCGTCGACTCGTCGAACTCCAGCGAGTTCGCCCCGGCCAGCCCGCAGACCTCGCGCGCGTACTCGATGACCATGCACTGCAGTCCCAGGCACAGCCCCAGCGTCGGCACGCCCGCCGTCCGCGCGTGCCGCAGGGCACCGAGCTTGCCCTCGATCCCGCGCACGCCGAACCCACCCGGGACGACGATCGCGTCCAGCCCGGCGAGGTTCGCCGCCGCCGCGTCGGGCTCGGCGCAGTCGTCGCTGGACACCCACCGCAGGTTCACCCGGCAGTCGTGGTGGAACCCGCCCGCCCGGATCGCCTCGGTGACCGAGAGGTACGCGTCCGGCAGGTCGATGTACTTGCCGACCAGGCCGACCGTGATCTCCCGCGCCGGTCGATGGACGCGCCGCAGGAGGTCGTCCCAGGCGGTCCAGTCGACGTCGCGGAAGGGCAGGTCGAGGCGGCGGACGACGTACGCGTCCAGGCCTTCGCGGTGCAGGACCTTGGGGATGTCGTAGATGCTCGGCGCGTCGACGGCCGCGACGACCGCCTCGGCGTCGACGTCGCACATCAACGAGACCTTGCGCTTGATGCTCGCCGGCACGTCGCGGTCCGCGCGCAGCACGATCGCGTCGGGCTGGATCCCGATGCTGCGCAACGAGGCCACCGAATGCTGCGTCGGCTTGGTCTTCAGCTCCCCCGACGGGCCGATGTACGGCAGCAGCGACACGTGCAGGAAGAAGACGTTCTCCCGGCCCACCTCGTGCCGGATCTGCCGTACCGCCTCCAAGAACGGCAGCGACTCGATGTCGCCGACCGTGCCGCCCACCTCGGTGATCACGACGTCGACGTCCGGTCCGGCCATCCGACGGATGCGGGCCTTGATCTCGTCGGTGATGTGCGGGATCACCTGAACGGTGTCGCCGAGGTACTCCCCGCGACGCTCCTTGGCGATCACGGTCGAGTAGACCTGACCGGTCGTGACGTTGGCCGATCCGTGCAGGTCGGTGTCGAGGAACCGCTCGTAGTGCCCGACGTCGAGGTCGGTCTCCGCTCCGTCGTCGGTCACGAAGACCTCACCGTGCTGGAACGGGTTCATCGTGCCCGGGTCGACGTTGAGATACGGGTCGAGTTTTTGCATCGTGACCCGTAGACCGCGTGCGGTCAGCAGATTGCCCAGCGAGGAGGCCGTCAGCCCCTTGCCGAGCGAGGAGGCGACGCCTCCGGTGACGAACAGGTGCTTGGTGGCGGGCCGGTCCATGGACCGCCAGACTATCAGCGACTCGCGCGGGCCGACCGACGGCGCTTCGCCGCGGTCGCCGCCGACCGCCGGTCGCTCGCGGCCAGGTCGAGCAGTTCGGCGGCGTGCTCGGCACCGGACTGCGACTCCGGCAGTCCGGCCAGCATGCGGGTCAGTTCCCGCACCCGCGCGGACCCGGTGACGGCGACGACGCTGGCCGCGGTCACCTGACCGTCGGACCCCTTCGTCACGACGACGTGGTGGTCGGCGAACGCGGCGACCTGGGGCAGGTGGGTGACGACGATGACCTGGACCGACCGGGCCAGCCGGGCGAGCCGACGGCCCACCTCGACCGCGACGAGCCCGCCGATGCCGGCGTCGACCTCGTCGAACACCATCGTCGGCACCGCGCTGACCCCGGCGAGGACGACCTCGATCGCGAGCATGAGCCGGGACAGTTCGCCGCCGGACGCCCCCCGGCCGATCGGTCGCGCCGGCGCCCCGGCGTGCGCGGTGAGCACGATCTGGACCGTGTCGGCCCCGTCGGCGGTCCATTCGGCGGGCTCGGCCGCCGACTCTACGCGGACGGCGACGACGGCATCGGGCATCGCCAGGTCCGCCAGTTCGGCCGTCACCGCGGACCCGAGCCGGTCCGCGGCCGACCGACGGACCGCGGTCAGCCGCTGGGCGACGGCGCGCAGGTCGCGCTCGGCCTCGGCCTGGGTCGTCCTCAGTGCCTCGATCCGCGCGTCGACGTCGTCGGCCTGCGCGACCGTCTCCTCGGCCTGCGCCCACCACGCGAGGACGTCGTCGAGGTCGGGGCCGTACCGACGCTTGAGCTCGCCGAGGGCGTGGCGGCGTTCCTCGACCTGCGCCAGCCGCGCCGGGTCGGCGTCGATCGTCGCCGCCTGCGCGGCGATCTCGGCGCCCAGGGCCGCGGCCGCGTCCGACAGCCGGCGCGTCGCCTCTGTGAGGTCCCCGGCCCGCGGGTCGATCGCCTGCACCCGGTCCAGGTGCTGGCGGGCCCGCGCGACCAGGGCCAGGATTCCCGCGTCCGCCTCGTCGCCGCCGGTGATCGCGGCGTGCGCCGCGGCCAGGTCGGCGAGCAGGTCGGTCGCGTGTCCCAGCGCGCTCGCGGTCGCCTTGAGGTCGACGTCCTCCCCGGCGATCGGTGCGACGGCCGCGATCTCGGCGATCCCGTGCCGCAGGAGCGCGGCCTCCCGATCGCGCTCGACCCGCCGGTCGACGAGCTCACGCAGTCGGGCCGAGGTCGCTCGCCACCGGTCGAACGCCACCCCGTAGTCCCGTCGCGTCGTCTCGGCCCGCGCGAACGCGTCCAGCAGCTCGCGCTGGCGACGGGCGTCGCGCAGCGCGAACTGGTCGGCCTGCCCGTGCACGACGACGAGGGCGGCCGCGACGTCGGCGAGCACGCCGGCCGGGACCGTGCGCCCGCCGGCGATGGCCCGGCTGCGCCCCTCGGCGAGCACCGTCCGGCCCAGGAGCACCGCCGGTCCGGCAGCGTCGTCCCCGGCAGCGTCGTCCCCGACGGACTCCGCCCCGGCGTCGGCCAGCCGGTCCTGTACCGCGGCGAACGTGGCGGCGCTCGGGCGCCACTCGGCGTCGACGTCGGCCCGCCGCGCCCCGGCCCGGACCAGGCCCGCGTCCGCCCGGCCGCCGGAGACCAGGTCCAGGCCGGTGAGCACCATCGTCTTGCCGGCGCCGGTCTCGCCGGTCACGACGGTCAGCCCCGGGCCGAACGGGACGACCGCCTCGGCGATCACGCCGAGGTCACGGATCCGCAGTTCGACGATCATCGCCCGGGCCGGCGGCCGGCGCCGCCGCGCGCACGCCAGCCGTCGACCGGCAGCTCGAACTTGGCGACGAGGCGGTCGGTGAACGGTGCCAGGGACAGGCGCGCGAACCGGATCGGCTCGCCGCCTTGACGGATCTCGATCCGACCGGTGCCGCCGATCTCGAACATGCGCCGACCATCGGCCGACACCACCGCATCGGACCGCAGGCCCAGGTCCAGGGCCACGACACTGCCCGGGGCGACGACGAGCGGGCGGGCGAACAGCGCGTGCGCGCTCAACGGGACGACCAGCATCGCCGCCACCTGCGGCCACACGATCGGGCCGCCGGCGGAGAACGCGTAGGCCGTCGACCCGGTCGGCGTGGCGACCACGACGCCGTCGCACCCCCAGGTCGACAGCGGCCGCCCGTCGACCTCGACCAGGAGGTCGACCATCCGCTCGCGGGCCTGCTTCTCGACCGAGACCTCGTTCAGCGCCCACGTGCGCCCCACCTCGCACCCGTCGCGGTGGATCCGGACGTCCAGCGTCATCCGCTCCTCGACGATCCAGGTCCGGTCCAAGATCGCCGCGATGACCGCGGACAGGTCCTCCGCCTCGGCCTCGGCGAGGAACCCGACGTGGCCGAGGTTGACCCCGAACAGCGGCACCCCCGCGGCCCGCGCCGGCTCGGCCGCGCGCAGGACCGTCCCGTCGCCGCCGAGCACGACGACCAGTTCGCAGTCGCGGGCGGCCCGCTCGTCGTTCGCGACGACCTGCAGGCGGGGGTCGAGCGCTCCGGGCGCGCGCTCGACGAGGTCGGCGTGGTCCTCGGCGAGGATCGCCAACCCGACGCCGGCCGCGGCGAGCGGCGCGACGACCTCCGGCAGGGTCGCGCAGGCCTCGGCGCTGCGGGGGTTGACGACCAGCAGGACGCGCCGCGGTCCGGGCTGGGTCATTGCGGCCCCTCTCGCACGGCGGCGTCGATCGCCTCGGCCAACGCGTCCCCGGTCAGTGTCGTCGGTGCACCCATCTTGCCGGTAGTCGAGCGCAGCCAGAGGAAGTACTCGACGTTCCCCCGCGGACCGGGCAGCGGTGAGGCGACGACCGCGCTGACCGCGAGCCCGGCGCTGATGGCGGCCTCGGCCACCGTGCGCACGGCCGCCCGGCGCCGGACCGGGTCCCGGACGACGCCGTCGCCGATCACGTCGCGGCCGACCTCGAACTGCGGCTTGACCATGAGCAGCAGGTCGGCGTCCGCGCCCGGGTCCACGACCGCGACCAACGCGGGCAGGACGACGGTCAAGGAGATGAACGACAGGTCGGCCACCACCAGCGACGGGCGGAACGGCAGGGCGTCGACGGTCAGCGAGCGCACGTTCGTGCGCTCGATCGGCACGACGCGCGGGTCGCACCGGACCGACCAGGCCAACTGCCCGTAGCCGACGTCGACCGCCAGGACACGGGCCGCGCCGCGCTCGAGGAGCACCTGGGTGAACCCGCCGGTCGACGCGCCCGCGTCCAGGCAGTCGCGCCCGGTGACGTCCACGGCGAACGCGTCGAGGGCGCCGAGCAACTTGTGCGCGCCGCGGGACACGTAGCGGTCGACGTCGGTGGCGATGACGGCGATCGACTCGGACTCCGTGACCTGGGTCGCCGGTTTCGTCGCCACGGCGCCACCCACCCGGACCGCGCCGGCGTCGATCAAGGACCGGGCCTGCTCGCGGGACCTGGCCAGATGGCGACGGACGAGTTCGGCGTCCAGGCGTCGACGGACCACAGGTCGTCGTCAGCCGTCGAGGTCAGCCAGGACCTGGCGCAGTTCACGGTGCACGTCGGTGAACACGGCGGCGTGGGAGGCCAGGTCGGCGTCCGCCAGGTCGGCCAGCCGGCCCAGCGCGGCGTCGACGCGCACGTGCCCGGTCGGCTCCCAGACGGCGAGCGCGAACTCGTCTAGCACCAGGACGTCCTCGTCGCCGGCCGTGACGTCGCCGGCCGTGACGTCGCCGGCCGTGACGTCGTCGGCGTGCTCGGGCGCCTGGCTCATGCGTCGCCGGTCGCGGGGTCGACGAGGATCTTCTTCTTCTTCACCGGGGCCGGCGCGTCAGCACCACCCGGCGCGTCAGCGTCACCCGGCACGTCAGCCGCATCCGTCGACACCGCCGGCTCGGGCGACGCCACAGCCTCGGGCGACGCCCCATCCGTCGACACCGCCGGCTCGGGCGACACCGCCGCATCCGTCGACACCGCCGCATCCGGCGACACCGCCGGCTCGGGCGACGCCGCCGGCTCGCGCAGCGCCTCGATCTCGGCTTCGAGCCGCTGCACGTGGCGACGCACCGCGGCCAACTCCTCCTCGCGGACGAAGCCCATCCGCGCGACCGCCTTGTCCACCTCGGCGCGGATCATCGCGGTGAGCGCCTCGCGGTTCGCCCGACTGGTCGACACCAGGTCGTCGGCGAGGTCCTGGACCTGGCCGACGACCTGTGCGTCGGGAATCGCCCGCGAGCCGAGCGTGACGCCGTGGGCGAGCAGGCCGGTGACGGCGTCGCGCGCCTTGGCGGCCGTGGCCTCGGTGAGGCCGGAGGCCATTTGCAGATAACTGCGCAGGTCATCGAGCATCGTGCTGGTCTCCCATCAGGTGCCGCCAACCGTACCCGTCGTGACGACCTGTCGGGCGGTCGCCGCGGCCGCGTCCCAGTCGACCGAGCCACCGGTGTCGACGACCGCCCAACACGCGGCCGCGGCGGCGTGCAGCACCTCGCCGACCGGACCGTTGCCCTCGATCGCGAGGCGACCGTCGGCGACCCGCGCCCGGACATCGCCACAGCGCACTCCGCCGTCGCCGGCAGGCGTCGGGCGGATGTACGGCGCGAGCAACACCCGAAGGTCGGCACCGACGAAGTCCGGCCGCTCGTGCGGTTCGGCCCGGAACAGGTCGATCGGGTCGGTGACGCCGGTGAGGACGAGCAGGGTCGGCATCACGCTGCGTACGCCGGCGGCGATGTCGGTGTCGAGCCGGTCGCCGACCATCAGCGGCGCCTGCGCCGCCGTACGGGCGACGGCCTCGCGCAGCAGCGCGGGCTCCGGCTTGCCGGCGACCGCGTCGGGCCGACGGCCGCTGATCCCGGCGACGAGGTCGACGAACGCGCCGTTTCCCGGTGCGATCCCGTCCGGAGTGGGGATCGTGCGGTCCATGTTCGTCGCGATCCACAACAGGCCCGCCTCGACAGCGAAGCAGGCCACCGCGAGGTCGCGCCAGCGCAGTTCGGGCGAGAACCCCTGCATCACCGCGGCGACGTCGGGCCCGTGGTCGCGAACCGGCACGTACCCGCGCTCGCGCAGCGCGTCGTCGATCCCCGGCCCGCCGACGACGAGGACGGCCGAGCCGGCCGGCACCCGTTCGGCCAGGAGCGTGACCGCCGCCTGCGGTGAGGTGACGACGTCCGTCGGCTCCGCCGCGACGCCGATCCCGGTCAGGTGCACCGCGACGACCTCCGCGGAGCGGTTGGCGTTGTTGGTGACGAAGCAGCACCGCAGTCCCATCGCGCGCACGGTCGCGATCGATTGCGCGGCATGCGGTACCGCGTCCGGCCCGATGTAGACGACCCCGTCGAGGTCCAGCAGCACCGCGTCGAACCCGGCCGCCAGCGGTTCGGCCGTCCTCACTGCGGCACCGGGCCGTCAGCCGGCAGGCCGGCCTCAGCCCGCGCGCGCAACGTCGCCCGGACCTGCCCGAGCGCGTCGACGTACTCGCGCCGGTTCGGTCGCATGACCGACGCCATCGCGAGGTGGTCGCGCGCATCGTTGAACCGCTGCATGCGCCACAGGCACAGGCCCAGCCCGTAGTGGGCGTAGTCCTCGGCGGGGCTGCGCTCGACCAGCTCGCCGAACGCCGCCGCCGCCTCCTCGATCCGATTCGAGTCGAACAGCGCGCGGGCGTAGGCCTCGAGGATCGAGGTCGACCGCGGGTCGTCCTCCCGCAGTCCGGCCAGCACGACCGCAGCCGCGTTCGCGTTCCCCGACTCCAGCAGGTCGCTCGCCCGGCGGAAGCGCTCGTAGGCGCCGTCCGGGGTCGTCGTCGGATCGGTCCGGGTCACCGACCCATGCTGCCACGACCCCCGCGTCGCGACGGCGGCCGACCGTGTCGCTTCGCCGCTACTCGCGGGTCAGGCGGGTGACGAGGACCTCGGTGGCGCTGCCCAGGCCGCCGGCCGAGCGCCAGAACCGCCGGCGCAACCCGCCCTCGGCCCGGACCCAGTCGCCCTCGGTGAGTGTGGCGAGCCGCCGGATCACGGCGGCCCGGTTCGTCTGGCAGGCGATGGCGTCGACCCGGGCCGCCCCCGGCGGCGCGCCACGTTCGGGCCGTCGGTCGACGACGACGGTGAACACCCAGATGCTCGCCCCGCTGGGCAGGATCCGTTCGGCGACCCGGGCGCCGAGTCGGCCGACGACGGTCACCGACGAGGACGATGTCCGCCCGGCCGGCGAACGCGACGAGGTGGTCGCGGTGGTCATGTTGGTCGCGGTCATCCCCGTACCCTGACCCGGGCTCGGTGCTCGGCCCACCGCGTCGAGCCGGCCGGTGGACGACGGCCACGACCGACCGGCGGCTGTGGACGGCGCCGGCGCGGACCCGGTGCCGGCATACTGACGCGCATGATCGACCACCTCGGCGCGGATGTCTTCCACATCGACACCCGGATGGGCGGCTACGACGGGATCACCTCCAGTTACCTGATCCGCGGCAGTCGACCGTGCCTGGTCGAGACCGGCACGGCCCGCTCGGCGCCGGTCGTCGTCGCCGAGCTCGCCGAGCTCGGGGTCGGCGCGGCCGATCTGGCGACCGTCGTCGTCACGCACATCCATCTGGACCATGCCGGCGGCGTCGGTGACATCGCGCGCGCCTTCCCGAACGCGACCGTCGTCGTCCACGAGCGCGGCGCCCGACACCTGGCCGACCCGAGCCGGCTCATGGCCAGCGCCCACCGGGTCTTCGGCCCGGCGATGGACCGCCTGTTCGGGGACCTGCTGCCGGTTCCGGTCGAACGGATGGTCGCACTCGCCGAGGTCGGCACGATCGACCTCGGCGACGGTCGACGGCTGGACGCCTTCCACAATCCCGGCCACGCGTCGCACCACATCGGCCTGCTCGACTCGGCCACCGGCGACCTGTACACCGGTGACGCCGCCGGGGTCTACGTCGCCCAGACCGCCGACGTGCGACCGTCGACCCCGCCGCCGGACTTCGACCTCGACCTGACGCTGACGTCTTTGGACCGGATGCGCGCCGCCGGCGCGAACCGGTTGCTGTTCAGCCACTTCGGCCCGGTGACCGAGGTCGATTCGGTGCTCGAGCGGTCGATCGAGGAGGTCCGCCGCTGGGTCGAGATGGTCCGGGCCGTCCACGACGTCGCGCCGGACTTCGACCACGCCGTCGAACTCGTCCGGGCACGCGACCGAGCGGAGCGCCCGGAGTTCTACGCCGACGACGCGCGGGTGCACAAGTTCGAGGAACTGGCCAGCACGGGTGCGAACGTCAGCGGCATCTGGCGGTGGCTGGAGCACCGCACCGACGACTGATCACCGCTGATCAGTGCCGGTCACTCACCGGATCGTCACCGTCGGTCAGGAAGACGACGTCGTCATCGGTGACATCCTCGTCGCCCACCTCGTCGCCACGCGCCCGCCGCGCCGCGTCGGTCGCCTCCTCCACGTCCGAGGTCGCCGCCCGCTCGAACCACGACCGCGCCTCCTCGGTGCGGCCGAGCCGGCCGAGCAGATCGGCATACGCGTATTCCAGCCGGGCCCGGGCCGTGCCCGCCGGGAGCCCGCGCAGTCGCGGGGAGCGCAGCACGAGCAACGCCGCGTCGAGCTGCCCCAGATCCGCGCGCGCGCCGGCCGTCACCAAGGCCACCTCGACCCGCGCGTCGGCGTCCAGTGACCGGTCGTCCACCTGCCGCAGCAGGTCCAGCGCACGCTCCGGATGCCCCAGACCACGCTCGCAGTCCGCCATCATCGCCACGTACTCGTCGGTGCCGCGCATGCGGCGGACCGTGCGCAGATCCGCGAGCGCGGCCTCGTAGTCACCGCCGAGGTAGGCCACGACGCCGGCCGCCTCGCGGACGACCGCGACCCGCCGGGCGAGGCGCTTGGCCTCGTCCGTGTGCGCCCGCGCACCCGGGACGTCCTCGGCCATCAGCAGGCGCTCGGCCGCGACCAGATGGCGCGCGACCCGCGGGCCCAGGTCCTCCGGCAGCGTCCGGAGCTCGAGCAAGGTGCCCGGATCCAGATCCTCGGCCGAGATGTCCGGAGGGACTACCGGGCCACG
>CAYMNG010000019.1:18944-26827 GCA_964391765.1 uncultured Bifidobacteriaceae bacterium | reverse complement strand
AGCACCCGCACCAGGAGTTCATCCAGATCGACACGACCAACGTGCTGTTCATCGTCGGCGGCGCATTCGCCGGCCTCGACGCGATCGTCGAGCAGCGCATGGGGCACAAGCGGCTCGGCTTCACCTTCGACCTCGTCGACGGCGAGCGGATCGACCAGGAGGCCGACCCCGACGACATCTTCAGCCACGTGATGCCCGAGGACCTGCTGAAGTTCGGGATGATCCCGGAGTTCATCGGCCGGCTGCCGGTGTTCACGTCGGTCAGCAAGCTCGATCGGTCGGCGCTCGTGGCCGTGCTGACCGAACCGCGCAACGCGCTCGTTCGCCAGTACCAGCGACTGTTCGAACTCGACGGGGTCGAGTTGGAGTTCGAGGTCGCCGCCCTCGACGAGATCGCCGACCAGGCGCTGCTGCGTGGTACGGGCGCACGTGGCCTCCGCGCGATCTTGGAGGAGGTGCTGTTGAACGTCATGTACGACGTCCCGGGACGCACCGACATCGCGAAGGTCGTCATCACCGCCGAGGTCGTGCGGGACAACGTCAATCCCACGTTGGTCGCGCGGACGGCGCCGACGCGCACGCGTCGGTCCCGCGACGGCGGCGAGCGCGGCGAGAAGTCCGCCTGACGGCCGGTAGGTTGGTGCCGCTTCCCGAGCGGGCGTGTATCTCAGTTGGTTAGAGAACTCGGCTTACACCCGAGGTGTCGGCGGTTCGAGTCCGTCCACGCCCACAGCGCGCACAGCGCGCCGACGCGCGGATCGGCGGACCCGTTGGCGGATCCGACCAGCGCACCACGATCCCGGCGCCGAGCCGAAGCAGCCCACCGGCGTCGAGGGCGGCCGTTCCCGTGGCCGTCGACCACGCCCACCCGGCCCGCGCGCTCGGCGCCGGTGACGTAGCCTGCCGCAATGCCCCGGTATCCGACGCTGCGCGAGGTCGTCTCGGTGCTCGACGCGCGCTACCCGCCCGACCTCGCCGCGGAGTGGGACGCCGTCGGCCTGGTCTGCGGCGATCCGGCAACGACCGTTCGCCGGGTGCTGTTCGCCGTCGATCCCGTCATCGCGGTCCTCGACGAGGCGCTCGTCGAGGCGGCCGACCTGATCGTCACCCATCACCCGCTGTTCCTGCGCGGGGTGCACTCCGTGGCCGCCGTCGACCACAAGGGACGGGTCGTCCACTCGGCGATCGGACAGGGGATCGCGCTGTTCAGCGCCCACACGAACGCCGACCACGCCCGACCCGGGGTCAGCGATGCGTTGGCCGACGCGCTCGGGCTCGTCGACGTCCGCCCGCTCGTCCCGCTGCCCGCCGACCCGTCCACGGGAACCGGCCGGGTCGGCGAGTTGCCCGAGGCGCTGACGCTGGCGCAGTTCGCCGACCTCGTCGCGACCCGCCTGCCGCAGACGTCGCACGGAGTTCGGGTCGCCGGCGATCTCGACGGGTCGGTCCGCACCGTCGCGGTGTGCGGGGGATCCGGTGACGCGTTCCTCGGCGACGCAGCCGCCGTCGCCGACGTGTACCTCACCTCCGACCTGCGACACCATCGCGCGCAGGACCACCTGGTCGACGGCGGATGCGCGCTGGTGGACGTCGCCCACTGGGCGGGCGAGTGGCCGTGGCTGCCGGTCGCCGCCGCAGCGCTGGCATCCGACCTCGACCTGATCGGCAGTACGGTGGACGTCCGAGTCTCCACGACGCCGACCGACCCGTGGACCGCCCACCGAGGGAGCCCGCCCTGAACGCCGACGCGTCCACCCAACTGCGCCTGCTGGACCTGCAGGCGCACGACACCCGCCTGGGCCAGCTGGCACACCGGCGCGCGCACCTGCCCGACGCGGCGCGCCTGGCCGAGGTGGCCGACCGGCTGGCCCGGGTGGGCGACGAGGCCATCGCGGCGGAGGTCATCGCCTCGGACCTCGAGCGTGAGCAGGACCGGGCCGAACGTGACGTCGTCACGGTCGTCGAGCGGCTGCGTCGCGATCGTGACCTGCTGGACTCCGGCACGATCGCCGATCCGCGGCAACTGCAGTCGCTCCAGGCCGAGGTCGAGTCACTGCTGCGCCGGCAGTCCGACCTGGAGGACGTCGAGCTGGAGATCATGGAGCGGGTGGAAGGCGCGCGCGCGGCCGTGGACCACCTGGCCCGCAGCCGGACCCAGCTGACCGACGAACGCGACCAGGTCAAGACCCAGGTCGACGCGCAGCTCGCCGAGATCGACGCCGAACGCCGGGACGTCGAAGGCGTTCGCCGGACGATCGCCGGTGAGTTGCCGGCGGACCTGGTCGCGCTGTACGACAAGATTCGCGCCGATCACGGCGGGGTGGGCGCGGCTCCGTTGCACCGCGGTGCGTGCCAGGGATGCCATCTGGCGTTGCCGCCGCACGAGATCGAGGAGATCCGCGCGATGGCCGCGGACGTGGTCGTGCGGTGCGAGGAGTGCCGACGAATTCTCGTCCGCACGCCGGAGTCCGGCCTGTGACGTCGTGGTGACCGCACTGGTCGTCGAGTCGGACGGGGGATCGCGGGGCAACCCCGGGCCGGCGGCGTGCGCGGCCGTCGTTCGCGATGCGGCCACCGGGATCGTGCTCGCCGAGATCGCCGAGTTCCTCGGTGAGACGACGAACAACGTCGCCGAGTACAGCGGCGCCATCGCCGGGTTGGAGCAGGCGCGCGACATCGACCCGGGGGCGGTCGTCGAGGTACGGATGGACTCCAAGCTGGTCGTCGAGCAGATGAGCGGCCGGTGGAAGATCAAGGACGCGGGGATGCGCGACCTGGCCCTTCGCCTGCGCGCGGTCCTGCCGACCGGCCAGGTGTCGTACACGTGGGTTCCGCGCGAACGCAACAAGACCGCGGACCGCCTGGTCAACGAGATGCTCGACGCCGCGCTGGCCAACGGCCGGCGGCGCATCGAGCGGTTGGCGGGGCTGCCACGCGGCGCGACGGCGAACCACGACGTCGTCGGGGATATCGACTTCGAACTCGGCCTGGCCGAATCGGAGCAGGCCGTCTCGTCGCCGGCGCGCACGATGGTCGGCTGGGCCGACGTCGCTCCACCGACGGTGACGGTGCTCGCTCGGCACGGGGCCACGGCGATGAGCCTGGAGAAGCGGTTCAGCGGCCGTGACGGCTACGACGCGCCGTTGGCGCCGCTGGGCGAGCGGCAGGCCGCCGCACTCGCGGCGGAGGTCGCCGAACGCGGCGACATCCGGGCGATCGTCACCTCGCCGCTGCGGCGAACGAGGCAGACCGCCGAGTACGTCGCGGCGGCCACCGGCCTGCCGGTGGAGGTCGAGGCGGACTTCGCCGAGTGCGGGTTCGGTGACTGGGAGGGGCACACGTTCGCCGAGGTCCGGGACCGCTGGCCGGTCGACCTGGCGGCCTGGTTGGCCTCGACGGACGTCCCGCCGCCGGGCGGGGAGTCGTTCGCCGCGTGCCAGGCCCGCGTCCTGCGTGGTCGGGCCCGGCTGGTGCGACGGTGGCCGGCCGAGCGGGTCCTGGTGGTCGCGCACGTGACGCCGATCAAGGTCCTCGTTGCCGACGCGGTCGGTGCCCCCCTGGGCAGCCTGTATCGGATGGAACTCGCCCCGGCGTCGATCAGCACGATCGCGTGGTTCCCCGACGGAAACGCGTCGATGTTCTCCTTCGCCGAGTCCGGCCACCTGCGCGCGGTCCTGGCCCCGGACGGCACGTGACGTCGTCGCGATGATCGGCGGTCACACCGCGGTCGTGATGAGGTCGAGCCGGCGGGCGGGGCTTCGCGTCGGGCCCGACGTGACCTCCTCGACGCGTAGCCCGATCCCGGCCGCGACGTCCGCGACGTCCTCGACCGTGCGGATCGCGCGTCGGGATCTGGCGATCGCCCGCACGAGGCGACCCTTGACGGCCTTGTTGTGGTGGCTGACGACGCTGAGGTCGCCGTCGCGTTCCAGGAGGATGCGGGCGGTCACCGCGTCGACGTCGGTGGGCAGGGGAGCCAGTGTCCGATAGGCGCCCGAGCGCAGGTCGACGATCGGCCCGGGCTGGTTCCGGAGGACGTCGCCGATCGGCTCGCGCCACAGGCCGGCGACCAGTCCGGGGACGGTGCGGCCGGCGGACAGCCGATAGGCGGGGATTGGGTCCAGGGGCCGGACCAGCCCCCACAGCGCCGAGGCGATCGCGACGTGGGCATCCAGCCGTCGCAGGTGCGCCGGGGTGAGGCTGCCCGGGTCGAGGGCCTCGTACAGCACACCGGTGTAGACGCGGACCGCGGCGTCGACCGGGGCCCGGGTCAGCAGCCGGTTCTGGGCGACCTCGTCGCGCTGCCGGGCACTGAGTCCCAACGCGCGCAGCGCGACGGGCTCGTCCCGGCACAGGTCGATCAGGGCGGCCAGCGCGGTCCGTCGCCCGGGGGTCAGTGACGGGAAGGACAGGCGGGCGAGGTCGAGGCGGTGGCCCGGCGGCGGTGCGCACTTGCCTTCGCTGGGTGGCAGCAGGAGGAGCACCGGTCGCACGGTAGTCGGTAGGCCGGTCGGTAGGTCGGTCGGTAGGCCGGCGCCGGGCTGGTGGCGTACCCTGGTCCCGGACGAGCCAGCCGGGCGGTCGCGGCGCGCAGGCGTCGAGGAAAGTCCGGACTCCACAGGGCAAGGTGGTGGGTAACACCCACCCGGGGCGACCCGCGGGAAAGTGCCACAGAGAACAGACCGCCGCGAGCGATCGCGGCAAGGGTGAAACGGTGGTGTAAGAGACCACCAGCGTCGCAGGTGACTGCGACGGCTCGGCAAACCCCACCTGGAGCAAGGTCAAGAGGGCCGGCGTGCCGGCCTGCGCAGGCGAGCTGCCCGCTCGACGCCTGCGGGTGGACCGCAACAGGCCGCTGGCAACAGCGGTCGCAGATAGATGATCGCCGGCCGGCCCTCGGGCCGGCCACAGAATCCGGCTTACGAGGCTGGCTCGTCCCCACGATCTTCGCGAAGTGCGCCGGTGTTGAGGTTCGACCCGGTTCGCAGGCCGCGAACCGGGTCGAACCTCAACACCGGCGCCGAACGTGAACGATCTTCAGGCGCGCGAAACCAGTAGCCCGTCCGCCCGGGTCAGGCGGACCGGCGGCGGTACAGGGCCTGCATCGACAGGATGCGATCGTGGCGCAGTTCGAACTGGGCCAGCGCGGTCATCGCGTCGATGTCGAAGGCGGCCAGTTCCGCGTCGATCCGTTCGCCGTGCCGGTCCGTCGGCGGCTCGACCGAGTGCGGCGTCACGTCCCCGTCGGGTGAGGCCATGACGCGACGCTATCAGCGGCCCGCTGCGACGACCGGGCACGCCACGCGATCGGGTCGTCGCGCCGCGATCACGCGATGCCCGTCGCGAGCGGTTCGGCGATCTTGCGGCAGGCACGACCTAGGGCGGCGAACTCCGCGGGTGACAGCCGATCGACCAGGTGCGCGCGGACGCTGGCGACGTGATCCGGCGCGATCGCGACCAGGGTCTGCCAGCCGTGGTCGGTGAGCACGGCGAAGGCGCCCCGGCGGTCGTCCGCACAGGACTGCCGCTCGACCAGTCGGGCCTTGACCATTCGGTCGATCTGGTGGGACAGGCGGCTTCGCGAGGACAGCGACGCCTCGGCGAGGTCGCTCATCCGCATCCGACGACCCGGCGCCTCCGAGAGGCGGACGAGGATCTCGTAGTCGGTCATCGTCAGTCCGTGCTGGGCCTGCAACTCACGGGAGAGCCGGTCGTTGAGCAGCATCGACGCGGACAGCCATGCGCGCCAACTGCGCTGCTCGTCGTCGCTGAGCCAGCGGTGATCTGCGGTCGCCATTCCGGCAGTGTACCGGCAAATAGTTGAATCTCGAACAATACGGTCAGGCGTCCAAGTCCCACACGCGCACACCGCCGAGGATTCCCGAGGTGTTGGGGACGATGGTTCCCCGCGGTCCGACGTCGGACGGGGCGAGCACCTTGGCGTTCCCGCCACCGACGTAGAGGCGATCGAAGTGCAGCATGTCGTCGAAGTGGCCGATCGCCTTTCGCACCCGCTTGATCCAGCGCGCGTTGCCGATCTCCTTGCGTTGGGCGTTGCCGACGGCGACGTCGATCGTCAGGCCG
Source organism: uncultured Bifidobacteriaceae bacterium (assembly GCA_964391765.1). Taxonomy (GTDB): domain Bacteria; phylum Actinomycetota; class Actinomycetes; order S36-B12; family S36-B12; genus UBA10649. Next base: position 20,743 of record CAYMNG010000019.1, on the reverse strand, counting down.
TCCTTGAACGGGCCGTGGGACAACTCCAGGTGGGGCAGGAGTGCGCCGTCGGCGAACAGTGCGGTACCGACGCCGGTGCCCAAGGTCATGACGAACTCGATTCCGTGACCGGCGACGACCGCGCACCCTTGCATGTCCGCGTCGTTGACGACCTTCGTCGGCCGCTGGAAGCGTTCGGCCAGCGCGTGGGCGAGGTCGAAGCCGTGCCACGCGGCGGCCAGGGCGTCGTCGGTCCGGCCGCCGTAGGTGCTGCGCGAGAGCGACGGCACCTCGACCACGCGCCCGTGGCGGACCAGACCCGGGAACCCGACCGACACGCGGTGGACGTCCAGCAGGGGCTGGACCAACGCGGCGACCGTCTGGACCATCCGCTCCGGCGGGCACGGGTACGGGGTGTCGACGCGAACGCGATCGGTCGTCATCACCCCTTGGGCGTTGACGATCGACGCCTTGAACCCGCTGCCGCCCACGTCGATCGCCAGCGTCAGCACGTCGGCCGGCCAACTCGTGTCGGTATGCATGCTCACGTCCCGGCCGCGGTCGTGGGCAGGGTCAGGATCTCGTGCCCGGAGTCGGTGACGAGCACGGTGTGCTCGAACTGCGCGGTCCATCGGCCGTCGGCGGTCACCACCGTCCAACCGTCCGGCCACAGGTCCCAGTCGTACGTGCCGAGCGCGATCATGGGCTCGATCGTGAAGGTCATTCCGGCCTCGATGATCGTGTCGTACTCCGGGGCGTCGTAGTGGGGGATGATCAGGCCCGAGTGGAAGGCCGTGCCGATCCCGTGCCCGCTGTAGTCGCGGATGACGCCGTAGCCGAATCGCCGCGCGTAGCTCTCGATCGCGCGACCGATCACGTTGACCTGGCGACCAGGGGCGACCGCCGAGATGCCGCGCAGCATCGCCGCATTCGTGCGTTCCACGAGCAGCCGAGCCTCGTCGTCGACGTCGCCCACGCAGAAGGTCGCGTTCGTGTCGCCGTGGACACCGCCGACGAACGCGGTGATGTCGACGTTGCAGATGTCGCCGTCGCGCAGGACCGTGTCGTCGGGGATGCCGTGGCAGATCACCTCGTTGAGTGAGGTGCACAGCGACTTCGGGAATCCGCGGTAGCCGAGCGTCGACGGATACGCGCCGTGGTCGCACAGGTACTCGTGACCTACGCGGTCGAGTTCGTCGGTCGTCACACCGGGGGTGATCGCGTCGCCGACGGCAACCAGTGCGTCCGCCGCGATCCGGCAGGCGATCCGCATCGCCTCGATCGTCGCCGCGTCCTTGCGCTCCGGGCCGGTGTACTCCGCGGGGGCCGGCCGATCGACGTACTCGGGGCGGGGGATGCTGGCGGGGACGAAGCGGCGTGGCGACACCTTCCCTGGGCGAAGCGGCGTACGGCGTGCGGAGGTCATTGTGTGAGTGTAGGCGGCGCGATGGCGGGCATCGATATCGTTGTCCGGTCGAGCGAGTCGGCATCCGGCATCGAGGGAGCGCGCAATGAGTTGGTACTACTGCCTGGTCCACCAGCGGGTCGAGCCGGCGGAGGGCTGCGCGAACGCCGAGCGAATGGGACCTTACGAGACGGAGGCCGAGGCCGCGCGTGCGCTGGACACCGCCCGCGAACGCAACGAGGCCTACGACGGCGACGACGACGACTGACAGCCGATATGGGTGAGGGCCCGCACCGACCGGTGCGGGCCCTCACCCATATCAGGTATCAACGCTTGCGCGCCGGTGCCTTCTTCGCGGGCGCCTTCTTCGCGGGCGCCTTCTTCGCGGGCGCCTTCTTCGCGGGCGCCTTCTTCG
>CAYMNG010000019.1:0-18844 GCA_964391765.1 uncultured Bifidobacteriaceae bacterium | reverse complement strand
GCCTTCTTCGCCGGTGCCTTCTTCGCAACGGCCTTCTTCGCCGGTGCCTTCTTCGCAACGGCCTTCTTCGCCGGTGCCTTCTTCGCGACCGCCACCTTGCCTCCTGTTCGTAGGACTGATGCCCTTCGGGTGAGCACCTCGCCGCAAAGCGTGGCAGAGCAACGGGCGGATGGCAAAGCAATCGGCTCCGGTCGTGCGGTACGTGTCACATCGCCGGCCGCGCGCTACGTCGCGCCGTCGTCGTCCTCGCGACGCGCTCGCCGATGCGGGCTGGTGCGTACGTCGTAGTTCCATAATGCTGGCAACGAGAATGCGGCAATGCCGCACCCGATGACGCACAGCACGCCACCGGAGACGAACGACGCGCGCAGCGATGTCAGTGACGCGGCCGTGCTGCTTCGCACCTGACCGAGCAGCGGTCCGACGGAGTAGCTCAGCAGCTCGATGCCGGCCATCCGCCCGCGCATCGCGTCCGGGATCGTCTGGTTCCACATCGTCGAACGGAACAGGCCGCTGACCATGTCGGCCGCACCGGCGAGCCCGAGGAACAGCAGTACCAACGGCAATGACGTCGTCGTGCCGACGAGGGCGACGGCGGCGCCCCAGCACATCGCGGCGACGACGATCGCGCGGCCGTGTCGATTCACGCGTGACGTCCAGCCGCTCGTCAACGACACGACCAACGAGCCGACGGTCCCCGCGGAGTACAGCAGGCCCAAGGCCCACGGTGCGCCGAGGTCCTCGGCGAGGAACGGGAACAGCACGTACGGGAACGCGAAGATCATCGCGATGAGATCGATCGCGTAGGTGCCCAGGAGGTCCTTTCGGCTCCACGCGTAGCGAACGCCCTCGAGCATGTGGGCCAGTGAGGGCTCGTCGTCGGAGGCGGCGCTCCCGGCTGCTCGCGTCAGCCGCCACAACACGACGACGGACACGAGGAACGTCGCGACGTCGACGCCGTACGCCAGGGCCGTACCGCCGGCGCTGAGCAGGATTCCGCCGATCGCGGGACCGGCGATCCCGCCGACCTGGTATCGCAGCGCGGTGAGTGCGGCCGCGGCCGGGAGTTGGTCGTGCGCGACGACGCGGGGGATGAAGGAGTCGAGCGACGGGCGCTGCAGGCCGTCGCTCGCGGCGAGCAGCATCGCGACCACGTAGATGAGCCACAGCTGCGGTGACGGCAGGAGCGCGTTGAGGAGCAGGGCGATGATGAGCACGCCGGATGCGGACTCCGTCAGGACGACCATCGTGCGCCGGTTGACCGTGTCGGCGAGCGTTCCCCCGTAGAGGCCGAACACGACGAGGGGGACCAGTTCGGCCAGTCCGATGAGCCCCACCGCGACGAACGACCCGGTGAGCTCGGCGATCTGGAACGGGATCGCGACATACGTGATCATCGAGCCGAGGTAGGTGACCAGGCCGCTGACGAAGATGCGCCGGAAGTCCGGCGAGGTCCGCAGTGGACTCAGGTCCACCCGCCACCGCGAACGGCGGCCGGCGGGGTTCTCGGCGTCGGCCACGGGACGGCAGTGTGGCAGGATCGCCGGCCATGACGCAGCCACCGCTCACCCGGGACCCCCGCGAACTGCCCGACGTCTCCGCACTGTCGGTCGGAGTGCTCGGCGGCACCGGCGAGCAAGGACGTGGACTGGCGCTGCGGCTGGCGGTCGCCGGCCACGCCGTGACGATCGGCTCACGCGATGCGGACCGCGCGGCGGGGATCGCCGCGGAGGTCGGGCACGGTGTCCGCGGCGTCGCGAACGCCGACTGTGCCCGCGTCTCGGATGTCGTCATCGTCGCGGTGCCGTGGGCCGGTCACGCCGATCTGCTGCGATCGCTCGCGCCGCACCTGGCCGGCAAGGTCGTCGTCGACTGCGTGAACCCGCTCGGCTTCGACAAGGGCGGCGCGTTCGCCCTCCCCGTCGACGAGGGCTCGGCCGCGCAGCAGGCGGCGGCGATCCTGGCCGACAGCCGCGTCGTCGCCGCCTTCCACCATGTCTCCGCGGTCCTGCTGCTCGACGAGTCGGTTCCGACGCTGGACACCGATGTCCTCGTGCTGGGCGACGACCGCGAGGCCACCGACCTGGTGCAGGCGCTGGCCGGTCGCATCCCCGGGATGCGCGGGATCTACGGCGGCCGCCTCCGCAACGCCGGCCAGGTCGAGGCGATGACCGCGAACCTCATCGCGATCAACCGTCGCTACAAGGCGCACGCCGGACTGCGCGTCACCGACGTGTGACCGGGGCGGCCGGCGCGGTCAGGCGTACGCGTGCTCGCCGTCGGGGTACGCGCCGGATGACACGTCCGCACCCCACCGCGCGACCGCGTCGGTGATGACCGTGCGCACGTCCGCGTAGCGGCGGACGAACTTCGGAGCGGGATCAGGGGTCAGGCCGACGAGGTCCTGCCAGACGATGACCTGCGCGTCCGTCGCCGGGCCGGCGCCGATGCCGATCGTCGGAATCGTCAGGACCTCGCTGACCCGGGCGGCCAGGTCCGCCGGGACGACCTCCAGCACGATCGCGGCCGCGCCGGCGGCCTCCATCGCCTTGGCGTCCTGCAGCAGGAGTTCGCCGGCCTCGCCGCGACCTTGGACGCGGTACCCGCCCAGCAGGTTCACCGATTGCGGGGTCAGCCCCAGGTGCCCGATCACCGGGATGCCCGCCCCGGCCAGTGCCTCGACCTGGGGGAGGACCGGCGCGCCGCCCTCGAGTTTGACCGCCTGGGCGCCGGCCTCCTTCATGAACCGGGCCGAGGTGCGCAGCGCCTGCGCCGCGGACTCCTGGTAGGAACCGAACGGCAGGTCGGCGACGACGAGGGCGTGCGGCGCGCCGCGGACGACGGCGCGGACGAGGGGGAGCAGTTCCTCGACCGTCACCGGCAGGGTCGAGTCGTGGCCGTAGACGACCATCGCGGCCGAGTCGCCGACGAGGATCGCCGGGATCCCCGCTTCGTCGAAGATCCCCGCCGTGAGCGCGTCGTAGGCCGTGATCATCGGCCACTTCTCGCCGCGGGCGGTCGCGGCGGCGAGGTCGCGCATCGTGGTGCGGCGGGTACGGGGGGCACCGTGGAACGACATGACTTCCTCCGATCTCGAGGCTGCGTTCGCAGTCCCCGGACGGTCACATGATCGCATGCGGGCGACGGGGGAGGCCAGGGCGCCACGTTGTCGATCGCCGGCTAGTTCCGCTACGGTTGCGTGTCGCAAGTGTTCGACCCGGTGCCCGACCGCGGCGCCACGCGAAGGGAGCCGCATGGACGGCACGTCATGGATGACCTCCGGCGAGGGTCACCCGCGCAGGTGGGCGATCCTCGGTGTCCTGGTCGTCAGCCTGCTCGTCGTCGTCCTCGACAGTTCGGTGCTGAACATCGCGCTGCCGACGATCCAGGCCGACCTGGACGCCTCGCAGACGCAGTTGGTCTGGGCGGTCGATTCGTACATCCTCGTGTTCGCCTCGACGTTGTTCGCCTGGGGGATCCTCGGTGACCGGTTCGGGCGCAAGAAGATCGTGATGATCGGCCTGACGATCTTCGGCCTGGCGTCGTTGGCGTCCGCGTTCGCGGAGTCCGCCGGGATGCTCATCGGGATGCGGGCCGTCATGGGCGTCGGCGGTGCCGCCGTCATGCCGACGACCCTGGCGATCATCACCGTCGTGTTCCCGCCGCACGAGCGCGGTCGGGCGATCGGGACGTGGGCCGGCTCCGTCGGCGCCGCGATCGCCCTCGGGCCGGTTCTCGGCGGACTGCTCCTGCAGCATCCGCAGTGGACGAACTGGCTCACCGGCAACGACTGGGGCTCGGTGTTCCTCATCAACGTGCCGATCGTCATCGTCGGCCTGATCGGCATCGCCCGGGTCGTCCCGGAGACCCGGAACCCCCACCCGCGCCGGCTGGACCTCATGGGGCTGGTCGTGTCCGCCACCGGCCTGGTGCTCGTCGTCTTCGGGATCATCCACGCCGCCGAGACCCGGGACTGGCTCGCGGCCTCGGTCGTCGTCCCCGGCACGGCGGGCATCGTCATCATCGGGGTCTTCTTGTGGCTCGAGGCGCGTAGTGACCACGCCAGCTTCGACGTCTCCTTGTTCAAGAACCGGGGCTACTCGGTGAGCCTGTCGGCGGTGAGCCTGGCGTTCTTCGCGATGTCGGGCATCACGTTCTCCCTGCCGTTCTACCTGCAGGTCCTTCGCGGGATGGACGTCCTGGCCGCGGGCATGTGCTTCCTGCCGTTCGCGGTCGGCCAGCTCATCTCCGCCCCGCGCAGCGCGGCGATGGTCGCCCGATTCGGCTATCGGAAGGTGATGACGACGGGACTGCTGATCGTCGGCGTCACCCTCGTCTTCTTGTCCCGCATGCAGATCGACACCCCGTTGTGGGCCCTGCTCGTCCTGTTCTTCTGCTACGGGTTCGGCATGGGCAACGTCATCGCACCCGGATCGACGGTGCTGCAGAACGTCCTGCCGCTGGCCCGCGCGGGCGCCGGCTCGGCGGTCCAGAACACCGTCCGTCAGGTCGCCGGCGCGTTCGGTGTCGCGATCGTCGGCACCGTGCTGGCGACGCAGTACGCCGCGAACCTCACCACAGCGCTGGCCTCCTCGCCGGTCCCGGTCGACCCGCAGATCGCGTCGGCGGCGAAGGAGTCGGTCGTCGCCGCGAACGTCCTGCTGGACAAGGCCGCCGCCGGCGGGATGCCGTCGGCGATCGTCGACCAGTTGCGCACCGGGGCCTTCGACTCCTTCCTGCACGCCGCGCAGCTGACGATGACGATCTCGTGCGTCGTGGTCTTCGTCGCGGCGGCCGTGGTCGCGTTCCTCCTGCCGCACATCACCCCGCCAGAGCGCGGCGCACACGGCGGCGGCGCACCGGCGAGTCGCGACGACCAACTGGTCCAAGAAGAGGTCGCCCACTACGCCCAGGACGTGGCCGGGGAGCTCGGGATCGACGGTGAGCCGGATCAGTGACGACTCCGGTGCGATCGGGTCGACCGAGGGACCAGCGACTGGACGGGGAGATCACCACGGCGGCGCTGGCACTGCTCGGGGACGTGGGTTTCGACCGGTTCTCGGTCGAGGAGGTCGCGTCCCGGGCCAACGTCGCGAAGACGACGGTCTACCGCCGGTTCCCGACGCGCGACGACCTGATCGCCGGCGCGCTGGCACGGCTGAACGACAGTCTCGAACTCCCCCCGGGCGACTGGCCGGTCCGCGACCGCCTGGTCGCGGTCCTCACCGAACTGCGGCGCCGCAAGGCGGACTCCGCCGCCCCGGACCGGCTCCTGCACGTCGCCGTCTCCGGCTGCCATGACAGCGACCTGCGGGCGCTGGTCCGTCGCCGGGTGATCGAGCCTCGACGCGCCGGACTCCGGTCGATCCTGACCGACGCGATCGACCGCGGCGAACTGCGCGGCGACGTGGACCTGGACGCCGCGGTCGCGCTGCTGGTCGGCTCGATGCTCTACCTCGCGGCCGCCGACGCCCGTGGTGAGCGACCGGCGGTCGGCGTGGACGCGACGGTCGACTGCGTCCTCACCGGGCTGGTCGCCCGTCAGTAGCCGCGGTCCACCGTGTCGACCGGGTCACTCGGTCAAGAACTGCTCGACGAGGTCGACCGCCTGGGTCTTGTCGGCGATCTTGTACGCCAGGGCCGTCATGCGGAAGGAGTCCGACAGGTAGAACCGCTCGTACAACTCGCTGCGCCCGCCCAGGTCCGAGCCGAGGTAGTCCCACGCCAACCGGAAGAGCCGGATCCGTCGCTCGGCGTCCGCGCCGGCGGCCTGGAAGTACTTCTTGATGTCGTCGGCCATCGGTCCGCGCAGGTCCGCCTCGGTCGGCGTGCACATGAACCCGCCGCCGCCGATGAGCTGCAGCAGCTCGTTGACCTTCGGCATCCACTTCGGCATCTCGCCGCGCAGTGCGAGGAACGGCCGGTCGTCGGGGTACCACACGCCGCCGGCGTCGAGGTAGGACCCGGCCTCGGCCGCGACGATCGCCGACCGGGCCAGCTCGGCCATGTTCCAGATCTGGCCGAGCTTCTCCTGGATGTGGTCGAACCGGACGACACCGGTCGTGTTCGCGATGAGGTGTCCGAGCCCGAAGGCGAACAGCAGCTTGATGTGCGCGCGGCTCATCGCCTGGTGCATGATGTGCCCGCGCCAGCCGGTCTCGGTGATCACCTCGGAGTAGCCCTCGGGGTCGCCGACGAGGAAGACCCGGTCCCACGGGACGACGACGTCGTCGAAGACCGCGACCGCATCCATCTCGTCGAAGCGCGAGGACAGCGGGTAGTCGAACCGGCTGCGGCTCTTCGCGAAGCTGTCCCGGCACAGGAAGCGAAGTCCCGGTGTCGCCATGGGGATCGCGAACGCGAGCGCGTAGTTCCCGTCCTGCGGCCGGATGTCGGAGCCGGGGTACACGGTCAGCTCGTCGGCGAACGGGGCGAGGGTGGCGAGCATCCGCGCACCGCGTACGACGATCCCTTCCGAACCCTCGCCGACCTTGTGCAGTGCGACCTCGCCGGCGGCCTGCTCGGCCTCGGGCATCGACCGGTCGACCTGGGGGTTGATGATCGTGTGGGTCGTCGACAGGTCCGTGTCGCGCATGAGCCGGTGATAGGCGACGATGTTCTCGGCCCCGCGCTCGTTGCCGCGTCGCGCCCAGACGTCGGACCGACCGGCGAAGCAGGCGAACGTCACGTTCAGGTAGTCCGGCGTTCGGCCCATCATCCCGGCCGTCGCCGAGGCGGTGATCTCGATCGCCCGCCGCCGCCGCTCGAGGTCGGCCTTCGACCGCGGGATCACGTGCGTGACGTTGACCTGATGGTCGCCGTCGGGGGAGGGCATGAGCATCTCGGCGGCGTGCTCGTGCTGCAGGTCGTACACGCGGGCGATGGACTCCGCGCCGCTGCGCAGAAGGGGGTGCTCCAGCGGGTTGGTCACCTTCTCGCCGTCGAGCCAGATCTCGCGTTCGTCCCGGCCGAGTTCGTCGAGGTACTGCTGACCGGTACGGGCTCCGACGCGGGCTCCGGTATTCGTCATTGCGGTTCTCCTTCGTGGGGATGCGGCGCGGGATCGATGGATGCGGTCGAGGCGGGGACTACCAGCCGCTGCCCTCGTCGAGGAAGTCCAGGAGCGGGCGGGGGACTCGTTGGTCCGGGTCGACCCCGCCGAACTGCCCGGCGTGGAACACCAACGGTTCGCCGTCCGTGGCCACGAACTCCACGACGCGACCGAGCACGATGTCGTGGTCGCCGGCGGGCAGGATGTCGTGGACCTCGCAGTGCAGATCAGCCAGCGCTCCGGTCACCGAGTAGAAGCCGTGGCGCGTTCGATGGACGTGATGGTGGGGGAAGTCGCCACCGCGGGCGGCGAAGTCGAGTGCGACCTGCTGCTGACCGCGGCGCAGGATCGAGATCGCGAAACCCCCCGCACTGCGCACCGCGTTCAGGCTGCGCGTGTCCTGGGCCAGGCAGATGAGGACGAGCATCGGGTCGAGCGAGACCGACGTGAAACTGTTGAGCGTCATGCCCGCGGGCGACTCCTCATGGGCGGTCGTCACGACGCACACGCCCGTGGCGAACGACCCCACCACGCGACGGAACGCGCGCCTGGCGTCGTCATCCACTACGTGGCGGTCCCTTCGGTCGTGAATCTCGCGGCAGCATCCAGCCGACCGTTTGGGGCCAAACGTACTTCATTCGGTAGGCGTGCGCGGTGCGATCGCGGCGGTCTCACGCCAACGACTCGTGACCGGCAGGCGGCGGTCACGCCCGAACGCCCGCAGGGAGATCTTCGTGCCCGGGGGGTACTGCCGCCGCTTGTACTCCGCGCGATCGGTCAGGAGCGTGACGCGATCCACGAGATCGGGCGCGAACCCGTGCGCGACGAGGTCGTCGGCGCCGGCGTCGGCGTCGACGTACTCGGCGAGGAGCGCGTCGAGAGTGGCGTAGTCCGGAAGGGAGTCGCTGTCCTGCTGGCCGGGGCGCAGTTCGGCGCTCGGCGGCTTGGTGATGCTGTTCGACGGGATCGGTGGACGCTGCCCCGCTGCCACCGCCTCGTCGTTGCGCCAGCGGGCGAGCTGCCACACCAAGGTCTTGGGCACGTCCTTGATCGGTGCGAACCCGCCGACGGCGTCGCCGTAGATCGTCGAGTAGCCGACGGACAACTCGCTCTTGTTGCCGGTCGCCAGGACGAGGTGGCCTTCGGCGTTGGACACCGCCATCAGCGTCGTGCCCCGTACCCTCGCCTGGAGGTTCTCCTCCGCCAACCCGGTCAGCGAGAGCTGGTCCTGGAAGGCCTCGACCATCGGTGCGATCGAGATCGTCCGGATCGCCAGGCCGGTCCGCTCGGCGAGGTCGTAGGCGTCGGTGACCGAGTGATCCGAGGAGTACTGGCTGGGCAATGCGATGCCGTGCACGCGATCGGCGCCGATCGCGTCACAGGCGATCGTTGCGACGAGGGCGGAGTCGATCCCCCCGGACAGGCCCAGCAAGACGCTGGCGAAGCCGTTCTTGCGCACGTAGTCGCGCAGGCCGACGACCAGGGCCGCGTAGGCGGCCGCGAGCGGCCCCAGCGGCTCGGCCGTCGCGACGGCCCGGGCGTCGTCGTTCGCCGGCGGGACGTCGACGACGACCAGGTCCTCGGCGAACTGCCGGCCGCGGGCCAGCAGCGCACCGTCCGGCGCGACGACGAGCGAACCGCCGTCGAAGACGAGTTCGTCCTGACCGCCGACGAGGTTCACGTACGCCAGGGTCGCCCCGGACTCCGCCGCGCGGCGTCGGCACAGGTCCAGGCGCACGTCGTCCTTGCCGTGTTCGTACGGTGAGGCGTTGAGCACCGCGAGCACGTCCGCACCGGCCTGCGCGGCCCACTGGACCGGGCCGCCGGGGTGCCACAGGTCCTCGCAGATCGCCGTCGCGACGCGCACCCCGGCGACGTCGAAGACCATCGCCTGCTCGCCGGCGGCGAAGTACCGGCCCTCGTCGAACACGCCAAAGTTCGGCAGGTGGTGCTTGACGTACGTGCTCTCGACCCGTCCACCGCGCAGGAGGGCCGCGACGTTGACCGGCCGATCGGTCACGTCCAGGGCGCCGACCAGGCAGGCGACGTCGCCGTGGCCGTCCATCGCCAGGTCGACGGCGAGCGCGGCGAGGGCGGCCCGGGCCGCGGCCTGGAACGACGGCCGCAGGGCCAGGTCCTCGATCGGGTATCCCGTCAGCGCCATCTCGGGCAGGATGACGAGGTCGGCCGAGGCCTCGTGCGCGCTACGGACGGCCGCGCGGATCGTCGCGGCGTTCGCGGCGAGGTCACCGACCGTCGGGTCGATCTGGGCGAGTGCGACGCGAACGGTGGCGGGCCTGGGCACGAGCCGACCCTACGCGCCCGTCGGCGGTCCCCGGCGTGGTGTAACACCGGCGAAACACGTCGACGGCGAGGATACGGACATGGACAGGCAGGCGGAGTTCGTGTTGCGCACGATCGAGGAACGTGACATCCGGTTCGTCCGGCTGTGGTTCACCGACGTGCTGGGGATGCTCAAGTCCGTCGCGGTCGCGCCGGCCGAGCTCGAGGGTGCGTTCGCGGAGGGGATCGGATTCGACGGCGCCGCGATCGAGGGCTTCACCCGCGTCTACGAGTCGGACATGCTCGCGAAGCCCGATCCCGGGACGTTCGCGATCCTGCCGTGGCGCGGTGAGGGTCCCGGGGTTGCGCGATTGTTCTGCGACATCCTCATGCCGGACGGTTCGCCGTCGTACGCCGATCCCCGGTTCGTGCTGCGCCGGGCGTTGGGGAAGGCGGCCGACCTCGGCTTCACCTTCTACACCCACCCCGAGGTCGAGTTCTACCTGTTCACCGACGCGCCCGCGCCCGGTCGACGGCCGGTTCCGGTCGACAGCTACGGCTACTTCGACAACAGCCCGCAGGGCGAGGCGCACGACTTCCGGCGCAGCGCGATCATGATGCTCGAGCAGATGGGCATCTCGGTGGAGTACAGCCATCACGAGGGCGGGCCCGGACAGCAGGAGATCGACCTGCGGTACGCGGACGCGTTGACGACGGCGGACAACCTCATGACGTTCCGTCTCGTCGTCCACGAGGTCGCGCTCGAGCACGGGCTGCACGCCTCGTTCATGCCCAAGCCGCTGGTCGAGCACCCCGGATCCGGACTCCACACCCACCTGTCCTTGTTCGAGGGCGATCGCAACGTGTTCTTCGAGGCCGGTGCGGACTACCAGCTGTCGAAGGTCGCCCGCGCGTTCATCGCCGGGCTGCTCGTCCACGCGCCGGAGATCACCGCGGTGACCAACCAGTGGGTCAACTCCTACAAGCGCCTGGCCGGCGGCGCCGAGGCCCCGGCCTGGACCTGCTGGGGCCACAACAACCGTTCGGCCCTCGTCCGCGTTCCGATGTACAAGCCGACGAAGGGCAACAGCACTCGTATCGAGTTCCGTTCGTTGGACAGCGCCGCGAATCCGTACCTGGCGTTCGCGGTGATCCTCGCGGCCGGCCTGAAGGGGATCGAGGCCGGGTACGAGCTGCCGCGCGGTGCCGAGGACGACGTGTGGGCGCTGACCGAAGCGGAGCGCCGGGCCCTGGGGATGGCACCGCTGCCGACGAGCCTGAACCAGGCGATCGCGATGATGAAGCGCTCGGAGTTGGTCGCCGAGACGCTCGGCGAGCACGTGTTCGACTTCTTCCTGCGCAACAAGCAGGCCGAGTGGGAGGAGTACCGCCGGCAGGTGACGCAGTGGGAGATCGACCGCTACCTTCCGATCCTGTGAGCACGGACCGGCCCGTCGTCCTGGCGATCCAGAACGATCCGACCGACCCGCCGCTCCTGCTCGGTCACTGGCTGGCGGAGGACGGCGTGCGGGTCGACGTCGTCCGGGCCTTCGCCGGTGACGTCGTCCCGACCGCGGTTCCCGACGGGATCCACGGTCTGCTCGTGCTCGGCGGCGTGATGGGCGCGCAGGACGACGACGTGGCGCCGTGGCTGCCGGCGGTGCGGGCGTTGATGGTCGACGCGGTCGATCGCCGTACCCCGCTGCTCGGCCTGTGCCTGGGCTCCCAACTGCTCGCGGTCGCGCTCGGCGGCCGCGTCGACCGCGCGTCGGTCGTGGAGATCGGTCTGGTGACGGTCCGGCGGACCGACGCCGCCGCCGGCGACCGGCTGCTCGCGGCCGACGCGGGTGTCGGCCCGCCTGCCGGCGGGGTGCCGACGACCCAGTGGCACCAGGACGAGGTGAGCCGGTTGCCCCCGGGGGCGGTGCTGCTGCTGACGAACGACGCGTGCCGGGTCCAGGGCTACCGTGTCGCAGATCGTGCCTACGGGTTCCAGTCGCACCCGGAACTGGATTCGGCGACGTTCGCCGACTGGACAGCGGATCCGGACGATGCGCTGCTGCGCTCCGGCGTGGACCCGGCGGTCGCTGCCGCCGGTGTGCGTGCTGCCCAGGACGATCTGGTGGGCGCCTGGCGGCCGGTCGCACGCGCGTGGGCCGCCCTGGTGCACGAGCGTTCGCGCGAGGTGCTCGCCGCACGATGACCGATCGCGTTCGCACCGAGGCCGGCCGGCTGGCGCGGCTGGGCTTCGTCGATCGTGATCGCGCGACCAGACTGCTGTCGTCCCGACGGCTCGAGCCGCTGCTGACCGCTTCGGGCGTGGACGTCCTGGCCGAGCTGGGCGGGTCGGCCGATCCGGATGCCGCCCTGCTCGGGCTCGTCGACGTCCTCGAGGCCGCCGACGAGCACGAGTGGCGCCGGATCGTCGACGCGACAGTCGCCGACGAGGGCGTACGGCGCCGGCTGGTGGACATCCTCGGAACCTCGCCGGCCCTCGGGCGGTTCTTGGCCCGGCACCCGGACCGCTGGACGGTCCTCGCCGACGGTCAGTCGCTGGCGCGTTGGCCGGGCGCGCGCGCGACCCGGGTCCGACTGCTCACGGCGGTCGGCGCCGACCCGGACGATCCGGCGCCGACGGCGTCCAGGTCGGACGACGCGGTGCTCGACGCGCTGCGGGTCGCCTACCGCACGGCCGTGCTCGAGGTGGCCGTACGCGACGTCAGCGGCCTGGCGACCATGGACGAGGTCGCCGGTTGGCTGTCCGACGTCGCCGACGCGGTCCTGGACGCGGGACTGGCCATCGCGCGCGCCCAGGTCGGCGTACGTGCGCTCGGGTGCCGGCTCGCGGTGGTCGCCATGGGCAAGTGCGGCGGCCGGGAACTGAACTACGTCAGCGACGTCGACGTCGTCTTCGTCGGATCACCGGACGGGTCGGCCGGCGACGACGAGGCGCTGGCCGTCGCGACCGCGCTGGCGACGGCGACCATGCGGGCGTGTACGGCCCGGACCGGTGAGGGCACGATCTGGGAGGTCGATGCCGCGCTGCGGCCAGAGGGCCGGCGGGGTGCGCTCGTGCGCACGCTGGACTCCCACGTCGCGTACTACCAACGGTGGGCCGCCACGTGGGAGTTCCAGGCCCTGTTGAAGGCCCGGGCCGCGGCGGGCGACCTGGCGTTGGGCGCGCAGTACGTCGACGCGGTGCGGCCCTTCGTCTGGCACGCCGCCGATCGACCGGACTTCGTCGAGGACGTCCAGCGGATGCGTCGGCGGGTCGAGGAGCATGTGCCGGCGAAGGTCGGCGCACGGGAGCTGAAGCTCGCCCCGGGCGGTCTGCGTGATGTCGAGTTCGCGGTCCAGTTGCTTCAGCTCGTCCACGGGCGCAGCGACGAGACGCTGCGTAGCGCAACGACTTTGGCCGCGCTCGAGGCGTTGGCCGACGGCGGGTACGTCGGTCGGGAGGACGCCGCGACCCTCGCGGCCGCGTACCGGTTCCTTCGGACGCTGGAGCACCGTTTGCAGCTGCGGCGGCTGGAGCGCACCCACACGATGCCGCAGGCCGAGCCGGACCTGCGACGGCTGGGTCGGGCGGTCGGGTTCCGTTCGGACCCGGTCGCGGAACTGGACGCCGCCTGGACGGCCCACGCCCGGCAGGTGCGCCGACTGCACGAGAAGCTGTTCTACCGGCCCTTGCTGCACGCGGTCGCCCGGCTCGACGCCGGCGAGGCGCGGTTGAGTCCGCAGGCGGCCCAGCAACGCCTGGAGGCGCTCGGCTACGTCGATCCGGCCGGTGCGCTGCGGCACCTCGAGGCGCTCTCGGCGGGGGTGAGCCGGCGGGCGGCGATCCAGCGGACGCTGCTGCCCGTGCTGCTCGGCTGGTTCGCCGACGCGCCGGATCCGGACGGGGGGCTCCTGGGCTTCCGGCGCGTCAGCGAGGCACTCGGGACGACGCCGTGGTACCTGCGACTCCTGCGCGACGAGTCGGTCGTCGCCGAGCGACTGGCCCGCGTGCTCGCCACCAGCCGGTACGCGACGGACCTGTTGCTCCAGGGGCCGGAGGCCGTCGGGATCCTCGCCGAGGACGTCGACCGCCCGCCGCAGGCGACGATCGGGCTGGTGACGGAGGTGCGATCGGTCGTCGACCGCTACGACGACCCGGCGGCCGCGGTCGCGGCGATCCGGTCGATCCGGCGACGGGAGTTGCTGCGGATCGCGTCGACGCAGGTGGTCGGCGCCGCGACGCCCGAGGCGGTCGGAGGGGCGCTCAGCGACGTCGCGACGGCGACCGTCGACGGTGCGCTGCAGGCCGTTCGTCGGATCGTCGACCCGACCGGGCTCGTCGACTTCGCGGTGATCTCGATGGGCCGGTTCGGTGGCCGGGAACTGGGTTTCGGCAGCGACGTGGACGTGATGTTCGTCCACCGGTCCCGCGGTGGGACCGCGGACGAGCAGGCGGCGGTCGTGGCCCGCCGGATCGCCGAGGAGTTCCGGCGGCTGCTGATGGCCCCCAGTGGCGACCCGCCGCTGGACATCGACGCCGACCTGCGCCCCGAGGGCCGGCATGGGCCGCTGGTCCGGTCGCTCGCGTCGTACGCGGCGTACTACGCGCGCTGGTCGGCGCCGTGGGAGGCGCAGGCCCTGCTGCGCGCGCAGGTCGTCGCCGGCGACGAGGATCTCGGCCGCGCGTTCCAGGAGTTGATCGATCCGCTGCGTTGGCCGACGGTGATCGGCGTCGACGCCGTGCGGGAGGTGCGCCGGCTGAAGGCACGGATGGAGGCCGAGCGGCTTCCGCGCGGCGTCGATCCGACGCTGCACACGAAGTTGGGCCGCGGTGGCTTGTCCGACGTGGAGTGGGTCGCGCAGTTGCTCCAACTGCAGCACGCGCACGCCGTCCCCGGTCTGCGGACCACGCAGACGCTGCCGGCGCTGCGGGCCGCCGCCGACGCCGGGCTGCTGTCGGCCGCCGACGCGACACTGCTGGCGGACGCGTGGCGGGCGGCGACGTCGATGCGCAACGCGATAACGCTCGTCCGGGGGCGGCCGGGGGACCAGGTGCCGACCGACGTGCGTGACCTGCGGGCGGTCGCGTTCGTCCTCGGATACCCGATGGACCAGGCAGGTCGCCTCGTCGAGGACTACCGGCGCACGACCAGGCGCGCGCGCACGGTGACCGAGCGTGTCTTCTACGGCGAGGTCGGGGAGGTCGACTAGCGGCGCGCGCCGGAGTTCCGGTCGCGGGCGGGGCGGCCTGTTCGCTGGGGCACCGGTGTTGAGGTTCGTCCCGGTTCGACGGCCGCGGACCGGGACGAACCTCAACACCGGCGCGGTCTGGAGCACCGAGCCGGTCAGGCGCGTCGGTCGTCAGCGCAGGCGGGGCAGCAGGGCGCCGGTCGAGGAGGCCCAGGTCCGCCACGCGGCGCCGTAGCGGGTCCGCAACAGCGAGTCCTCCCACCGTGCCTTCGCGACGAAGAAGGCGACCAGGGTCACCAGGCACCCGACGGTCCACCACGAGCCGACCGCCACGGTGAATCCGGTCCCCAGGAGGAGGACCGCGCCGTAGATCGGGTGCCGCACGCGCGCGTACGGGCCGCTCGTCCGAAGCCCCGCGCCGTCGACCGGCACCGGCGTCGGGGTCAGGGCGCTGCCGAGGAACCGGGTCGCGGCCAGCCCGAGGACGACGCCGAGGACGGCGAGGACCGCTCCGACGACCAGGCCGAGGACCGTCGCGGGGCGATGCGGGAGCAGGACGAGGACGACGAGCAGGACGAACTGAACGACGACGAGCACCCAGCCGAGCTGTTGCTGCCACGGCGAGTGCGGCACGGTCGCGGGGGGCGGGGCCGCAGCCGCCAGGCCATGCGATGCGGGCGCGGCCAGGTCCGCGTCGAACCGGGTGAGCAGGCGCGCGCAGCCGGCTTCGTCGACGCCGTCGTCGTCGGCGAGGAGCGCCACGAGCGCGCGCGCTTCGTCGCGACAGGCCGGGCATCCGCGCAGGTGCGCGCGGAAGGCTCCGTCGATCGCGGTTCCGCGGGCGACGAACGCGTCGACGACGACGTCGACCTGCGCGAAGCAGTCGTCGCAGGACAGCCACAACTCGTGGTCGGCGCGCAACTGGTCGATCGCGTCGTTCGTGAGGGCATGCTCGTCGTTCATGGCTTCCCCCCGCGGCGGGTGGGGGCCTCGACGAGGCCCTGGGCGATGAGGTCCTGGCGGACGCGCTTCCGCGCGTCGTGGAGGGTCTTGTACAGCGCATTCCGGTTGGTGCCGAGGCGGTCGGCGAGGATGGCGATGGGGACGGCGTCGATCACGATCGCCACGAGGACCCGGCGTTGGTGGGCGGTCAGGGAGGTCTCGATACTCGTCCGCAGCGCGGCCGTCACCGCCGCCAACTCGGCCTGCTCGTGTGGTGTGGCGGATTCCGCGAGCGGCTCGTCGATCGCGGCGAGGTCGACCTCACGTGGGCGCCAGGCGGCTCGGCGAGCCTCCACCGCGACAGTGAGGATCGCGAACTTGTAGGCCCAGGTCGTGAACCGGCTGCGGCCCTCGAAGGTCGGCAGCTTGTTCAGGACCTCGACGGTCGCGGTGTCGGCCGTCGCCTCGATGATCTCCGCACGGCGGACCTGCCCCAGGTTCTCGGCACCGTCGATGGTGCGCAGGTACCGGGCGGCTGCCCGGCGCATGAGGTCGTGCAGTCGGCGGATCGCTGCTTCCTGGCGGGCTCCGGTCGCGGTGAGTTCGCCGACCCAGTCGAAGGGCGCAGCGACCTCGGCGACGGGCGCGGTCGCGTCCTCGGACGTCTCGTCGATCGGGCCGATGCCGGCGCCACGGTCCAGCGTCACGGCGATCATGCTGGCACCGATGCTCGTCGATGGCCACGTCGGGTCGGATGGCAGTGCCTCACATCCCGTTAGTGCGTCCGACGTGCCCGTTCTTACCGGCAGATTCTCCGTACGCGAATCCGGTAAGACGGCGCCGTGCGCGCACACGAATGGTCCACGAAGGCGGTCCGCCGGACCGCAGTGAGACCGAAGGAGAGACACGATGAAGAACACGCAGGCTCGCCGTCACGGGTGGATCGCAGGTGTCGCGGCTGGCGCCGCACTCCTGGCCGTCACGATCGGGATCGCACCGGGTTCGACTGCGCACACGCACGGCCCGACCACCGGCACGACGACCCACGCGTCGGCTGGCCATCAGGTCGCGATGAAGACGTTCGTGCCGGCGAACGCGCGCCAGGCTGCCGTGCAGGCCGCGATGCGTCAGTTGTGGACACAGCACATGGAGTGGACCTACGCGACGGTCGCGGCGTTCGTTGACGGGTCTGCCGGCCTGAACGACACGATGGCCCGCCTCCTGCGGAACCAGGTCGACATCGGCAACGCGATCAAGCCGTTCTACGGGGCGAAGGCGGGAGCACGCCTGACCGCCCTGTTGACCGAGCACATCAATGACGCGGTGCCGGTCCTGGTCGCTGCGAAGGCGGGCGACACCGCCGCCCTGAACGCCGCCGTGACCGAGTGGTACCGCAACGCCGAGGAGATCGGCGCGTTCTTGTCGAGTGCGAACCCCGCGTGGAAGCCGGCGGCGATGAAGTCGATGATGCGCGGCCACATCACGCAGACGATCGCGTACGCGAGCGACATGCTCGCCGGTGACCGGGCGAAGGCGATCGCCGACTACGGGACGGCCGAGGCACACATGGTGCAGATGGCGGACATGCTGACCGAGGGCCTGGTTGCCCAGTTCCCGAAGCGGTTCTAGGTCACCGGCTCCGCACTTCGACCGGCGTCTCACCGCATCCCGACCCCGCGGTGAGACGCCGGTCACAGCCAGGTGTGCTGATGCGTGGTTACCTTGGCCCCATGTCGATCGATACCTCCGCCACGCTAGGCACTCTGGTCACCGAAGACTCCCGACGCGGCCGGGTTCTGGAACGGTTCGGCCTGGACTACTGCTGCAACGGCCATCGCACCTTGCGCGAGGCGTCGACCGAGGCCGGCCTGGACCTGGCCGCGGTGGCCGCGGCGCTGGACATCCCCGACCGGGCCGCGACCACCTCGACCGGGCCGACGACGAACTCCGCCCTCGCCCACGACATCGTCGATACCCATCACGCGTACCTGTGGGCGGAGATGCCGCGACTGCAGGCGTTGGTCGACAAGGTCCACCGGGTCCACGGAGAACGCCACCCGGAGCTGGCGCAGGTGCACGACGTCTACGACCGCCTCGTCGCCGACCTCGATCCGCACATGACCCGGGAGGAGCGCTCGGTGTTCCCGGCGATCAGTCGCCTCGAACGAGGACAGGGCGACGCTGATCTGGCCGAGGCCATCGCGCAACTCGCGGAGGAGCACCAGGTGGTCGGCGATCTGCTCAAGGAACTCAACGCCGTCACCGCCGGCTACGCGGTGCCCGACGACGCGTGCGGCTCGTACCGGGCGATGTTGGACGGGTTGAAGGAGATGGAGTTCGATCTGCACGAGCACATCCACAAGGAGAACAACATCCTCTTCCCCCAGGTCCTCGAGCTCACCCGCACCCCGGCGTAGCCGCCCCCGTTGACCCCGCCAGTGCACAGGTGACACGGACCTTGGTGACACAAGCGCGCCAGCCGGTCTCGACGCAGACCTCCGGGGAGCGCAGCGACTCCAGCAGCATGATCTCCGTGTCACTGAGGCCCGCGCCGGGAGCGCCTTCGCGGTCGTGCTCGACCACGCCGTCGATCGGATCGACCGTGCGCAGGGTCGCCTCGCGTCAGGCTGGCGGGACCCGCGGCGGCGCTCGGCGAACTCGGCGCGGTCACGTACACGGTCGAGCCGACCGGACTCATCCTTGCGCGGGGGCGGGTCTACGACGGCAACGGGCAGGAGCGTCGTCCGACCGGACCGGATCGAGGGAGGAGGAAGCACTTGCCTCCCAGAAGGAGGCCGCTGATCTCGCAGTCGGTCGAGTCTCTGCCCGGCGGACGCAGATCATGACCGTCGCCGAGCTGGCGAGGGCGTGGCTGTAGACGGCGTACCGCGACGATGATCCCCGGTTGCTGCGTCAGCGCCGCGAGCAGACGGTCGATGGCTACGCATCGGTGGTCCGCGCGCATGTCATCCCGCGCGCCGGTGCCATCCCCATCGCCGAGATCACCGCGGATCGCGCCGACGGGCTGCTCATGGACATCGCACGGGAGAAGTCAGTGACGACCGCGAACAAGGTTCGGAACGTGATGTCGCTCATGTTCGATTGGGCTATCCAGCAGGGGCACTTCTCGGCTGCCGGGTCGATCCAGAAGACGCGGTACGGAGCGGTCGTGGTGGCGAACCCGATCCGTGCGACCGGCGAGCGGATGAGCCGGCCACGGTGTACTTCGAACTCGACGCGGTGCAGGTCAAGTACGTCCTCCACCTCATCGGTGATGTGTGGCCGGAGCGTCACCGGGCGCGCTATCCGGTGGGTCGACGGCCCAGCTACAAGCTGCTCGCCGACTACATCCTCATCACGCTCGGCACCTCCGAGAGGACG
>CAYMNG010000018.1:0-28289 GCA_964391765.1 uncultured Bifidobacteriaceae bacterium | reverse complement strand
GCCGCAAGATCATCGTCGACACCTACGGCGGCATGGGCCGGCACGGCGGCGGCGCGTTCTCCGGCAAGGATCCGTCGAAGGTCGACCGATCGGCGGCGTACGCGATGCGCTGGGTGGCCAAGAACGTCGTGGCGGCCGGCCTGGCCACCCGCTGCGAGGTCCAGGTCGCGTACGCGATCGGCAAGGCGCATCCGGTCGGGGTGTTCGTGGAGACGTTCGGCACCGGGGTGGTCGCCGACGAGCGGATCCAGGCCGCGGTGCTGGAGGTCTTCGACCTGCGCCCGGCCGCGATCATCCGTGACCTGGACCTGCTGCGGCCGATCTACCGCACGACCGCGGCGTACGGGCACTTCGGGCGACCGCAGGGCAGCAACTGGCTGCTCGACCATGCCGATCCGGTGCAGCGGACCGCCGTCGGGCCGACCTTCACCTGGGAGGCGACCGACCGCGTCGACGACCTGACGGTGGCCGCCGGCCGCTGACCGGCCCCGCGGGTACCGGTTAGGGTCCGCGGGCATGGGTCGCGATCGGGGCACGGGCCAACTGCGCCGCGTGCCACCCGGGACGGCGGCGGCGACACCGGAGCCGGCGGACGCGGCGACCGGCGTGGTCGTCCAGGTCCGCGTCGACTCGCCGGTGCCGCACCTGGACCGGCCGTTCGACTACCTCGTGCCCGCCGACCTGGTCGAGGCCACCGCGGTCGGGTCGCGGGTGCGGGTGCGGTTCGCCGGTCGGCTGTGCGACGGGTGGGTCGTCGACCTCGGCGCCAGCGGCGAGCAGTTCGCCCGCCTGCGTCCGATCGAACGGGTCGTCGGGCCAGGACCGGTGCTCACCTCCGCGACGCTGGACCTGGTGACCCACGTCGCGGCCCGCTACGCCGGGACGTTCGCCGACGTCGTCCGCGCAGCCGTCCCACCGCGGCACGCGCGCGCGGAGCGGGCCGCGGCCAAGCCGGTCGACCCGGCGGCGCTCGTCGCGCCAGATCCGACCCCGTGGTCGGACTACGACCACGGGCCGGCGTTGCTGGCACGCCTGGCCCGGCCGACGGGTACGCCGACCCGGGCGGTGTGGTCGTCCGCGCCGGCGAGCTCGTGGGTCGACGAGGTCGTGGCGCTCGTACGCACCGTGCTGGCCCGCCCGGCCGCGGACGCCCTCGTCGTCGTGCCGGACGCGGCCGACGTCGCCCGGCTGCTGGCCGGGCTGGACGTCGAGCGGTCCGGCGGGTTGGTGGCGGTGCTGACCGCGGACGCCGGTCCCGAACGCCGGTACCGGGAGTTCGCCCGGGTGCTGCGCGGCGGTCCGCGGGTCGTGGTGGGCACGCGGGCCGCGGTCTTCGCGCCGCTGGCCGACCTGCGGTTGATCGTGCTGTGGGACGACGGGGACGACGCGCTGGCCGACCCGCAGGCGCCGTACTGGGACGCCCGGGAGGTCGCCGCGGTGCGCGCTCACCGGTCCGGCTGCGACCTCGTCGTCGGGTCGCCGGCGCGTTCGGTCGTCACCCAGCACTGGTGCGCGACCGGGTGGGCGCGATCGATCCAGCCGGATCGCGCGGTGGTGGCCCGACGAGCGCCGCGGGTTCGCGCACTGGCCGCCGAGGACGCCGCCCGGGACGCGGCGGCCGCCGCCGCCCGGATCCCGCACACCGCCTGGCAGGCGGCCCGGGCCGGCCTGGTCGACGGCCCCGTCCTCGTCCAGGTCGCCCGGCGCGGGTACGTCCCCGCACTGGCCTGCCAACGGTGCCGGTCGGCGGCCCGCTGTCCGTCCTGCGCCGGACCGTTGGCGTTGGCCGCGGGCGGGTCGACGCCGGCCTGTGGTCGCTGCGGGCACGTCGTCGGCGCCTGGGCCTGCCCGGAGTGCGGTGGCCGCCGACTGCGGGCGATCGACGTGGGGGCCGAGCGGACCGTCGAGGAGATCGGTCGGGCGTTCCCCGGCGTGCCGGTCGTGGCCAGCCACGCCGGTCACGTCGTCGCCGAGATCTCGGCCACCGCCCAGGTCGTCGTCGCGACGCCGGGGGCCGAGCCGGACTGCCCGGGCGGCTATCGGGCCGTCCTGCTGCTCGACGCGCGGTCGCAGTTGACGCGCGTGGGACTGGGCGCGACCGAGGACGTCGCGCGCCGGTGGTTCGCCGCCAGCCGCCTGGCCGCACCTCGGGCGCGGATCGTCGTCACCGCGGCGAACGCGATCCCCGTCGTCCAGGCGCTCGTGCGGTGGGACGCGCCCTGGCTGGCCGAACGCGAGCTCGACGACCGGGCCGGTGCCGGCCTGCCGCCGGTGACCCGGGTGGCCGTCCTGCGCGGCGCACGCGCGGACCTGCTCGACGTCGCGGCGGCGCTCACGGTGCCGCACCGCCTCCTGGGACCGGTCCCGACCGGCGAGGACGGCGACCGACACCGGGCCGTCGTCGTCGTGGACCGCACGGACGCGACGGCCCTCGCGGCCGCGTTGCGGGCGATCAGCGCGACGCGATCGGCGCACGCCGGTACCGCCAAGGTGGCGGTGCACCTGGACCCCCGCGACCTGTAGCCGCCACGCCGGGGCGCGGCCGGTCCGAGCGCCGCACCTACACTGCGCGCATGGCGATCCAGCCCATCCGGCTCTTCGGCGACCCCGTCCTGCGTACCCCGGCGGCGCCGGTCGAGACCTTCGACAAGGAGCTGCGCAAGCTGGTCAAGGACCTGACCGACACGATGATGGACGCGCCCGGGGCCGGCCTGGCCGCACCGCAGATCGGTGTCTCCCTGCGGGTGTTCACCTACTGGGTCGACGACGAGCTCGGCTACCTGATCAACCCGGACCTCGACCTGTCCGAGGAACACCAGGACGGCGACGAGGGCTGCCTGTCGATCCCGGACCTGGCCTTCGACACCCGGCGCGCCCGCCGGGTCGTCGCCGCCGGCATGAACATGCACGGCGAGCCGGTCGTCATCGAGGGCAGCGACCTCAAGGCGCGGGCGATCCAGCACGAGACCGACCACCTGGACGGCATCTTGTTCATCGACCGCCTCGACCCCCAGGTGCGCAAGGAGGCGATGCGCCAGATCCGGGCCGCGGAGTGGTTCGGCGAGCCGGCGCCGGTCGTGCGGGTCAGCCCGCACGCGGTCTCCGAGCGCTGGCTGTAGTACCCGATGCGCTGCGTGTTCGCGGGCACGCCGCCGGTGGCGGCGGTCGCCCTCGAGGCGCTGTTGGCCTCGCGACACGAGGTCGTCGCCGTGTTGACCCGCCCACCCGCCCCGGTCGGTCGCGGTCGCGCCGTGGCCGAGTCGGCGGTCGCTACCCTCGCCCGCACGGCCGGGATCGAGGTCTGGGCCCCGACGTCGTTGCGCACCCCGGACGTCCGCGATCGGCTGCACCGCCTGGCGCCGGACGTCGCGCCGATCGTCGCCTACGGACTGCTCGTCCCCGCCGACCTGCTCGCGGTGCCCGTCCACGGCTGGGTGAACCTGCACTTCTCCGTCCTGCCGGACTGGCGGGGGGCGGCCCCGGTCCAGCACGCGATCTGGCGCGGCGACGACGTCACCGGCGCCACGACGTTCCGGCTGGACGAGGGCATGGACACCGGGCCGGTCTACGGCACGCTGACCGAGCCGATCGCGGCCACGGACACCGCCGGGGACGTGCTCGACCGGCTCGCGCACGCCGGTGGCGGACTGCTCGTGGCGACGCTCGACGCGATCGAGGCCGGTGCGGCCCGGCCGATACCGCAGACCGGCGACGCGACGTACGCGCCGAAGCTGACCGTGGCGGACGCGCAGGTGCGCTGGTCCGCGCCGGCCGTCGCCGTCGACCGGCAGATCCGCGCGTGCACCCCGGCGCCGGGGGCGTGGACGACGATCCGGGACGCCCGGGTGGGTCTGGGTCCGGTGTCGCCACGCCCCGGCGCGCCCGGGCTGGCGCCGGGGTCGCTACGCGTGGGTCGACGCGAGGTCGAGGTCGGCACCGGGACGACACCGGTCGCCCTGACGTGGGTGCGGCCGGCCGGTCGGCGGCAGATGCCCGCGGCGGACTGGGCACGCGGGCTCCACCTCACCGACGCGGACGAAGCCCGGTGACCGCCGATCGGCCGCGCGCGGCCGCGTTGGCCGTGCTGCGCGCGGTGCGCGAGGACGACGCGTACGCCAACCTCGTCACGCCCCAGATCCTGCACGGCTACGGGCTGCACGGCCGCGACGCGGCCTTCGCGACCGAACTGGCCTACGGCACGTTGCGCTGGCGGGGGTGGTACGACGCGATCCTGGCCACCTGCGTGACCCGGCCGTGGGATCGCGTCGAGCCGGCGTTGGCCGACGTGCTGCGCTTGGGTGTGCACCAGGTGCTGGCGATGCGCGTGCCCGACCATGCCGCCGTCGATTCGTCCTGCGAACTGGCCCGTGCGCAGGGCGTTCCGTCGGGTGCTGCGTCCCGCGCCGGGTTCGTCAACGCCGTCCTGCGCCGCGTCGCCGAGCACGACGCCGACACCTGGGTGGACCGCCGGCAGGGCGGACGCGGCGACGACGACCCGACGTGGTTGGCCGAGCGCTGGTCGCATCCGCGATGGATCGTGCGGGCACTGCGCGAGGCCCTGGGCGCTGACCGGGCCGAGTTGGCGGCCCTGCTGGCGGCGAACAACGCCCCGGCGCGCCCGTCCCTGGTGGCCCGGCCGGGCCGGATGGACGTGGCCGACCTGCTCGCGCTGCCGGAGGTCGGTCCGGGGCGTTGGTCGCCGCTGGCCGCGACGCTGCTCGACGGGCCGCCGGAGGCGCTGGCGTGCGTGCGCGACGGCCGCGTGGGCGTACAGGACGAGGGCAGTCAGCTGGTCGCGCTCGCCCTGGCCCGAGCCGACGTCGACGGTGACCGTGGCGACTGGCTGGACGTGTGCGCGGGACCCGGCGGGAAGGCGGCGCTCCTGGCCGGCCTGGCCGCCGAGCGCGGTGGTGGCCTGGTGGCGGTCGAGCAGCACGCGCATCGGGCCGACCTGGTCCGCGCGGCGCTGGGTCCGGGGGAGTCGGCCGAGGTCCTCGTCGGTGACGCGCGCACCCGGCCGTGGGGCCGTCGGCGCTTCGACCGGGTGCTCGCCGACGTGCCGTGCACCGGTCTGGGGGCGCTGCGGCGCCGGCCGGAGGCCCGCTGGCGGCGGTCGCCGGCGGACCTCGCGGCGCTGGCACCGATCCAGCGCGACCTGCTCGCGGCCGCGCTGGACGCCGCGCGGCCCGGCGGGGTGGTGGTCTACGCCACCTGCTCACCGCACGTCGCGGAGACCGACCTGGTGGTCGCCGACCTGCTGCGCCGCCGCGACGACGTCGTCGTCGAGGATGCCCGCGCGCTGCTCCCGGAGATCGCCGACGTGGGTGCCGGTCCGTTCGTGCAGCTGTGGCCGCACCGGCACGGAACCGACGCGATGTTCTGCGCGCTGCTGCGCCGGCGACCGTGAGCGTGTACCGGGTCCCGACCGGCAACACGCGGGACAACCTCAAGGTCGACCGGGGATCGACCCGGTCGCGCAGGCTAGATTCGCCGACGTGGGAATCCGCATCTCGCCGAGCGTGCTGAACGCCGACCTGTCGAACCTGGCGGCCGAGGTCCGGCGGGTCGCGCCGACCGCGGACTGGATCCACCTCGACGTCATGGACAACCACTTCGTCCCGAACCTCACGTTCGGGCTGCCGGTGGTCGAGTCGTTGCTGCGGGGCATCGACGTCCCGGCCGACTGCCATCTGATGATCGACGATCCGGGCCGGTGGGCGCCGCAGTACGCCGAGGCCGGCGCGGGATCGGTCACGTTCCACGTCGAGGCCGCGCGCAGCCCGCGCAAGGTCGCCCGCGACATCCGGGCCGCCGGGGCGCGGGCCGGGGTCGCGGTCAAGCCCGGCACGTCGATCGACGTCGTGGCGGACCTCGTCCCGTACGTCGACATGATCTTGGTGATGACGGTCGAGCCCGGCTTCGGCGGTCAGGCCTTCCTGGTCGACATGCTGGCCAAGGTGCGCGCGGCCCGCCGGCTCGCCGACGCGGCCGACGTCGACATCTGGGTCCAGGTCGACGGCGGCGTCGGACCGGACACGATCGAGCAGTGCGCGGCCGCGGGGGCGGACACGTTCGTCGCCGGCTCGTCGGTGTACCGCGCACCGGACCCGGCGGCCATGGTCGAGCGCCTGCGCGAACTCGCGGAGAACGCCGTCCGCCCGTGACGCCCGCGACACCTCGCGATCCCGGGCGCTGGGACGGACCCATGGGCGAGGCGCTCGCCCTCGCGACATCGCCCGATGCCCCGCACGGGGCGAACCCGCGGGTCGGGTGCGTGATCGTCGCCGCGGACGGGCAGGTCGTGGGGCGCGGCTACCACCGCGGGGCCGGGACCGCGCACGCCGAGGTCGTCGCCCTCGCCGACGCCGGCCCGAGGGCGAGCGGTGCGACCGCGGTCGTGTCCTTGGAACCGTGTCGGCACACCGGCCGCACCGGCCCGTGCACGCAGGCGCTGCTGGCCGCCGGCGTCAGCCGCGTCGTCTACGCGCAGGCCGATCCGACGAGTGCTGCCGGCGGCGGTGGGGCGGAGCTGGCCGCGGCCGGCGTCGACGTCGTCGATGGCGTTCGCGAGCAGGACGCTCTCGCGATCAACGCGGAGTGGACGTTCGCCGTGCGCCACGGGCGGCCGTTCGTCACCTGGAAGGTCGCGCTGTCACTGGACGGCCGGGTGGCCGGTGCCGACGGCGGACCGACCGCACTGACGGGGGAGCCGGCCCGTCGCGCGGTGCACGAGCTGCGCGCGCGGGTCGGGGCGATCATCGTGGGGACCGCGACGGTGTCGATCGACGACCCCGCGCTCACCGTCCGGCTGCCCGACCGGCGACCGCCGGGTCCGCCGCCCATCCGGGTGGTCATGGGCACGACGCGGCTGCCGGCCCACGCGCGCGTCCTGGACGACGCGGCGCCGACGCTGTTGACCGGACCGATGGCCCCGCCGCAGGTCCTCGCCGCCGTGTTCGCGCGCGGCGTCCGACATGCGCTCTTGGAGGGTGGCCCGCGCCTGGCGGCGGCGTTCTGTGCGGCTGGCCTGGTCGACCGGGTCGAGGCCTACCTCGCGCCGGCGCTGCTGGGGGCCGGCCCGCCGGCCGTGCCGATGCCCGGGCGCGGGTTCCCCCTCGTCGTCGAGGCCGTGACGGTGATCGGGGAGGATGTGCGGATCAGCGG
Organism: uncultured Bifidobacteriaceae bacterium; assembly: GCA_964391765.1. Classification (GTDB taxonomy): domain Bacteria; phylum Actinomycetota; class Actinomycetes; order S36-B12; family S36-B12; genus UBA10649. Next base: position 21,125 of record CAYMNG010000018.1, on the reverse strand, counting down.
CCGGCCGGTGCCCGCACCGACCGGCGACCGCGACGGTCGGCGAGCGGAGGCGTAGGTGGACGGCGTGCAGCGCATCGCGGTCTGTGCACTGCCGACCGCCCACGGGCGGTTCACCGCGTACGCGTACCGCGACGACGCCGACGCCGGCGAGCACGTCGCGCTCGTCGCCGGTGACGTACGCGATGCCACCGCCATCCTCGTGCGGGTGCACTCGGAGTGCCTGACCGGCGACGTGTTCGGATCGCACCGCTGTGACTGTGGCCCGCAACTGCACGAGGCGATGCGGCGGATCGCGGCGGTCGGCACCGGAGTCGTGGTCTACCTGCGCGGGCACGAGGGCCGCGGCATCGGCCTGGTCGACAAGCTGCGGGCGTACGCGCTGCAGGAGGACGGGCTGGACACCGTCGACGCGAACCTGCGGCTGGGGCTGCCGGCCGACGCCCGCGACTACGGCACCGGGGCGAGCATCCTGGCCGACCTCGGCGTGCGTAGCGTCCGGCTGCTGACGAACAACCCGGCCAAGTGCACCGGCCTGGCCGCGTACGGGGTCCGGATCTGTGAGCAGGTCCCGATCGTCGTCCCGCCGAACGCGCACAACGCCGCCTACCTGCACACCAAGGCCGTGCGTCTGGGCCACGCGCTGTAGGCCCTAGGCTTCCGGCGTGAAGACCTTCGACGCGTTGTACGCCGAGCTGTTGCAGAAGGTGACCTACCGCGAGGAGGTGACCGGAACCGTGCGCCTGGTCGACGCCGGCGTCCACGAGATCGGCAAGAAGATCGTCGAGGAGGCCGCCGAGGTGTGGATGGCGGTCGAGCACGAGGGGGCCGAGCGGGCCGCGGAGGAGATCTCCCAGTTGCTGTACCACGTGCAGGTCATGATGCTGGCCGCCGGCGTCAGCCTCGACGACGTCTACCGGCGGCTGTAGTCGATGCTGCGCGTCGCCGTCCCGAACAAGGGTCAACTGGCCGAACCCGCCCGCGAGATGCTCCTCGAGGCCGGTTACCTGCGTGCCGCCACGACCCGCGACCTCGTCGTCCAGGACCCCGAGAACGATGTCGAGTTCTTCTTCCTGCGCCCGCGGGACATCGCGATCTACGTGGGCGAGGGCACGCTCGACCTGGGGATCACCGGGCGGGACATGCTGCAGGACTCCGGCGCCCAGGCCGACGAGGTCCTGGCCCTGGGTTTCGCCCCGTCGACCTTCCGGTTCGCCGCCCCGACGGGCACGGCCAGGACCGTCGCGGACCTGGCCGGGCAGACGATCGCGACGTCCTACGCCGGACTGCTGCACGCGTACCTGGCCCGGGAGGGCATCCAGGCCCGGATCGTCGCCCTCGACGGTGCGGTGGAGAACGCGGTGGCCCTCGGGGTCGCCGAGGCGGTCGCCGACGTCGTCGCGACCGGCACGACGCTGCGCAAGGCCGGGCTGGAGCTCGTCGGCGAGCCGATCCTCGTGTCGGAGGCGCTGGTGATCCGTCGCTCCGGCGCCCCGGAGGACTCCGCGGTCCAGACGTTCATCCGCCGTCTCACCGGCGTCCTGGTCGCCCGCTCCTACGTCCTAGTCGATTACGACATCCCGACCGCGCTCGTCGAGCGGGCGTGCGCCCTGACGCCGGGGATCGAGTCACCGACGGTGTCGTCGTTGCACGACGCCGCCTGGTCGGCGGTGCGGGCGATGGTGCCGGCGAGCGACGTCCACAAGGTGATGGACGACCTGTACGCGCTGGGTGCTCGCGGCATCCTCGTGACGAACATCCACGCCTGCCGTCTCTAGGCCGGCGGCGTCCGTCGCACCTCACTGGATGCGCACGCCGCGGCGCATAGTGCGCCGGTGTTGAGGTTGGGCCCGATTCGGCGGGGGCGGACCGAGCCCAACCTCAACACCGACGGCGTTCGATGAATGTGTTACCAACTGGCCCCAACGAGTCGAATGCCACGCGCGCGTCAGCGGCTGCGGCGTCGAACATGAGCGCTCACCGACGTGCGGTTAGCCTCGGCCCGTGAGCGCGGCGAAGCGACTGGCCAAGGCCACCGAGGCGATGCAGGCCGGCAAGTACGCCAAGGCGCTGCGACTGGCCTGGTTCGCAGTGAACGACGCGATGATCGAACGCGATCCCACCACCTTCGCGGCCGCGGAGCAGTTCGCTATTCGGCTGTCGGAGGTGCACCCCGAGGCCCGAACGCTCGTGACCTACTGCGGCGGCGTCCTGGCTCAGGGAGACGGTGAGATCCGCGCCGAGAACATCTTCAGCCGGTACTTCCGGCGGCAGGACCCTCGGGTGCGGTGTCCACGATGCGGTGAGTCGATCGCCAAGGCCGCGGTGGTCTGCCGCTTCTGCGGCGCGGAACTCTCCGAGCGATCGACCACTTGAGCGGAGCCATCTTGGGGCCGCCGAGCACGACGTTCCCGAAGGCGGCGCGAGGATGCCATGCAGCCGGCCGTTGTCGCCCGTCAATCCCTCCAGGCGGGACCCGCGGGCTCGCTGCGTAGGCGCCGCCAGACGGGTGGTTGATCTGCCAATTTGGTCGTGCAAAACTGGCACGCGCAGTTCGAGTTCGCCCAATCGGCGCGAAAGCACCGTGTGGGGCGGGCCCGCGCGCTGGAGGTGATCACGGATCCAGTCGTGACCGCCGTGCTGCCGGACGGCAGTGGCCGTCAGGAGCGACTGGTGTACCTCGGCTACGACACGTCGGGGCGGGCACTGGAGGTCATGGCAGCGAGAACCGACCGCGGACTGCTCGTCATCCACGTGATGGACGTGCGGCCGAAGTGGAGAGCGCTGATGGAGGAGGGACCCGAATGAGCGGCACCAAGGACAGAAGGCTGACGGAGTGCCGCGCCCCGGACGGATCGACGATCACCGAACAGGACGCCGAAGCCCTGGCAGCGGAGTTCGAGGCTGACGACACCAGCCTCGACTCGGTAGACGTGCAGTTCCCGCGCAGGGTTGGACGACCCTCACTGGCCGGGCCGAGCGGACGGTCCCCGCAAGTCACGTTCCGACTCCCGGCAGAGGAGCGAGAACTGGCCGAGCGGGTCGCTGCGGCCCGCGGCACGACCGTGTCAGCTCTCGCCCGCGAAGCGCTCGAAGACCTGCTCAGGCGGGCGCGCTGAACCTGGCGATGAGTTCGCGTGCCCCGTTGATGCGATCGCTTGGTGCGGAGCATCGCTCTTCAGTCAGCTGCGAGATCTGCCCGCTGTCGCCGACACCCGTCACCGCCTGGCTGAAGGGCGTGATCCTGACCGAGAGCGCAATCATCCATTCGGAACTGGGTCGGAGGCCGACACCGCCGACGTGGTTCCACGGGTGATCCCGTGGAACCACGGTCACACCTGACCAACTCGTTGGGGTGAGTGACGGGACTTGAATCGGTTGATCCCTCATGGAATTCCCGTTGCCCAGGAGCATGTTTCCTCGTGGAATCGGACTCTCTGGGCTCTGGTCTGCATACGCCGTAGGCAGACCACATGTCTGAATTGCCGGAGGATCCTGAGGGCTGACGCACTGCGCCCCCTCCTGGCCTCCGAACCGGGAGGGGGCGCTTCGCCGATCGCCCGACAGCCCGGCGGCGTACGTCGCACCTCACTGGATGCGCACGCCCCGGCGCATGAACGGCACCGCCGCGAACTGCCCGACGATCACGACGGCGAGCAGCGAGTAGATCAGCGTCCACGAGGCGTTCGCGTCCAGCAGGGCCCCGGCGGTGAGCGGGCCGATCGAGGCGGTGAGGTACGTGACGGTGAACGCCATCGCCGTCAGTCGGGCCGACGCGCGCGCGTCCGCGGCCCACTCGCTGAGCAGCGCCAGGCCCATCGCGAACGCCCCGCCGATCGCGACGCCGAAGACGGCGAGCACGGGCGCGGTCGCGGCCCCGAGCGGGAAGCCGACGCCGAGGACGCCGACGGCCCCGACGGCCAGGCTCGCGGCGTAGATCGCCTGCCGTCGGGCCGACCGCTCCGCGACGAACGGCAGCACCAGGGCGCCGATGACCTGGAACGCGGTGAACAGGCCGAACAGCAGGCCGGCGTGCGCCTTCGTCATCCCGCGGTCCACGTACGACGGTGCCAGCCACGCGAGCGTGGTGTAGAAGACGATCGAGTTCAGGGCCAAGAACGCGGTGAGCGCCCACGCGTTCGGGTTGCGCCACGGCAGGTCGCCGATGCCGACGGCGGCGTCCTGCGCCGGTGCCGGCGCCTCGTGACCGCCTTCGACCTGCAACCACACGACCAGGGCCAAGGCGGCCGGCAGCGCCCACAGCGCCAGCGCGACCTGCCACGAGCCGGTCGCGGACTCCAGTGGTGCGGTCAGCGCCGCGGCCAGGGCCGCGCCGGTCATCATCGCCGCCGACCACAGGCCGGTCGCCGCGCCGATCGCGGTCGGCAGCTGCTCGCGCACGATCCCCGGGACCAGGCCGGCGGCCAGCGCGATGCCGATGCCGGCGAGCAGCGCGGACGCGTGCAGCACCCCCGGGACCAAGGAGGCGAGGCGTACGGTGAGCGCGATCGTGATCAGCGCGAGCGCGAAGGCGACGGTCCGACGCTTGCCGAACCGGTGCGCGACCCGCGGGACGATCAGGGCGAACGCGCCCATGCACAGCACGGGCAGCATCGTCAGCAGGCCCAGCGCGGTCGCCGACCACCCGGTGGCGGCGTCGATGTCGGGGATGACCGCGGGCACGCTCGACAGCGCCATGCGCAGGTTCGGCGCCAGCAGTGCCAAGGTCGCCAGCACGAGCCAGCGCGGGCGGGGCTTCGCGGTCACCCGGGTGATTGTGCTCCCGTACGCTCGGCCCATGACCGACGGGACCCTCGGACGCGGCCGGACCCTCGCGGCTCCGCAGTTCGCCGGCGACGACGGGTCCGTCGATCCGGCCGTGCGCGATCTGCTCGCGTCGGCGCACGCGCGCGGGGTGAGCCTGCACGCGGTCGCCCGCGGCCTGCGCGGCCATCGGCTGTTCACCGGTGTCGTCGCGGTCCTGGACTCCCTGGGTGCGGACGGCGAGGAGAAGGACAGCCACATGGCGGTCGTCTCGATGGTGAACGCGACCGGACAGCGCGGTCTGCTCGCGTTCAGTGGCGTCGCGCCGATGACGGCGTGGAACCCGGAGGCGCGACCGGTGCCGGCCTACGCCCGCGACATCGCCCGGTCCGCGCTGGCCGACGACGCCGTCGCGGTCGTTGTCGACGTCGTCGGTCCGATCACGGTGCGCTTCACCGGCCGGCTGCTGCGGGTGCTCGCCGACGTCGTCGACGTCCGCGCGATCACCGAGCGTGTCCACACCGTCCTCGGCCCGTTGGCGCGGCCGGGCGCGGCGATGCGGGTCGTCGACGTCCGAGCGGTCGGGTCGGGTCCGGCCGGTGCGTTGGCGGACCTCGACGTCGCCGGCGCGCTGGCCGGCGTCGACGTCGCCGGCGTGGACGTCGCGGTACTGCTCAGCGGGTTCGATGTCGAGGCCGCGGCCGCCGTCCTCGGCGCCGACGACGACGTCGCCGACCTGGCCGCCGGCGGGCTCGCGGTCGTGCCGGCGGACGCGCCCGCCGACTGACCGGGACGCCGCCGCCGAGCGGTCACCGAGCCGCGCCGCCGAGCGGTCACCCCAAGGGGCCGGTCAACTTCTCCCCGGGGCCGTCTCCGGGCAGGTCCGGGACCGTCGAGGCCTCCCGGAACGCGCGCTGCAGTGTCGTCAGCCCGTCGCGCAGCGGAGCGGCGTGCATCGAACCCAGCAGCGGGGCCGAGGCGGTCACCAGGCCGGCCAGTGCGGTGATGAGGATCCGCGCCTCGGCCAGGTCCGCCGGGGGCGCGGGCCGGTCCTCCTCGTCGGCGCCGAGACCGCAGGCGAGGGCGGCTGCGGTCATCAGGTGCATCGCGACGGTGAGCACGACCTCGACGGCCGGCACGTCCGCGAGGTCGAGTGCGGACTGCTGCGCGATTTCCGGGCCGTCGGTCATGGCTGGTACCCTTCCACCCGACCGATCCGGCCTGGCTGCCGGGTCGTGCAAGCGGAGTCCTCGACTCCCACCTGCAGACCGCGGCGCTCGCGCCAGTACGACAGGTCCGGCGGGTCACGGCGTGCGGTCTGCGCGCGCCTGCCGAGGCCTTCGTGCGTGTCGTGACCAGGGGCCCGATGTCCCTGCGGTCGCGGGTCGTCCGCGAACGAAGCAGGGAGGCACCATCAGCGTCGAACCCCGGATCAACGACCGAATCCGTGTGCCCGAGGTCCGCCTCGTCGGCCCGGCCGGCGAACAGGTCGGCATCGTGCGCATCGAGGATGCGCTCCGGTTGGCCGTCGAAGCCGATCTCGACCTCGTCGAGGTCGCGCCGTTGGCCAAGCCACCGGTCTGCAAGCTCATGGATTTCGGGAAGTACAAGTACGAGGCCGCGCTCAAGGAGCGCGAGTCGCGCAAGAACCAGACCCACACGATCATCAAGGAGATGAAGCTCCGCCCGAAGATCGACTCGCACGACTACGAGACCAAGAAGGGTCACGTCGAGCGGTTCCTGCGGGCCGGGGACAAGGTCAAGATCACCATCATGTTCCGCGGTCGCGAGCAGAGCCGCCCCGAACTCGGTCTGCGCCTGCTGGCCCGACTCGCCGACGACGTGACCGAACTGGGGTTCGTCGAGGCGACGCCGAAGCAGGACGGCCGGAACATGACGATGGTTCTGGCCCCGCACCGCAAGAAGGCGGACGTCGCCAAGGCTCGCGCGGCCGAGACGACGACCCTGCCCGAGGCCGAGTCCGCCTAGCCGGGCGACCCCGCCACCACGGACCACCACCACCGACCACCGGCCCTCCACCACCGAAGGGCCGAAGCCGCGGCCCCGTGCCGACGACACCGAGGAAGAGTCATGCCGAAGCAGAAGACCCACAGCGGCGCCAAGAAGCGGTTCAAGGTGACCGGCTCGGGGAAGATCACCCACGAGCAGGCCAACCGGCGCCACCTGCTGGAGGTCAAGTCCTCCAAGCGGACCCGCAAGCTGGAGTCCGACCAGGTCGTCGCGCCGGCGGACGTCAAGACCGTCAAGCGCCTCTTGGGCCGCTGACCCGCGGCCCGGCCGCTGACTCGCGGCCCGGCCGCTGACCCTTCCCCCCGAACACCGCCCCGATCAGGAGAACGACATGGCACGCGTCAAGCGCGCAGTGAACGCCCAGAAGAAGCGCCGCGAGACCCTCGAGCGCGCATCCGGATACCGTGGCCAGCGCTCACGGCTGTACCGCAAGGCGAAGGAACAGGTCACCCACTCGCTGGTGTACGCCTACGCCGACCGACGTACGCGCAAGGGCGACTTCCGTCGCCTGTGGATCCAGCGCATCAACGCCGGCTGCCGGGCGAACGACATGACCTACAACCGGTTCATCCAGGGCCTGCGTGCCGCCGGCGTCGAGGTCGACCGCCGAATGCTCGCCGAGCTCGCCGTCAACGACGCCCCCGCCTTCGCCGTGCTGGTGTCCGTTGCCCGCGAGGCGTTGCCGGCCGCAGCCTGACCGGCCCCGCCGTACCCGTGCCGACGGCACCCACGTCGACGGCGTCCGACCGCGTCAAGGCGGTACGGGCGCTGCACGGCCGGCCCGGGCGCCGGCGTGCCGGCGCGTTCCTGGTCGAGGGCCCACAGGCGGTCCAGGCCGCGCTGACGTCGGGCCGGGCCCGGGTGCGCGAGGTGATCGTCGACGACGGTCCGACGGCGGCGCGGTTCGCCGACGCCGGGCGAGCGGCCGGCGTCCGAGTGACGCGGACGACCGCCGAGGTCGTGGCCGCGATGGCCGAGACCGAGCATCCTCAGGGCGTCCTCGCGGTGTGCGACCTGCTGCCGATCCCCGATCTCGCCGCGGCGATGAGGGGCCTCGGTCCGGTCGTCGTCCTGGACGCGGTCGCCGATCCGGGCAACGTGGGCACGGTCATCCGGTCCGCGGCCGCAGTCGGCGCGGCCGCGGTGGTGCTGACCCCTGGCTGCGTCGACGTCCACAACGGCAAGGTCGTCCGGGCGACCGCGGGCGCGTTGTTCGACCTGCCGGTCGTCGCGGGGATCGACGTCGACCAGGCCCTCACGGCGGCACGCGCGGCCGGCCGGCGCGTCGTCGTCACCGCCGGCGAGGCCACCGACGACCTGTTCTCCGCCGCCGCGGCCGGCCGGGTCGACGCGCGCACCTGCTGGATCATCGGCTCGGAGGCCCACGGTGTGGGGCCGAGCGCCCGGGCCGGCGCCGACACGGCGATCCGGATCCCGATGGCCGAGGGCCCGCAGTCGCTCAACGCCGCGGTCGCCGCGGCGGTCGTCCTCTACGTGACCGCGTACGCCGTGCAGGCGGCGAGCGGATCGGATGGGAGACTGGCCCCATGAACCCGGCGGACTACCTGACCCTGCCTGCCGTCGCCGAGTCCGGCTACGTCGTCCTCGACCCGTACGACCAGGCGGCCGATCCTCGCGAGTGGGAGGACCTGACCTTCGTCGACTGGAAGTCCTCCGGCGACACGCGGTTCGCCCCGCTGGCCAGCGCGTACGGGGACCTGGAGTGCAACGGGTTCTGGAACCACACCCCGCCGAAGACCGACAAGGACGGCGTGTGGGTGGCCGAGAACGTCGCCGCCGCCCCGCGGCTGGTCGCTCGGGCCACCGAGCCGGGCGCGAACATCGGTCGCTGCCGGGTGATCGAACTGCAGCCGAACACCTACGCCGACGCGCTGTACAACCTGCACCGCGACGACAACAACCGGCTCAATCCGGTGGGCACGGGGTGGATCGTGCGTGCGTTCTTCAACCTCACCGACGACCCGGACACCGTCATGATCCTGCGCGAGGACCGGGACGATCCGGCGACCGAGACGCGGATCCCGCTGCCCGCCGGCGCGCAGGTCGTGATCGACACCCAGCGACTGTGGCACGCAGCCTGGCATCCGGGGCCGGCGCCGCGCTACTGCCTGATCACCTCGTACGAGAGCGGGCCGCAGTTGGCGTCGTACCTGACAGCCAAGCACGCCGTTCCCCGGATCGACGTCCCCGCCCTCGATCCGCAGGTCGCCGCCGACGGCGAGGCCAGCGCGCGGGCCAGGCGCGACGCGCGGGCGGCGGCGCTCGCCGCGAGTGGCGCTGATCCGGCGTTCGGTGACGGGAGCCTGCGCGCCGGGCCGGCCGCGACCGAGTACGACGAGTACTCCGAGGCCTGAGCGCGGTCCGCAACACCCCGCCCGGTCGCCCCCCGCTTCGAGGACGAGAGGAACCATCCGTGACCACCGCGACACCCGTCACGACGGTGCCGTACGACGCCGTGCTCGACGAGCTCGAGGCCGAGGCGATCCACATCTACCGCGAGACGGCGGCGGCGTTCAAGAACCCCGTGCTGCTGTACAGCATCGGGAAGGACTCCTCGGTCCTGCTGCACCTGGCCGTGAAGGCCTTCGCGCCCGCACCCATCCCGTTCCCCGTGATGCACGTGGACACCGGCTGGAAGTTCTCCGAGATGATCGAGTTCCGCGATCGTCGGGTCCGTGAGTTGGGCCTGGACCTGCGGATCGCGCAGAACGCGCAGGCCGTCGCCGAGGGGGTTACCCCCTTCACACACGGAACGCACGAGTACACGCGCCTGATGAAGACCGTCGCGCTGCGTGAGGGCATCGACCGTTACGGCTTCGACGCGGCGATCGGCGGAGCCCGGCGCGACGAGGAGCGCAGTCGGGCGAAGGAGCGGATCTTCAGCCTGCGCGAGCCCGGGCACCAGTGGGACCCGCGCAAGCAGCGACCGGAGTTCTGGCGCACCGCCAACACCTCACTCGCCCCGGGCCAGAGCATGCGGGTGTTCCCGCTGTCGAACTGGACCGAGCTGGACGTGTGGAAGTACATCCAGCGCGAGGCGATCGCGATCCCCGGGTTGTACTTCGCGAAGGAGCGCCTGGTCGTCGAGCGCGAGGGCACGCTGGTCATGGTCGACGACGACCGGTTCCCGCTGCGCGAGGGGGAGGTCCCGCGCCTGCGCACCGTCCGGTTCCGCACCCTGGGGTGCTACCCGTTGACCGGTGCGGTCGAGTCGACCGCCGACACGATGGCGCAACTGGTCCAGGAGATGGCGGGCGCGAAGTACTCCGAGCGGTCCGGTCGCCTGATCGACGGCGAGAGCGGAGCGGAGTCGATGGAGGGCAAGAAGAAGGAGGGCTACTTCTAGTGGTCGCGACGCTGACCCCCGTCCTGCACCTGGTGACCTGCGGATCGGTCGACGACGGCAAGTCGACCCTCGTCGGCCGCCTGCTGGCCGACACCGGCTCGGTGCCCTTGGACACCTTGGACTACGCCCGGCGCACCCGGCGTGGCGGATCGACGATCGCCGCCGGGGAGAGCGACTACTCGTTGCTGACCGACGGCCTGGAGGCCGAGCGCGAGCAGGGAATCACGATCGACGTCGCCTACCGGCACATGAACCTGCCCAACGGCCGACGGGTCCTGATCGCCGACTCGCCCGGGCACGAGCAGTACACGCGCAACATGGCGGTCGCCGCGTCCAACGGCGACGTGGCGGTCCTCATGGTCGACGCCGCCCGTGGCGTTCGCGCGCAGACGCACCGGCACCTGACGATCTGCGCGCTCATGGGCGTGCAGACCGTGATCGTCGCGGTCAACAAGATGGACCTCGTCGGGTACGAGCACGCGACCTTCGAGGAGGTGGTCGGCGCGGTCAAGGTGACGGCGGCGCGCCTGGGCGTCGACGACGTCATCGCCATCCCGGTCAGCGCGGTGACCGGGGAGAACGTCACCGTCCCCAGCGACGCGATGCCGTGGTACCACGGGCCGACCCTGCTGCGGGCGCTGGAGCAGTGGGAGCCGGTGTCGGCCCGGTCCGACGAACCGGCGCCGCTGCGCTTCCCGGTGCAGTTCGTCGTGCGGGCCGAGGGGAACTTCCGCGGGTACGCGGGCACCGTCGTGTCGGGGCAGGTGGCGCCCGGGGACGAGGTCGTCATCGCCGACTCCGGCCGCGCCGCACGGATCGACCGGATCGTGACCTACGACCTGCACGTCGACGGCCACATCGCCGACCTGCCGCTCGCGCAGACCGGGCAGGCCGTCACGGTCACCTTGGACCACGAGGTCGACGTGACCCGTGGCGACGTCATCGCGGCCGGGGGCCCCGATCACCTGCAGCCGGCCGACCGGTTCGCGGCCGACCTCGTGTGGCTGGGCGAGGAACCGCTGGCCCACGGCCGGTCCTACCTGCTGGTGTCCGGGTCGCGGTCGGTGCCCGCGACGGTGACGAACGTGCGCTACCGCCAGGACGTAGTCTCCGGCCACGAGCACGCGGCCCGGGTCCTGGGCATGAACGACATCGGTCGGGTCGAGATCGCGACGGACAAGCCGATCCCGATGGATCCGTACGCGATCTGCCGCGACACCGGCGGCTTCCTCCTCGTGGACCGGGTGACCGCGGACACCGTCGCCGCCGGCATGGTGCGCCATGCGATGCGCCGGGCCTTCAACGTCGTACGACACGAGTACGACGTCGACCGCGACGCGCGTCGCGTGCTCATGGGCCACGACGCGAAGGTCGTCTGGCTGACCGGCCTGTCCGGGGCGGGCAAGTCGACGATCGCCGACGCCACCGTTCGGCGCCTGCACGCGCTGGGCGTGCACACGTACGTCCTCGACGGCGACAACGTCCGCCACGGCCTGAACAAGGACCTCGGCTTCACGCCCGAGGACCGGGCGGAGAACGTCCGCCGGGTGGCCGAGGTCGGCCGACTCCTCGTCGACGCGGGACTGGTCGTCTTCGTCGCGCTGGTGTCGCCGTTCGCCGCGGATCGCCGCGCGGCACGTGAGCTGTTCGACGACGGGCAGTTCGTCGAGGTGTTCGTCGACACGCCGCTGGACGTCGTCGCCGCCCGCGACACCAAGGGCCTGTACGCCAAGGCGGCGCAGGGTGCGTTGCCGAACCTCACCGGCGTCGGCCAGGGGTACGAGGCGCCGACCGACGCCGAGTTCGTCCTGGACGGCACCGGCGACCTCGACGACGCCGTCAGCACCCTCGTCCGCGCGATCCTCGGGGAGTAGCCGGTGTCCGGACCGAACACGACCTACGACCCCAAGCAGGTCGCCAGCCTCGACGCGGCGGCGATCGCCGCCCTGGTCGACGTCGCGCTGGCCGCCGTGGCGGCCGCCGACGACCTGGACGCGTTGAAGGCCGCGCGGTTGTCCCACGCCGGCGACCGCTCGCCGATCTCGCTCGCCAACCGGGAGATCGGTGCGTTGCCGCCGGCGGCGAAGGCCGAGGCCGGCCGGCGCGTCGGCCTGGCCCGCAACCAGATCAAGGCGGCGATCGACGTGCGCGCGGCCGAGCTCGCGGCCCAGCGGGACGCCCGGGTGCTGGTCGACGAGGCGGTCGACGTGACCGTGCCCACGGACCGGATCCCGCTGGGCGCCCGCCATCCGCTGACCACGTTGATGGAGCGGGTCGGCGACGTGTTCGTCGCGATGGGGTACGAGATCGCCGAGGGCCCACAGGTCGAGTCGGAGTGGGCGAACTTCGACGCGCTCAACATCGGCCCGGACCATCCGGCCCGCACGATGCAGGACACGTTCTTCGTCGGGTCGCCGGACAGTGGCGTCGTGCTGCGGACGCACACCTCGCCGGTGCAGATCCGGTCGATGCTCGACCGGCCGCTGCCGATCTACGTCATCGCCCCCGGACGCGTCTTCCGCACCGACGAGCTCGACGCGACCCACACGCCGGTGTTCCACCAGATCGAGGGGCTCGCGGTCGACCGTGGGATCACGATGGGTGACCTGCGCGGGACGCTCGACCACTTCGCGCAGGCGATGTTCGGTGACGGCATCCGCACGCGGATGCGCCCGTCGTACTTCCCCTTCACCGAGCCCAGCGCCGAGGTCGACCTGGAGTGCTTCGCCTGCCGCGGGGAGTCGGTGGGCGATCCGGACCGGCCCTGCCGCACGTGCGGCAGCGAGGGCTGGATCGAGTGGGGCGGCTGCGGGATGGTCAATCCCCGCGTGCTGCACGCCGTCGGGATCGACCCCACGCAGTACCGCGGCTTCGCGTTCGGCATGGGGGTCGAGCGGACGGTCATGTTCCGGTACGGCGTCGCGGACATGCACGACATCGTCGAGGGCGACGTCCGGTTCACGCGTTCGTTCGGAGTGGAGGCCTGATGCGCGCCCCGGTGTCCTGGCTGCGGGACCTCGTCGCGATCCCGGCCGGTGAGGACGGCCGGGCGATCGCTTCCCGCCTGATCCGCGCCGGCCTCGAGGTCGAGACCGTCGAGGCGATCGGCGCCGGGGTGGACGGTCCGCTCGTCGTCGGCCGCGTGCTCGGGATCGAGGAGCTCACCGAGTTCAAGAAGCCGATCCGGTTCTGTCAGGTCGACGTCGGGTCGGCACACGGCGGCGTGCGCGGGATCATCTGCGGTGCGAGCAACTTCGTCGTGGACGACCTCGTCGTCGTCGCACTGCCGGGGACCGTTCTGCCCGGTGGCTTCCAGATCGCCGCACGCCGGACCTACGGCCGGGTGTCGGACGGGATGATCTGCTCCGAACGCGAACTGGGTCTGGGTGAGGACCACGCGGGTATCCGCGTGCTGTCCGCGGGCAGCGGCGACCCCGGCGACGACGCGACCGGCCTGCTGGGCATCGGCGACGAAGTGCTCGACATCGCCATCACCCCGGACCGGGGCTACGCGCTGTCGATCCGCGGGATCGCCCGCGAGGTGGCCCTGGCGTACGGGGTGCCGTTCGCCGACCCCGGCGTCGAGCTCGCCGACCTGCCGGCGCCGGTCGTCGGCGACCGCGAACCGCATCCGTGCGGCAGTGACGACCTGTCCGCCTGCGACCTGTTCACACTGCGGACGATCGTCGGCTTCGACCCGTCGGCCCCGTCACCGGCGTGGCTGCAGAGCCGGCTGAGCGCCTGCGGGATGCGGCCGGTGTCGTTGGCGGTCGACGTCACGAACTACGTCATGCTCGAACTCGGGCAGCCGCTGCACGCCTTCGACCTGGCCAAGCTGCGCGGGCCGGTGCGGGCGGCGCACCCGGTCGACGCGAGCCCGTTCGAGACCCTCGACCACGTCCGGCGCACGCTGTCCGACGACGACCTCGTGATCTGCGACGACACCGGTCCGATCGGCCTGGCCGGGGTGATGGGCGGACTGCACACCGAGATCGACGCGCAGACCACCGATATCGCGCTCGAGGCCGCGCACTTCTCCGCGCGGACGGTCGCGCGGTCCGCCCGCCGGCACAAGCTGTCCAGCGAGGCGTCCCGACGGTTCGAGCGCGGGGTGGACCGCGAGCTCGCCCCGTACGCGTCGGCTCGGGCGGCCGCGCTCCTGCTCGAGCTCGGCGGTGGTCGATACGTCGGGATGACGGCGGTCGAGGCGCCCACGCACGACGTCGTCATCGACCTGCCGGCGACCGAGCCGGGCGCGGTGGCCGGGATGGTCATCCCGCGCGAGCGCGTCGTGGACCTGCTCACGGGGGTCGGCTGCACGGTCGTCGGTGCGCACGACCTGCGCGTGACGCCGCCGTCCTGGCGGCCGGACCTCGTCGATCCGATCGACCTGGTCGAGGAGGTCGTACGGCTGCACGGCTACGACCTGCTGCCGTCGACGCTGCCGGCCGCGCCGCTGGGCCGGGGCCTGACCCGCGCACAGCGTCTTCGTCGACGCGTCGGCGTCGTCCTCGCCGCACGCGGCATGGTCGAGGTGCTGACGTATCCGTTCGTCGGTGCGGCCGAACTGGACGCCTTGGCCCTGCCGCACGGCGACGACCGCCGGCGCACGCCGCGGCTGGCGAACCCGTTGTCCGACGAGCAGCCGCACCTGCGCGGCTCCCTGCTGCCCGGACTCGTCGCCGCGGCGCGCCGCAACATCGGTCGCGGCCAGGGCGACCTGCGGATCTTCGAGATCGGCCCGGTGTTCCACGGGGAGGTGTCCGCCGAGCCGGCCGACCGGATCGGGGTCGACCGTCGACCGACCACCGACGAGTGGGCGCGGGTCGAGGCGCTGCTGCCGAGCCAGCCGACCCACCTCGCGGCGATCCTGACCGGGGAGCGCGAGCCGCCGGGCTGGTGGGGTGCGGCGCGGCCGGTCGGCTGGGCCGACGCGATCGAGGCCGCACGGGTGGTCGCCGAGTCGTGCGGTGTCGATCTGGGCGTCGAACGCGGTGACGACCCGTCGTTCCATCCGGGCCGGGTCGCGCGACTGGTCCTCGACGGTGTCGCGATCGGCGCCGCGGGGGAGTTGCATCCGCGGGTGGTCGAGGCGACCGGGCTGCCGGCCCGGTCGGCGGCGGTGTGGCTGGATCTGGACGCGGTGGTCGCGGCGGCACCGGACGTGCCGGCCGCGCCGGTCGTCGGGACCGCGCCGCTGGCCAAGGAGGACCTCGCGGTCGTCGTCGACGAGGACGTCGCGGCCGCCGTCGTGCTCGAGGCCGTGCGGGCCGGGGCGGGGGACCTGCTGGAGTCAGTGCGGTTGTTCGACGTGTACACCGGACCGCAGGTGCCGCCGGGCAGCAAGTCGCTGGCGTTCGCGCTGCGGTTCCGTGCGCCCGACCGCACCCTGGCGGCCGCCGAGATCGCCGCGGCCCGGGACGGCGCCCTCGCGGCGGCCGCGCGGGTCGGGGCGATCCTGCGCGCCTAGACCGTCCGCCCCCGCGCGCTCCCGCCCCCGCGCCGACCTTGAGGTTCGAACGGGTGGCGGGCGCCCGGACCCGGTACAACCTCAAGGTGGCGGGTCGGGTCGGGCCGCCCGAGGTGCCGCGGACTCTTGGTATGCGCGTATGCGTATACTCCGGGGCATGATCACAGCGGCGGTCGCCGGAGCGTCGGGCTACGCGGGGGGTGAGTTGCTGCGACTGCTCGCGGCGCACCCGGACATCGAGGTCGGCCCACTCGTGGCCGGCACGAGCGCCGGTCAGACGGTGGGCGACCTGCATCCCAACCTCACGACGCTCGCCGACCGACCGCTGCTCCCGACGGAACCGGGTGCGCTGGCCGGGGCCGACATCGTGTTCCTCGCCCTGCCGCACGGTCAGTCGGCCGCCCTCGCGGCGCAACTGCCCGACGGGCTCCCGATCGTCGACCTCGGGGCCGACTTCCGCCTCCGCGACGCGGCACAGTGGGAGCGGTACTACGGCGGCGCGCACGCCGGCAGTTGGGCCTACGGACTGCCCGAGCTGCCCGGACACCGCGAGGTGATCGCTGCCGCGACGAGGATCGCCAACCCCGGGTGCTACCCGACCTCGGTCGCCCTCGCCCTCGCGCCGATCCTGGCCGCCGGGCTGGCTGACCCGGACGACGTCGTCGTCGTCGCGGCCTCGGGTACCTCCGGCGCCGGCCGGAAGGCGGCCGACTCGCTGCTGGCCAGCCAGGTGATGGGATCGATGTCGGCGTACAAGGTGGGCGGGGCGCACCAGCACACCCCCGAGATGGAGCAGTCCTTGTCGGTCGCGTGCGGTGAGCCGGTGACGGTGTCCTTCACCCCGTTGCTCGCGCCGATGTCCCGCGGCATCGTCGCGACGTGCACCGCGACCGCCCGACCCGGCGTCACGACGGTCGAGGTCCGCGCCGCCCTTGCCCGGGCCTACGCCGGCGAGCGGTTCGTGCACCTGCTGCCCGAGGGCGGGTGGCCGAAGACGAGTTCGGTGTACGGGACGAACGCCGTCCACCTGCAGGCGCAGGTCGACGAGCACGCCGGTCGCGTCGTCGTCGTCTCGGCGATCGACAACCTCGGCAAGGGTGCGGCCGGCCAGGCCCTGCAGAACGCGAACGTGATCCTGGGCCTGGACGAGGCGGCCGGACTGAGCGTGAACGCCGTGGCACCGTGAGGACGCGAGGAGTGAGGCGGTTGCCGAGCCCCGCAGCGGGCGAACAGGGGGATTCGTGAGGACGCGAGGAGTGAGGCGGTTGCCGAGCCCCGCAGCGGGCGAACAGGAGGATTCATGAGCGTCACCACCCCACGGGGATTCCGCGCGGCCGGCGTCGTCGCCGGGATCAAGTCCACCGGCCGCCCGGACCTCGCGCTGGTCGTCAATGACGGTCCCCTCGCGGTCGCCGCCGGGGTGTTCACCGCGAACCGGTTCAAGGCCGCGCCGGTCCTGTGGTCCGAGCAGGTGCTCGACGACGGGGTGGTGCGCGCGGTGGTCCTGAACTCCGGCGGGGCCAACGCCTGCACCGGGCCGGACGGTTTCGGCGACACCCATCACACGGCGGAGCAGGTCGCGGTGTCGCTGCGGGCGCGCGGGTCGTCCGTCGGGCCGGGCGACGTCGCGGTGTGCTCGACGGGACTCATCGGTGAGCGACTGCCGATGGATCGCGTGCTCGCGGGCGTGGACGCCGCCGTCGACGCGCTCGCCGAGGACGGCGGGGCGGATGCGGCCGTCGCCATCATGACGACCGACACGGTGCCCAAGACCGCGTCCGTCACGCGCGACGGCGTGCGCGTCGGCGGCATGGCGAAGGGGGCCGGGATGCTCGCGCCGGCCCTGGCGACGATGCTCGTCGTCATCACGACCGACGGCGTGGTCGACGCGCCGACGGCCGATCGCGTCCTGCGACGCGCGACCGCCGCGACGTTCGACCGGATCGACTCCGACGGGTGCATGAGCACCAACGACACGGTCCTCCTGCTGGCCAGCGGCGCCGCCGGCGTCGCGGTCGCCGAGGACGTCCTCACCGCGATGGTCACCGAGGTCTGCGCGGAACTGGCTCGCGCGCTGATCGCCGATGCGGAGGGCGCGTCGAAGGACATCGAGATCGTGGTCTCCCACGCCGCGAGCGAGTCCGACGCGCTCACGGTCGGACGGGCCGTTGCGCGCAGCAACCTGCTCAAGTGCGCGATCCACGGCGAGGACCCCAACTGGGGCCGGATCCTGTCCGCCGTGGGGACGACGGCGGCGCAGTTCGAGCCCGATCGGGTCGACGTCGCGATCAACGGCGTGTGGGTGTGCCGCGGCGGCGGCGTCGGCGCGGACCGCGGGCTGGTCGACCTGTCGGCGCGGGCCGTGCGCATCGACGTGGACCTGGCCGCCGGCGTGGCCGGGGCGACGGTGTGGACCAACGACCTCACCGCCGACTACGTCCACGAGAACTCCGCGTACGCCACGTGAAGGAGCGCACATGACCGACCTGACGAGCGCGGCGGCGAAGGCAGCCGTCCTCGCCGAGGCCCTGCCGTGGTTGGAGCGGTTCGCCGGCGCCACGATCGTCGTGAAGTACGGCGGCAACGCGATGACCGACGACGCGCTCAAGGCCGGCTTCGCCGAGGACGTGCTGTTCTTGCGACTGGCGGGACTTCGGCCGGTCGTCGTGCACGGCGGTGGCCCGCAGATCAGCACGATGCTCGGCCGGCTGGGCATCGAGTCGGCGTTCGCCGGTGGCCTGCGCGTCACGACGCCGGAGGTCATGGACGTCGTCGGCATGGTCCTCGTCGGTCAGGTGCAGCGCGAGCTCGTCGGGCTGGTCAACGACCACGGGCCGTACGCGGTCGGGCTGTCGGGGGAGGACGCGCACCTGTTCACCGCCCAGCGACGCGACGCGATCGTCGACGGCAGGTCGGTCGACATCGGCCAGGTCGGCGACGTCACCGACGTGCGCCCGGACTTCGTCCGGCGGCTGCTCGACGACGGGTTGATCCCGGTGGTGTCGACGGTCGCTCGCGACGCGGACGGCATACCCCACAACGTCAACGCCGACACGGCCGCCGCGGCGCTGGCCGTGGCGTTGCGCGCGGAGAAGTTCGTCGTTCTGACCGATGTGGAGGGCCTGTACGCGAACTGGCCCGACACCGGGTCGGTGATCCGCACCCTCGGCGTCGAGCGGCTGCGCGCGATGCTGCCGACGCTGGACAGCGGGATGGTGCCGAAGATGGAGGCCTGCCTGCGTGCGGTCGACGGCGGCGTGCCCCGTGCGCACGTCATCGACGGCCGGTTGCCGCACTCGCTGCTGCTGGAGGTCTTCACCGACTCCGGGATCGGGACGATGGTGCTGCCGACGGAACGCCCATGACCTGGCAGGAGCGCTGGCAGGGCGCGCTCATGGACAACTACGGCACCCCGCCGCTGCTCCTCGTGCGCGGCCACGGCGCACGGGTGTGGGACGACGACGGCGTCGAGTACGTCGACCTCGTCGCGGGGATCGCGGTCAATGCCCTCGGGCACGCGGACCCGCGCCTGGTCGCGGCGGTCACCGAGCAGCTGTCGACGCTGGGGCACACGAGCAACCTCGCGGCGACCGAACCGGCGATCGCGCTGGCCGAACGACTCGTCGAACTCCTCGGCGACCCGACGGCCCGGGTGTTCTTCGCGAACTCCGGCGCCGAGGCGAACGAGGCGGCGTTCAAACTCTCCCGACTGACCGGCCGCGGCACCGTCGTCGTCGCCGACCGTGGCTTCCACGGTCGGACGATGGGTGCGCTCGCGCTCACCGCCCAGCCGGCCAAGGCCGACCCGTTCCGGCCCCTGCCCGGCGAGGTCCGCGTCGTGCCCTACGGCGACGCGGCCGCACTCGTCGAGGCGGTCGACGCGTCGGTCGCCGCGGTCTTCCTCGAGCCCATCCAGGGCGAGACCGGTGTCGTCGTCCCGCCGGCCGGCTACCTCGCCGCGGCCCGGGCCGCGACGTCGGCGGCCGGCGCGCTGCTGGTGCTCGACGAGGTTCAGACCGGCATCGGCCGGACCGGCGCGTGGTTCGCCCACCAGTACGAGGGCGTTCGTCCGGACGTCGTCACGGTGGCGAAGGGCCTGGCCGGCGGGCTGCCGATCGGCGCGTGCATCGCCGCGGGTCCGGCGGCGGCGCTGTTCACGCCGGGGTCGCACGGATCGACGTTCGGCGCGAACCCGGTGTGCGCGCGGGCCGGCCTCGCCGTCCTGGACGCGATCGACGCCGACGGGCTGCTCGACCGGGTCGAGCGGGCCGGCGCGCGCCTGGCGGCGGGCGTGGCCGCGCGGTCGGCCGGCCTGGTCGACCACGTCCGCGGTCGCGGGCTGCTGCTCGCGGCGGCCCTGCGGTCGGGCTCGCCGGTGTCGGCGGGCGAGATCGAACGGACGGCTCGGGGGGTCGGCCTGCTCGTCAACGCGATCGGCGCCGACGCCGTGCGGTTCGCCCCGCCACTGACGATCACCGACGACGACATCGATGCCGCGCTGGACCGGTGGGAGGCCGCCTGCCGGTCGTTCGCGGTGACGTCGACGTGACCGGCGCCGGACCGCCCCGGGTGAGCCCGCGCACGATGTCGGCCCGGCGGGCCCGGATCGCGACGCTGATCGCCGCCGGCTCGATCTCCTCACAGGACGAACTGCGCCGACTGCTGGCCGCAGAGGGGTTCGCGGTCACCCAGGCGACGCTGTCCCGGGACCTCGACGCGCTCGGCGCGACGAAGGTCCCCGCTACGGGCTCGGGGGCGGCGTACTGCCTGGGTGCCGACGCCGCGCTGGACACCTCGCTGCCGGCGGCCGGCGCCGACACGGCGCTCGCGCGCGTGGCCGGCGAGCTGCTGCTTCGCGCGGAGGCGGCCGGCAACATCGCCGTGCTCCACACCCCGCCGGGGGCCGCGCAGTTCTTCGCCGGCCACCTGGACCGCAGCGAGCCGTCGGGGGTGGTCGGCACCGTCGCCGGGGACGACACCGTCGTCATCGTGATGCGCACGCCCGGGCAGGCGCGCGACCTGTGCCGGACGCTACTGTCCTGGGCCGAGCAGGGGAGCGCGACGTGAGCGCGGGCAGGGGAGCGCGAGTCGAACGCCGCCGATCGGAGGAGCCGTGAGTGACGCCAGCCAGCCCACCCGTCTGTGGGGCGGTCGCTTCGCCGGCGGCCCGGCCGAGGCGATGGCGGCACTGAGCGCGTCGACGCACTTCGACTGGCGCCTGGCGCCGTACGACATCGGGCAGACCGCGGCGCACGCGCGCGTCCTCCACCGCGCCGGACTGCTCACCGACGCCGAGGTGGGCGCCGTGCTCACCGCGCTCGACGAACTCGCCGTCGAGGTCGCGGCCGGCACACTCGTGCCCCTTCCCGACGACGAGGACGTCCACACGGCGATCGAGCGATCCCTCGTCGCACGGCTGGGGGAGTTGGGCGGCCGCCTTCGGGCGGGGCGCAGCCGGAACGACCAGGGGTCGACGGACTTCCGGCCGTACCTGCG
>CAYMNG010000017.1:0-29532 GCA_964391765.1 uncultured Bifidobacteriaceae bacterium | reverse complement strand
GGCCCTCAGCGCGACCTGATCGGCGCGCGGCCCTCAGCGCGACCTGATCGGCGCGCGGCCCTCAGCGCGACCTGATCGGCGCGTCAGTCGTCGGCGACGAGGGTGAGGCTGATCGAGTTGATGCAGTAGCGCTGGTCGGTCGGTGTGGGATACCCCTCGCCGGCGAAGACGTGGCCCAGGTGGCCCCCGCACGACGCGCAGCGGACCTCGGTGCGCTCGCGACCCAGGGACCGGTCGACGAGGTAGACCACCGAGTCGCCGGCCAGTGGCGCGTAGAAGCTCGGCCAGCCGCAGTGCGATTCGAACTTCGTCTCGCTGCGGAACAGTTCCGCGCCGCACGCCCGGCACCGATAGCTGCCGGCGGTGTGCGTGTCGGTGTACTCGCCGGTGAACGGTGCCTCGGTGCCCGCCTCGCGCAGGACGTGGTACTCCAGGGCGGTCAGGTCCGTCTGCCAGTCCGCCTCGCTGCGGGCGGCGGGGTACGCGGTGCCGTCGGGACGTTGGGGGCCGTCCACTGCGGGGGTCGACGTCGTCATCGGCCGACGGTAACCCAGGATCAGCGCTCGTGCACCGTGCGCCCACCGAGCAGGACGCCGAACGCGACCAGGCCCAGGCCGCTGACGACATCGGTCCACCGCAGGACGCGCTCGCCGAGGTGACGGCCGGCGGCGGCCGCGACGGCCGCCAGGGCGAGGTGGAACACCAGTGACCCGACTGCGATGCCGGCGACGAACGCCGCGGCCGCGGCGGCGTCGGCGGTGACGGCCGCCGATGCGGCACCGGAGAACACCGCGCCCCAGGTCAGGATCGTGATCGGGTTCGACGCGGTGGCGACGAGTCCGGTGCGCACGGCCTGCCGCGGTGCGACGACGTCGGCCCCGGTCTCGGCGCCCAGCCGGATCCGCCAGGCGTCGCGCAGCGTGCGCAGGCCGAGCACGACGAGGACGATCGCGCCGACGAGCCCCATCCCCAGCCGCAGGGCCGTGATCTGCAGGAGGGCCGCGGCGCCGAGGGCACCGAGGGTCGCGTACGCGAGGTCGACGCTCGCCGCGCCCAGGCCGATCCCCGCACCCGATCGCCAGCCGTAGCGCGCGCTCGTGCGCACGCACAACAGCCAGATCGGGCCGACGTTCGCCGCGCCGAGCGCGCCGATGGCCAGCCCCGCCCCCAACGCCGCCAGCACGGGGCGCAGTATCGCAGCGGCGCGGCGCCCGCATCGGCAAGTAGGGTCGCGGCCATGAGCGACATGCTGGACGTGCGCGGCTCCTGGCTGTCCGCCGAGGACCTGGCCTCGGCGCGCGATCGCCTGCCGATCGTCTACGTCGACGCGGTGCCCGTGCGCGTCGACGAGCGTGGTCAGGTGACGGCCGTCGGGCTGCTCCTGCGGGCGATGCCGGACGGGTCGATCTCCCGCGCGGTCGTCTCCGGGCGGGTGCTGTACGGGGAGTTGATCCGCGACGCGCTCGTGCGGCACGTGGAGAAGGACCTCGGGCCGGTGGCCCTACCCCAGTTGCCGTCCTCGCCCCAGCCGTTCACGGTCGTGGAGTACTTCCCCGATCCCGACGTGACCGGCTTCCACGATCCGCGGCAGCACGCGGTGTCGCTGGCGTTCATCGTGCCGATGGGCGGGGACTGCCAGCCGGCCAGCGACGCCCTGGACCTGGCGTGGGTCAGCCCACGGGAGGCGACCAGCGCGCAGTTCGAGGCCGAGATGACCGGCGGACACGGGCGACTGCTGCGGATGGCGCTGGCGCACTGCGGCGTCCTGCCGTAGCGGGGGACTGCGCCGACCCCCGGACCCCGAACCCCGAACCCCCTCGACCTTGAGGTTGTACCGCGTGTTGCGCGGCGGGACCCGGTGCAATCTCAAGATCGAGCGGGGGTGGCGACGGGGCCGAACGACGGTGGCCGCTGCTCGACCCGGGCCATCACCGCTTCGGTCAGGTCCGGTCGGGCGAACGAGGCCCGCATCTGCGCGAGCGAGTCCACGACGGCCGACGCGAGATCGGCCTGGTCGACCCCGAGCAGCTGCTGCTTCATCACCGCGATCGACGTCGGCGAGCAGGCGTCGGCGACGTCGCGGGCCCACGCGGTCGCGGCCGCCAGCGGGTCGTCGGCCAGATGCGTGACCAGGCCCAGGCGGTGGGCTTCGACGCCGGTGATCGTTCGACCCGTCAGCAGGATGTCGGTCGCCACGCCGAGGCCGACCAGCCGGGTGAGCAGCCACGCGGCCCCGTACTCCGCGACCAGGCCCAGCCGCGCGAAGCTCGTGCTCA
Source organism: uncultured Bifidobacteriaceae bacterium (assembly GCA_964391765.1). Lineage (GTDB taxonomy): Bacteria > Actinomycetota > Actinomycetes > S36-B12 > S36-B12 > UBA10649. The sequence continues at coordinate 27,256 of CAYMNG010000017.1, read as the reverse complement.
TGGTCGCGGTCGGGCTCGCGAACCGCACGTCGGCGGCGATCGCCATGACGAACCCGATGCCGGCGGTCGGGCCGTTGATCGCGGTGACGACCGGGGTGGCCAGCCGCAGCGCGACGGTCGGCAGCGTGTCCACGTCCTGGTCGTCGAGGAACTCGGTCAGGGCCTGCGTGCCCCCGGCGAGCATCGCGAGGTCGGCGCCCGCGCAGAACCCGCGGCCGGCGCCGGTGACGACGATCGCGCGGACGTCCGGATCGGCGTCGGCCGCGCGCAGCGCCGCCCCGTACGCCCGGCCCATGCTCGGCACGAGCGCGTTCAACTTGTCCGGCCGGTTCAGCGTGATCGTCGCGATCGCGTCGACGACCTCGTAGCGGATCTGGGCGTCGGAGTCCTCAGCCACGGCGGGCGGTCGGCTCGTCGTACGGGTCGATACCGATGAGCGTCTGGTCCTCCGGGGTCAGGTCCGTCGCCGGACCCTCGTACTGGTCATGGAAGGGATCGGCGCGCTCCTCGTCGGTCTCGTCGTCGAGGTACGCCACGTCGTCGGGGTCGTCGAGGTCGACGACATGCATCGCGGCCTGCTCGGCGGTGATCCACGGTCGCGGCGTGAGGCCACCGGCGTGCATCGGATCGTCGCTGGCGTCCTCGGCGTCCTCCATCGACAAGACGTCCTCGAGGTCCTCCAGCGGGTACGGCAGATCCAGCTCGCCGGTGCCGCCGCCGCCGTTGAGCGCGTTGTGCGTCGCCTCGGCCTCCATGATCATCTGCAGGCGGTCGGCCTGGTCGGCGGTGTCGCCGACCGTGTCGAAGCCGTCGGCCCGGGCGACCTCGCCGGGATCGGCGGATCGCAGCACCTGATCGTTCATCGCGCACCTCCGCACCTGGTCGTCCCCACAACACTAACGCGCGCCCGGGCGGATTCGGTCGTCGTCGTGCGGGCCGAAGGGCCTTGACATCGGTCCGTCCCGCGGCCGCGCGGATCCCGGGCGTGACAGGGTTACCCGGTGACCGCACCCTCGCCATCGGCCCCCGAGATTCCCGACGACGTCCTCGCGCGCGAACTCGAACCGGTCGCCGAACGCGAACTCGCCCGACACCTGGGGACCGCGCGCGACTGGTACCCGCACGAGTACGTGCCGTGGAGCCAGGGCACGGACTTCGACGGACCGCTGGCCGGGCGGGTGTGGACGGACGCCGAGCAGCGGTTCGACGACGCGGCGCGGACGAGCCTGATCGTCAACCTGCTGACCGAGGACAACCTGCCCAGCTACCACACGGCGATCGCGACGAACGTCGGACGCGGCGGTGCCTGGGGGGCGTGGCTGGGCCGGTGGACCGCGGAGGAGGGCCGGCACGCGATCGCGATCCGCGACCTGCTGCTGACGACCCGCGCGGTGGATCCGCGCGCGCTCGAGGACGCCCGGATGGCGCACATGCAGGCGGGCTTCACCGCGATCAATCCCGGCCTGCTGGCCGGGCTGTCGTACGTCTCGTTCCAGGAACTGGCCACGCGGGTGTCGCACCGCAACACCGGGGCAGCGACCGGTGATCCGATCGCCGAGCAGTTGATGGCCCGCATCGCACTCGACGAGAACCTGCACATGCTCTTCTACCGCAACGTGATCGAGGCCGCGTTCGACCTCGCCCCGGATCAGGCCCTGATCGCGGTCGATGCCTCGATCCGGGACTTCGCGATGCCCGGCCACGGGATCGACGGGTTCGCGCGGAAGGCGGTCGCGATCGCGGTCGCCGGGATCTACGACCTGCGCCTGCACCGCGACGACGTCGTCCTGCCGGTCCTGCGTCGCTGGCGGGTGTTCGACCGCAACGACTTCGGCCCGGCCGGCGAGCGGGTGCGCGACGACCTCGCGGCCTACCTCGACGACCTCGACGCCCAGGCCAGCCGGTTCGAGGACAAGCGCGCGGCACTGCGGGCGCGCCTGGCCGAGCGGGGCTGAGGTCCGGGCGGGGTCCGGACGGGTTCGATCGCCGGCGGATCCGATCAGCGGGCCGCGAGCCACCGGTCGACATGGGCGTCGAGCACGGACAGCGGCAGCGCGCCCGAGCCGAGGACGACGTCGTGGAACTCGCGGATGTCGAACGACCGCCCGAGCGCGGCCCGGAGCTTGTCACGCTGCGCGAGCAGGTCCAGGCGGCCGGTCATGTACGACAGCGCCTGCCCGGGATAGGCGATGTAGCGGTCGATCTCGGCCTGGACCTCGATCGGCGCGACGGGGGTGTTCGCGCCGAGGTAGTCGACCGCCTGCTGGCGGCTCCAGCCGAAGGCGTGGATCCCGGTGTCGACGACGAGCCGGGCGGCACGCCAGGCGTCGGCCGACAGCATCCCCAACCGCTGCAGGTCGTCGGAGTACAGGCCCATCTCGTCGGCGAGGCGCTCGGCGTACAGGCCCCACCCCTCGACGTAGGCGTTGAACATCGACAGCCGTCGGATCATCGGCAGGTCGGGGAGCTCCAGCGCCAGCGAGATCTGCAGGTGGTGGCCGGGCACGGCCTCGTGGAACGCCACCGACTCCAGGTCGAAGGACGTGCGCTGGGCCGGGTCGGTGACGTTCGAGTAGTAGGTGCCCGGCCGCGAACCGTCGAGGGCCGGCTGCATGTAGTACGCGGCCGGCGCGCCGTCGGCCTCGAGTTCGGGGATCGCGGCGAGCGCGCACACCGCCCGCGGCAGCCGGCCGAACCAGTTCGGGGCGACGGCCTCGGCGCGGCGAACGGTCGCCTCGGCCGCGTCGAGGATCTGCTCCGAACGCTGCCACCGCAACGACGGATCCTCGTGCAGTCGGGCGAAGATCTCGGGCAGATCCCCGGTGCCGAGGACGCGTTCGCCGAGTACGGCGAACTCCGCGTGGATCCCGGCGACCAGGTCGACCCCGAGCTCGTGCAGTTCCGCCGGCGTCCGCTCGGTCGTGGTGTGCAGGCGGGCGAGGCGTCGGTAGCGCTCGGCGCCGTCGGGCAGGTGGGCCAGCCCGCAGCGATCGTCGGGGCGCGCGGTGGGCAACGCCTCGTCGACCAGTGCCGCGCGGTACGCCGTGAATGCGGGAACGACGTCGCGGGCCAGCACATCGGTGAACGCGCTCTCCCACGCGGCGGTATCGGCCCAGTCCGCGGGGAGGGCGATCCGCAGCGCGTCGGCCGGCGCGGTGAGGAAGCGATCGATCTGGTCGACGGCCATCCGCACGAGGTGCGCAACCGGCGTCAGCCCGGCCGTCCGTCCCTCGGCCAGTCGTTCGCGTGCTTGGGCGAGGTAGCGGGGGACCTCGCCGAGCCGCGCGAGGTAGTCCTGCGCCTGCCGGTCGTCGGTCGCGACGACCATGCGCAGGTATGCCAGCAGCATCGACGACGGGCTGACCGGGAACGCCGCGACGGTGAACTGCACCATCTGCGCGGCGTCGGCGTCGTCGGCTTGGTCGAGGTTGGCGAGCAGGACCTCCCGGGTCAGCGCCTCCTGGTCGGTCAGGTCGGCGACGTCGAGGGCGAGCAGTTCGCTGCGCAGCGCGATCCGGTCGACGGCACGATCGCGTTCGGCCGCGGCGGACAGGTCGGCCAGGTGTCGGTCGTACTCGCGGTACCCGATGAGGGTCGCCTCGAGCGGGTCCGCGCCGAGGATCTGGTCGAGGCGGCGTTGGGCGAGTCGGTCGATCGTCATGGAGCCGAACGGTAGGCGATCACGGACCGGCCGGCAGCCACAGGTTCGCGTTGACGGTGCCGGGTACCCGGTGCCAGGCCGGATCGGCGTCCAACGCGGCGGTGAGCCGCGCGATGCCCGGGTCGCCGCTCGCGTCGCTGAGGACGACGCACGTAGTCCCCGGCGGGACGAGGGTGGACTGGTTCAGGTCGTAGAGGTAGTTGTTCGCGAGCACGTTGCGAGCCCTACCCCAGTAGTCCGCTCGAGCGTCGAACCACACCGGGACGTCGGGTCGGGTGAGGATGATCGACGCGGCCTCCGGCGAGGTGCCGAACTCCCGACAGCCGCTCGGCAGCAGTTCGTTGACCGCGGCCGTCGCCGGCTGGGCGTGCCGCGAGCCGGCGAACAGCGCCAGCGGGGCGAGGACCGCGAGGACCGCCCACACGATCACCCGCCAGAAACCGTCGCTCGTCCACTCCGGCAGCCGGCGGCGCAGGTAGCCCGCGCTCGCCGGGGGATCGGCGACCCGCCGGTGCAGGCGATCGACCCCCGCGGTCAGCGTCAGCGCCGTGACCGGGGCGAGGAGGATGAGCGCGACCAGCACGAACCGGATGTAGAGCAGACCGCCGACCACGAACGGGGCGGCCGAGACGGTCAGCGCGACGACGAGCGGTGCCCGTGGGTCCGGCGGGCGACGGCGCAGTCGGCCGATCGACCGGTGGGCGGCGAGGACTGTCACTAGCACCGCGGCGAGAGCCGCGAGCGCCCAGTACCACTCGACCGCCGGATCGAACGGGCTCGTCCATTCGAGGATCAGGCCACGACAGGCCTCGACGACGACCCGAGACTGGGCGACCACGCCCAGGCCGTACGGGCCGGCCAGCACCCCCAGGCCCAGGCCGGCCGTGCCGGCGACGACCAGCGCGATCCGCCGCCCGCGCGGCCCGGTCCCCGGCACGAGCAGCCACAGCGCCGCCCACGCGGCGGCCGTCGCGACGGCGAGCGTCGACCAGGACAGGTGGATCCAGTTGCCGAGCGCGGAGAACGCGAAGCCCACGGCGAGGACCACCGCGGCGTCCACGGGCACCGCCGGGCGGTGCCGACGCGCGGACCACGTATGGGCGAACGCGATCGCCGCCAGGACCAGCGCCTGCGCGGGCAGGGCCGCGCGCGGTGAGAACACCGGCAGGACCGCCGCGCACGTCAGCAGGATCGCGACCACGCTCGGCACGCGACGCGCACCGACCCGGCGGGCCAGGACGGCGATCAGCGCGAGACTCGCGCCGATGGTCGCGACCGTCACCAGATACAGGCCCCACCAGGACGCACCGCGCCACGCGATCGCCAGCACCAGGTTCCAGGCGGGGGAGTTCGGCAGGAAGAGCCCGTCGACCGGCGCCCAGCTCCACGAGTCCGGCCGCGCCAACGCGATCCCGTCGAGATTCTCCAGGCCCGCGCGGATCTGCCAGTACGGGTCGGTGTCGTGGATCGTGCCGGCGAGCGCGACCGAGATCGCCGCGATCCAGCCGGCGATGAGCCAGCGGTCGGTTCGCGGCGCCGGCTCGGCGAGGTCGTCGGTCACGCCCGGGAACCTAGCCGGTCGCCCCGACCGAGGCGGTCCGCCCCGGGGGGCGGATCCCGATCGGGGCGCCGAGGGCCGTCGCGGCGGCCTCGACCGCGGCCCGCGACCGCGCCGAGCGGTCCAGCCGGTGGCCCCGGCCGTGCTGGGACTTGGACAGCTTCGTCCCGTCGGCCGCGGGCAGGAGATCGTGGTGCCAGAACCTGACCTGCTCGAAGCCGGGCAGGTCGAGGGCCGCGGCGAGGAACCGCTGGGCCGCGGACGAGGCCCGCAGGTCCACGCCGCGGACGATGTCGGTCACCTGGAGGTCGGCGTCGTCGACGACGCTGGCGAACTGGTACGCCGGCAGGTCGTCGCGGCGCCAGATGACGAAGTCACCGAGTTCGTCGGCGAGCGCGACCGGCGCGGTGCCCGGCTCGAGTTCGATCACGGTGCCCGGCGGGACGACCAGCCGCAGCGACGTCGATCCGGCGACCCACGCACGGTCGGCGGCCGCGCAGCCGCCGGCGCACCCGCCGACCGCCGGGCCGCGTTGGGTCGTGCGCGAGCACGAGCAGGCGTAGGCGGGCAGGCCCGCCGCGACCGCGTCGGCGAGTACGGTCCGATAGCGCGTCAGCCGCTGTGCGGCCGCCCAGTGCGCGGCGAAGTCGTCGCGGTCGCGTGGACCGGTGTGCCAGGTGACGCCCAGCCACGTCAGGACGTCGAACACGTCCTGGACGTACTCCGGGCGGCTGCGGGCGGCGTCCGCGTCGTCGATGCGCAGTGCGACCCGACCGTCGTGCCGGGCGGCCAGCCACGACACCAACAGCGCGTTCGCCGCATTGCCCTCGTGCAGGAAGCCGCTCGGCGTCGGCGCGAACCGGGTGATCACGAAGGGGTCACCGCGGCCCTCACCGGTACCTCGACCGGGCCGCCTTGACCGCCGCACCGGATCGATCGACGTACGGCATGCCCCCGAGGTCGAGCAGCGCGTCGCGCACGGTCGCGGTGATCTGTGCCGCGGTGCCCCCGACCTCGAGGGCGGGGGAGAAGCGCAGGTCGACCCGGACGCGGCCGCGGCGCGGTGGCCGGTATCCGACGGCGACCGCGTGGACGGGGACGTCCGGGTTGTCCACGACGAGCGGCGCGAGGATGCGCTCGTGCAGGCGGTGCAGCGACCGACCGTCGGGGGAGCGCGTGGCCTCGGGATAGATGCCGACGATTCGGCCGGCGCGCAACGCGGCACCGCAGGCGTCCAGGGCCCAACTCGTCGCGGCGACGTCGCCGCGGATCAACGGGACCTGTCCGGTGCCGCGCAGGACGACGCCGGCAACCCCGGTGAGCGCCTCGGCCTTGGCGATGAACACCAGTCGGCGACGCAGTGCGACTCCCAGGAGCACCGGATCGACCGCCCGCAGGTGGTTCCCGGCGAGGATCGCCGGGCCGGCCGCGATGTGCTCGACGCCGGTCACCCGGATGTGCCAGTGCACCCGCGTGCCCTGGGCCAGGACCCACAGCGGCCAGTACCCGGCTCCACGCCCGGGCCGGCCGACCCGGTGCGGGGCGAAGATCGGGCGCGCGCGCTCCGCCAGGTCGTCGGGCATCGGGCAATCCTCGCAGGATCTGGTCGGGGGCGGGTCAGGAGCGCTGCGCGAACGCGGTCAGCCAGGCCGGGGTGTCCTCGGCCGGCAGCGGCGGCGTCCACAGGTAGCCCTGGCCGGCCGCGGCGCCGAGCCGGCGCAGGGCCGTCAGCTGCTCCTGCGTCTCGATGCCCTCGGCGACGACCGTGAGATGCAGCGCGCGCGACAGGCTCACGATCGCGTCGATGATCGCCATGGCCGCGTCGTCGGTGCCGAGTTGGCTGACGAAGCTGCGGTCGATCTTCAGGACCGACACCGGCAGCCGCGCGAGGTAGGCCAGTGAGGAGTACCCGGTGCCGAAGTCGTCGACGGCGAACGCCACGCCCAGCCGGGTGACCGCGAGGATCGCGTCGACCTGCGGTCCGCCGGCCTCGACGAACGCGGACTCGGTGAGCTCCAGCCGAAGTGCCGACGACGGCAGGCCGTTGACCTCCAGCGACCGCTCGACCAGGTGCAGCAGGTCGGCGGTGCGCAACTGCCGCGGGGAGACGTTCACCGAGACCCACAGGTCGGCCAGGTCCGGATGCTCGCGCCGCCACTGCGCGACCTGGCGGACGGCCTGCTCGAGCACCCACGAGCCCATCGGGCCGATCAGGCCGGTCTCCTCCGCCACGCCGACGAACTCCATGGGACCGAGCATCCCCCGGGTCGGGTGGGTCCACCGGACCAGCGCCTCGACCCCCTGTACCTCACCGGTCCGCAGCGAGACGACCGGCTGGAAGTACAGGCACAGCTCGTCGCGCTCCAGCGCCCGGCGCAGACCGCTCTCGGCGTCCAGTCGGTGCGCGGCCTCGTCGTGCATCCCCTCCTGGAACACCACGGCGCGGCTGCGGCCGGCGGCCTTGGCGCGATACAGCGCGGCGTCGGCGTCGCGCAGGAGGGTGTCGGCGTCGGCGTCCGGGCCGGACACGGCGATGCCGATGCTGGCCGAGACGTTGACCTCGCGTCCCTCCAGTGTGAAGGGCGGGTCCATCACCGCGGCGATCCGGCCGGCCAGACGCTCGATCTCGTTCTCGGGGACGTTCTCGCACACGATGACGAACTCGTCGCCGCCGAACCGGGCCAAGGTGTCGCCGGGGCGCAGGGCGCCGGTCAGGCGCTCGGCGAGGTCGATGAGCAACGCGTCGCCGGCCGCGTGGCCCAGGCTGTCGTTGACGACCTTGAACAGGTCGAGGTCCAAGAACAGGACGGTGACGTGACCGTCTTGTCGAGAACTTCGCGCGAGCGCCTGCTCGATGCGATCGGTGAGCAGCAGGCGGTTCGGCAGCCCGGTCAGCGGTTCGTGCAGCGCCTGGTGCTCGTTCTCCCGGGACATCTCGGCCGCCTTCTGCACCGCCAGGAGGGGAACCAGGAGCAGGGGCAGCAGGGTCCAGCTTCGTGGCTGGGCGACGGCGACGACGGCGATGAGCGGGGACAGGGCGAGCACGGCGGCCGCGGAGACGGTGTAGAAGACCCATTCCTCGGTGAACGACTCCCACCACGTCTCGTCGTCGGAGGAGGACAGCGACGCGACCAGGGCGAGGTTCACGACGTGGTAGACGGCCCAGCCGATGATCATCCAGCCGACCTCGACGAGCGTGATCTCCAGGTGCGGTTGGGTCGGGCTCGACGTCACGCCCGCGGCGTACGCGACGACCCACGCGGACAGCAGGCTGATCGTGTACTGGCCGGCGTTGAAGAACACCTTCCACCACGGCTTGCCCTGCAGGACCTCGGCGAGCAGGACCGACAGCGTGAGCAGGAGCGCGGCCGGGGCGAAGCCCCACAGGTACATCGCGGCGAAGACGAACGCCAACGAGATGGACACCGGGTTGCCGACCAGGCGGGTCATCACGACCGGGCGCAGTTCGCTGAGCACGATGATCGCGGTGATCATGACGATCTGCGGACTCATCGAGCGCAGGTCGTCAATGTTCAACTGCAACGCCGACCAGGCGATCAGGGCCCAACCGATCCACACCGCGCAGTGCCAGGCGATCGCGAACCGCGACGGGCGAAGCAGGGAGGGCCGCTCGGTGGCCATGGCCTGCCTCCCCGCGGTTGCTTCCACTCGATCCGGTTGCCCCGAGGGTAGATGGCCGGGCGGCGGCGTGCTCGGCGAACCGCCGGCAGGCGATCGGGCGGCCAGCGCCCCACCCGTGGTGCCGGAGAACCCGCCGAGGTAGATGGACGGCAGATGGCCGGGCGGCGGCGTGCTCGGCGAACCGCCGGCAGGCGATCGGGCGGCCGGCGCCCCACCCGTGGTGCCGGGATCGGTGATCAGGAGGTCGGGGGCGACCGAGCCACCAGAACTGCGGACCGTCCGGGACGCGGAACGGCGTTCGGTCGACGAAACCGCGGCGGGCGTAGAACCGCTGGTTCGCCTCGGAGTGCGTCTCGAGCCGGCAGCCCCAACCGTCCCGGCCGGCGGCCGTTAGTCCGGGTTCCAGCACCGCGGTGGCCAGCCCACGACCGTGCAGGTCGGGGTGCGTCGCGAGTACCTCGAGGTACCAGTAGGGACGCGGCGGCGCGGTCGCGGCCATCGCCGCGGTGTAGGCGTCCAGCCGCGCACGGCAGACCTGGTCGGCCGTCGCCTCGAACGTCGCCCACGCGGTGCGGTAGGTCGACGACGGCGTTCCCTCGGCGCTTCGACGATCCCCGGTGGCACGTGCCGTGCAGTCGTCGGTAACCCACGCCGTTCCGCCCTCGATCCGCGGCGCGATCAGCGCCGTGGCGAACGCCTGCCGGACCTCGAGGCCGCTGGCCCCGAGGATGTAGTCCCAGGCGCAGTCCCCGGCGAACGCGGCGACGACCGTCTCGACCATCGCGGGCAGGTCGGTGGCGGTCGCCCGGCGGACGTTCACCCGATGTTCGCTCACTCGGCTCCTGACCGGGTCACGGTGTGGTGCGACGCCGTTCCAACGCCCGCGTGTCCGGGCGCGGCGTGCGTTCTGGTGTCCGGGGTTGAGGTCTGATCAGGGCGGTATCGGGGGGTCCGGCCCAGTGCAATGTCACCCCTGCGGTCCGCGACCGTCGTTCGCGCTGGTGGAAGCGGACCTCGCGCCGCCGGCGCCCACCGCCGGCAGGCACCCGAAGATCGGTCGCAGAAGTTGCTGCCGCGAGTCACGTGAGCGGGCCGCTGCTGCAGGGGATCGCTGCGCCTGAGGCAGCGTCTACCTCGCTGGTGCCTCCGGCCGCGGATTGCCGCCCACCAGAAGCAGTGCTCAACACAGGACTCGCCCCCGTTCACCGGGGCCGAGGCGAGGCCGGAACACTATGAGCGTGACAGAGTCGGAGCCCCGCCAGGCTGCAATCAAGATGATGCGGCTGCGGTACGCGGGACGCTGCGACTGCGGAGCCGAAGTACCTGCAGGAACCCGTGCCGGGTGGGATGCGGCCCACAAGGCGGTTGTCTGCCCGGACTGCCTGGCCGCGCTGGAGCCGGACCAGGCAGCACCGCCGGAGGTCCCCGCCGACACCGAGACGGAGGAGCCTCCGGCTCCATCGCTGCGAGACCGCGCACAGCGTGACGCCGGGGCCTCGCTGGCGGCTGAGTACGACCGGAGAATGGCTCGACGTGAGGACCGGGTTCGACAGCGGTTGCCGCGGATCGGCGGTCTGCTGCTGAAGGTCTTTGACGAGGCCCCGTCGACCCGGGCGTTCAAGAAGGGCGCCGACGGGGAACGAGCAGCGATCCGGCGGCTGCTAGCCGACGCCGGCACTGACGCACTGTTCCTGGTCAACCGGCGTCTGGGTGTCGGGCGCCGCGACGGGGATGTCGACGTCGTGGCGGTGACCCCCGCGGGAGTGACGGTCATCGACGTGAAGCGGTACGCCGACGCCAAGGTCCGTGTCGAGCGCCAAGGCGGGCTGTTCAGCGAGCGGCGCGATGTGTTGCTGGTCGGAGGCCGCGACCAGTCCCGGCTTCTCGACGCTATGGGCAAGCAGGTTGACGCGGTCACCGGGGCCTTGCGCGGCGACGCGCGATTCGCGGACGTACCGGTGCGAGGCGCGCTGTGCTTCGTCGAAGCCGACCTACCGCTGTTCGGCAACCTGCAGGCGCGCGGCTACGCCATCGCGACGGCGAAGGGCACGGCGAAGGCCCTGCGGGAGGCCAATGCGATCCTGGCCCGAGATCTGGTGGACGCGGTTGCCAACCACCTGGACGAGGCGCTGCCGCCAGCTCTCCCAACCGCGCCCTGAACCGCACTACCTGACCATCCCAACAGGGCGAAGGTGGCGAGCCAGATCCTGTGGCCTCGCGACGACGGTCGGAAGACCGTGTTGAGGCGCTCCTCGGCGGTACGGTGGCTAGCATCGGCAGTCGACGCGGCGGGGGTCAGGGTGGACCTCTTCGACGTACACGGCCGCGTGATCGACGACTACCGCTCGTTCACGTCGTCCTTCGTCGACATACGTGATCGGCGCATCCGGGCGTACGTGCAGGACCGACGGGACTCGGGCGCCCAGTGGCCGCAGCCTTGGCTGAGCCTCAACCCGAGCTTCGAGTCCGGTGGATCGGTGGCGAGCCTCGTCGCGTCGGGGCTGCTGCACCCCGAGAACGAGCGCATCTTCCGCGTCAAGCCGGAAGCGGAGAGCCTGGCCGACAGGGGTCTGGTGTTGCACCGTCATCAGACGGAGGCGATCACCGCCGCGCAGTCGGGTCAATCCTACGTCCTCACGACCGGTACGGGCTCGGGCAAGTCGCTGGCCTGCATCATCCCGATCGTCGATGCGGTACTCCGCGCGAACGAGGCCAACGGCGGACGGCGGCTGCCTGGGGTGAAGGCGATCATCGTGTACCCGATGAATGCGCTGGCCGACAGCCAGCTGGGGGAGCTGGGCAAGTTCCTCCGGCACGGCTACCCCAACGGGGGTGAGCCGGTCACCTTCGCCCGCTACACCGGTCAGGAGGACGCGGACGAGCGGCGGCGCATCCTGGCCGAGCCGCCGGACATCCTGCTGACCAACTACGTGGTGCTGGAACTGGTCCTGACGCGCCCGGACGAGCGCCAGCACCTCATCCGCGCCGCCAGGGGTCTGCGCTTTCTCGCGCTCGACGAGTTGCACACGTACCGAGGTCGGCAGGGGGCGGACGTGGCGATGCTCGTGCGCCGGGTCCGCGACGCGTGCGCGTCCCCGAGCCTTCAGGTGATCGGGACGTCGGCGACGATGTCGTCGGGCGGTACGGTCGACCAGCAGTTTGCCGTCGTCGCCGAGGTCGCCACCCGGCTGTTCGGTGCTCCTCGTTCAGCGGCAGGCGATCGGGGATGGGGAGGGCTGAGGCGGTCGCCGGCACTGCCGCGAGGGTCGAGCGGCGTGAGCGGCCGGCGGGATGGATTGGCAGCGGGGCAACGGCGCGGGGCATGGCCGCACCGGCCCTGGTTGCCTGCCGGTGCGCAACCGGCGCCATGGCCGCGGGCGCACCTCTCCCCTCGCAAGGAAGGGAAGGGTGCTCAAGCGACCGGGAAGGATCCCGGTGAAGGGTGTCCGAGGGGGGACTTGAACCCCCATGCCCCGAAGGGCACTAGCACCTCAAGCTAGCGCGTCTGCCTATTCCGCCACCCGGACGAGTGCCGGGCAAGCATACCCACCCCACGGCGGCCAGCGAATCGGCCGTCCGGGTGACCGCGTGGTGGGCGCGCGGCAGGATGACCGCATGACGAACTCCGACCTGCCGACGACGTGGACGCCCGTGGCCGATGCCGAGGCCGAGGTGGTCACCCTCACCCAGGAACTGATCCGGATCGACTCCAGCAACTGGGGGGACGCCGCCGAGACCGTCGGTGAGGCAGAGGTCGCCGACTACTGCGCCGAGCGCCTGCGTGAGGTCGGCTACGACCCGCAGGTCTACGCGACCAGCAGCGACTCCCGCCGCGGGGTGCTCCTGCGGATCCCGGGAACCGACCCGGACGCCGGCGCGTTGCTCCTGCACGGTCATCTCGACGTCGTCCCGGCGATGGCGCAGGACTGGTCCCGTCCGCCCTTCGGCGGTGAGGTCGACGACGGCTTCGTCTGGGGCCGCGGCGCCGTCGACATGAAGGACATGGACGCGATGATCCTGGCGGTGACCCGATCGTGGGCGCGCAGCGGGGTGCGGCCGCGCCGGGACGTGGTCGTGTTGTTCCTGCCCGACGAGGAGGCCGGCAGCATCCACGGTTCCCGCTGGCTGGAGGAGAACCGTCCGGAGGTCTTCGCCGGCGTGACCGAGGCGATCGGCGAGGTCGGCGGCTTCTCTGTGACGGTCCGCGACGACCTGCGGGTGTACCCGATCCAGACCGCCGAGAAGGGGATCCGCTGGCTGCGCCTGCGCGCGCACGGGCGAGCCGGGCACGGCTCGATGCTCAACGACGACAACGCCGTGACCGCGCTGTGCGAGGCGGTCGCCCGGGTCGGCCGGCACGAGTGGCCGCTGCGCCGGACGAAGACCGTGGACCGCTTCCTCGACGAGATCGGCCGGGCGTACGACGTCGACCTGTCCAGCGGCGACATCTCCGCCGTCGTCGCGCGCCTGGGCGCCCTCGGCGCGCTCGTGGGCGCGGTGCTGCAGAACACGGCCAACCCGTCGATGCTCGCCGCGGGGTACAAGCACAACGTCGTCCCGGGCGAAGCCAGTGCCGGGATCGACGGCCGGGTCCTGCCCGGCTACGAGGAGGAGTTCGACGCCACGATCCGCGCGCTGGTCGGGGACGGGATCGACGTCGAGCCGGTCGTCGTCGACGACGCGATCGAGGCGCCCTTCGAGACCGCGACCGTGGACCTCATGGCGTCCGTGCTGCGGGCCGAGGACCCGGCTGCCCGGCCGGTCCCGTACCTGATGTCCGGTGCCACCGACGCCAAGGCGTTCACCCGACTGGGAATCTCCTGCTACGGGTTCTCCCCGTTGCGCCTGCCGCCCGACGTCGACTACTGGCGGATGTTCCATGGGGTCGACGAGCGCGTCCCCGTCGACGGGCTGCGGTTCGGCGTGCGGGTGCTCGACCGCTTCCTACGAGCCGTGTGACCGCGGCGCCCACCCGCCGTCGACCGTGAGGTTGCACCGCGTGTTTTCCGCGCGGACCCGGTACGAGCTCACGGTCGACGGCGTGGGGGACCCGGTCGCGGCTACGCGGTGCGCACCATCCGGAAGACCCGGCGGCGCAGGCGGACGACGCGGCGGCCGTCGGGACGCACCTGCAAGCGGTCCAGTTCCCAGCGCTCGAGCTCGGCGGCGCCGGTGAGCAGCTGACGCGCGACCTCACGGCTGGTGCCCCGGGGGAACGACACCTCCCGGTACTCCCAGGCGGTCGAGTGTGGCCGCACGTGCACCGTGGTCACCGCCGCTGCGCCCAGCCGGCTTCCGGGTAGCCCAGGGCGGGGGCGGACACCTCGTCCAAGGCGGCGGTGATCTCCCCGGGCAGGTCCAACTCGTCGGCGGCGAGCGCGGCGACCAACTGCATCGTCGTGCGGGCACCCACGATCGACGCGACGACCCCCGGGCGGTCGCGCAGCCAGGCTAACGCGACCTCGGTCGGCGACGCGGCCAGGCCCTCCGCGGCCGTGGCGACCGCGTCGACGATCCGTCGGCCGCGCTCGTCCAGGTACGGCTGAACCCACTGGGCGCCGTCGACGTTCGCGCCGCGGGAGTCGATCGGCGTGCTGTGCCGGTACTTGCCGGTCAGGACCCCGCGGCCCAGCGGCGACCAGGCGAGCACCCCCATCCCGACGGCGTGCGCGGCCGGCACGACCTCGCGCTCGATCCCGCGCTCGAGCAGGGAGTACTCCACCTGCGCGGTCACCAGCGGCGTGCGGCCGGGAGCCTGCTGCAACGTCGCCGCCCGGGTCATCTGCCACGCGGCGTAGTTCCCGACGCCCACGTAGCGCGCCCGCCCGGAGGCGACCGCGATCTCCAGGGCGCTGAGCGTCTCCTCCAGCGGGGTCCACGGATCCCACGCGGGCACCTGCCACAGGTCGACGTGGTCGGTACGCAACCGGGCCAGCGACCGGTCCAGCGCGCGCAGCAGGTGTCCACGTGAGGCGTCGACCGGGCGCCCGAGGCTCGCGACCGTGCCGGACCTGGCGGCCAGGACGACCTGGTCGCGCGCCTCGAACTCCTCGACCAGTTCGCCGACGAGGAACTCCGCCGCGCCGTCGGCATACCCGTCCGCGGTGTCGATCAGGCTCCCGCCGGCGTCCAGGAACGCCGCGAGCAGGTCACGTGCCTCGTACTCGTCGGTTCCCCGGGTCCACGTGCCGGTGCCCAGACCCAGTCGGCCGATCCACAGACCCGATCGACCGAGCGGGCGCTGTTCCACGTGGGCAACCTACCGCGCGGGCGCCGTCGCCAGCGGCAGGCTACGTGCAGTTGGTCACGAAGTCGTCGTACGCGTCGGCCCAGGCAGTGGTGTTGTTGCAGCCGAACACCCAGGGGTAGCCGTCGGACCGCACCGCGACCCAGTCCGTCCACGTCGACGTCGTCACGCGCAGTCGCAGCGGCCCGTCCTCCCCGGGTCCGGTGCCCCAGTCGATCTGACGGTTGCACACGGGCCCGCCGGTGCCCTCGTGCGGCCACTGCGCCCAGGAGGGCTCCCAGCCGTCGGCGCACGGCGCGGCGTCCGAGGAGCGGCCGACGGACTGGTACCAGATCAGGGGTTGACCGTCGGACCCGGTCTCGACGACGACGGTCGGGCTGCCGCTTTCGATCGTGTACCCGTCGAAGGAGCACCCGTCGAAGGACAGCACGACGGTGGTGCCCGGCGCGACGGCGTAGTCGACCTCGTCGCAGGCGTTGCCGTAGAGCGTCTCCGCGGGCGCGGCCTGCGCCGGGTGCAGGCCGGCGAGGGCGAAGCAGGTCGCGGCGGTGACCGCAGCGGCACCGACCCGCCGGATCGTCCGAGTATTCGTCATCTGTCCTCCAGTTGCCCGGACCGCCCCGTGCGGCCGGATGCGGTCGCGGTCCGCGACCGGGCTGGAGTCTTCTCCGCGACGGTGGCGGTGTCTATACCCCACGCCGCGCACTACGCTGCCGCACGTGCGACTGGGACTGAACCTGGGCTATTGGGGCGCCGGCAACGACGCGGAGAACCTCGTGCTCGCTCGCGAGGCGGACCGGTTGGGCTACGCGGTCGCGTGGGCGGCGGAGGCGTACGGATCGGACGCCGCGACCGTCCTGACCTGGATCGCGGCGCAGACCGAGCGGATCGACGTCGGCTCGGCGGTCTTCCAGATCCCGGCCCGTACCCCGGCGATGACGGCGATGACGGCCGCGACGTTGGACACCTTGTCCGGCGGCCGGTTCCGCCTCGGCCTCGGCGTGTCCGGCCCGCAGGTCTCCGAGGGCTGGCACGGTGTCCGGTTCGACCGGCCGCTGGCCCGGACCCGGGAGTACGTCGACATCGTCCGCCTGGCCCTGGCCCGCAAGAAGGTCGCGTACGACGGGGAGTTCTTCACCCTGCCCCTGCCCGACGGCCCGGGTAAGGCGTTGAGCCTGACGGTCCATCCGGTCCGCGAGCGGATCCCGGTCTACCTTGCGGCGATCGGCCCGAAGAACCTCGAACTCGCCGGCCGGATCGCCGACGGCTGGTTGGCGATCTTCTTCGCCCCCGAGCACGCCGACGAGATCATGGCGCCGCTGCGCGCGGGCCGGGCCGAGACCGGCCAGGACATGACCGGGTTCGACGTCGTGCCGACCGTCCCCGTCGTCATCGGCGAGGACCTCGAGGCGTGCGCGGACCCGGTCCGGGGGTACGCGGCGCTGTACGTGGGCGGGATGGGCAGCCGGGAGCAGAACTTCTACAACCGGCTCGCGCACCGCATGGGCTTCGGCGACGCGGCGCAGCGCATCCAGGACCTCTACCTGGCCCGCGAGCACCGGGCGGCGATGGCCGCGGTGCCGACGGACTTCGTCGACCAGACCAGCCTGATCGGCCCACCGGACCGGATCCGCGACCGGCTGGCCGCGTACGCCGACGCCGGCGTCACGACCCTGTCGATCGCGGTCTACGCCGGCGACCTCGAGCAGCGGGTGGCGACCGTGCGCACGATGGCCGAGATCCTCGACGGGTCCGGGCTGGCCTCCTAGTGGGGTGGTTCGAGGCGATCGTCCTCGGTGTCGTCCAGGGTCTGACGGAGTTCCTGCCGATCTCCTCCAGCGCGCACCAGCTGATCGTCGCCCAACTGTTCGGCTGGCCCGATCCGGGCGCGGCGTTCACCGCCGTGACCCAGATCGGGACGGAGATGGCGGTCATCGTCTACTTCCGCGTCGAGATCGGGCGGATCGCCGGCGCCTGGTGGCGGTCCCTGCGCGACCGGACCGCGCGACACGACCCGGCCGCGCGACTGGGCTGGCTCGTCATCATCGGCACGGTCCCCGTCGCCGTGCTCGGGCTGGTGTTCCGCGACCAGATCGAGACGATCGCCCGCAACCTGTACCTCACCGCGGCGATGCTCATCATCTTCGGTCTCGTGCTCGGTGCCGCCGACGCCCTCGGCGCGCGGACGAAGGACGAGACCCAGATCACGGTCCGCGACGGCATCGCGTTCGGCTTCGCGCAGGCGCTCGCACTGATACCGGGGGTGTCCCGCTCGGGCGGGACGATCTCCGCCGGCCTGGCGATGGGGTACACCCGCGCGGCCGCCACCCGGTACGCGTTCCTCCTCGCCGTCCCGGCCGTCATGGCCTCCGGGCTGTTCGAGGCCCGCAAGATCGGCGAGGACCCCGTCGCGAGCTGGGGGCCGACTGTCCTGGCGACCGTCGTCGCGTTCGGCGTCGGCATCGCGGTCATCGCGTGGCTGATGAGGTGGCTGACGACGAAGACGTTCCTGCCGTTCGTGATCTACCGGATCGCGCTGGGCCTGCTCGTCCTCGGCCTCCTCGCGACCGGCGTCCTGTCGGCCTGAGGCCGCGAGCCGGCGCCGGTCAGGCGACCTGCGGCATGACCTCCGCGGCGATGAGTTCGAGGTGGTCGTGGTCGCCGAGGTCGAGGATCTGCAGGTACAGCCGGCTGGCCCCGGCGGCGGCGAACTCGCCGATCCGCTCGACCACCTCCGCCGGCGTGCCGGTCAGTCCGTTGCGGCGCAGTTCGTCGACGTCGCGACCGACCGCCGCGGCCCGGCGGGCGATCTGCGCCTCGTCCGTGCCGCAGATCACGATCTGGGCGGCGGAATAGGCCAGGTCCGACGGGCTCCGGCCGGCGGCCGTGCACGCGTCGCGCACGCGCGCGAACTGCGCGGCGGTGTCGGCGACGCTGCTGAAGGGCAGGTTGAACTCGGTGGCGAACCGCGCGGCCAGCGCCGGGGTGCGCACCTTCCCGCCGCCGCCGACGACGATCGGAACCGGCCGCTGCACGGGCTTGGGCAGCGCGGGGGAGTCCTCGAGCCGGTAATGGCGACCGGCGAAGGCGAACCGGTCGCCCGGCGGCGTCGACCACAGGCCCGTGATGACCTCCAACTGCTCGGTCAGCCGCTCGAACCGCTCGCCGAGCGGTGGGAACGCGATGCCGTACGCGGTGTGCTCGGCCTCGAACCAGCCCGCACCGAGTCCGAGCTCGACCCGACCTCTGCTCATCTGGTCGACCTGCGCGACGGCGATCGCCAGCGGTCCGGGCAGCCGGAACGTCGCGGCGGTGAGCAGTGTGCCCAGCCGGATCGTCGTCGTGTCGCGGGCCAGGCCGGCCAGAGTGATCCAGGCGTCGGTCGGGCCGGGGAGCCCGTCGACGCCGCCCATCGACACGTAGTGGTCGGAGCGGAAGAACGCGCCGAACCCCAGGCGTTCGGCGTGCAGGGCCACCTGGAGGAGGTCGTCGTACGTGGCGCCCTGCTGTGGTTCGGTGAAGATGCGCAGTTCCATGACCGCCACCCTAGGCGTGGCCGCGTCGGACCTACTTCGGGCCACCGCTCCCGCGTCGGCGCAGGTACCGTTCGAACTCCTTGGCGATCGCCTCCCCGCTGGCCTCCGGCAGGTCGACCGCGTCCCGGGCCTCCTCGAGCTGCCGCACGTAGTCGGCGACCTCCTCGTCGTCGGCGGCGAGGTCGTCGACCCCGACCTCCCACGCGCGCGCGTCGTCGACGAGGTCGCCCAGCGGGACCGGGACGTCGAGCACGTCCTCGATCCGGCGCACCAGCGCGAGGGTCGCCTTCGGGCACGGCGGCGCGGCCACGTAGTGCGGGACCGCGGCCCACATCGAGACCGCGGGGATGCCGAAGTGCACGCACGCGTCCTGGAGGACCCCGACGATGCCGGTCGGGCCTTCGTACGTCGACGGCTCCAGGTCGAGCTGGGCGCCGACCGCGGCGTCGGTGCAGTTCCCGGTCACCGGGACCGGGCGGGTGTGCGGGATGTCCGACAGCAGCGCCCCGAGGGTGACGAGCATCGACACGTCCAGTTCCGCGGCCAGGCCGAGCAGCTCTCGGACGAACTGCTGCCACTTGATGCTCGGCTCGATCCCCTGCACGAGCACGATGTCGCGCGGGTACTGCGCGATGCGGGCGACGAACACGCGGGTCGCCGGCCAGGTCAGGCTGCGCACGCCGGTCTCGTCGATGTGAACGTGCGGGCGGTTGACCTGGTAGTCGTAGTACTCCTCGGAGTCCAGTTCCAGCAGCGGCTCGGCGTCCCACACGGTGCGCAGGTGCTCGACCGCGTCGGACGCCGCGTCCCCGGCGTCGTTCCACCCCTCGAAGGCGGCGACCATCACCGGATCGACGAGGGCCGGCAGTTCGTCGAACTCGATCACCTCATCACCCTCCTGGTCGTCGCCGGTCCCAACGTATCGCGCCGGTCCCGTCACGGCGCGCCGGTCGTTCGAACGCCCGCAGTAGGGTGTGTGATCGTGACATCTGCCCATCCTGCCCGTGGTCGCGGTTCGTTGCGGGAAGCCCTGTCCCGTCGGGTCATCGTCGCCGACGGCGCGATGGGCACCATGTTGCAGGACGCCGATCCGAGCCTGGACGACTTCGAGGGCCACGAGGGGTGCAACGAGGTTCTCAACCGCACGCGACCGGACCTCGTCCGCGGTGTCCACGACGCGTACTTCGCCGTCGGCGTCGACTGCGTCGAGACGAACACCTTCGGCGCGAACCTGGCGAACCTCGGCGAGTACGGCATCGCCGACCAGATCCACGAGCTGGCCGAGGCCGGCGCGCGCATCGCGCGCGAGGTCGCCGACGACTGGACGACGCCCGGCCGGCCCCGATGGGTCCTGGGGTCGGTCGGTCCCGGGACGAAGCTGCCGAGCCTGGGGCACGCCCCGTTCGCCGACCTGCGGGACGCCTTCGAAGCCCAGGTCCGGGGCCTGGTCGCCGGCGGGGTGGACGCGGTCCTGGTCGAGACCGCCCAGGACCTGTTGCAGGCCAAGGCCGCCATCATCGGCGCACGACGAGCACTCAGTGCGCTCGGCTCGGACATCCCGATCATCGCCCAGGTGACGGTCGAGACGACCGGGACGATGCTCCTGGGCACCGAGATCGGGGCGGCCCTGACCGCGCTGGCCCCGCTGCGCATCGACGTGATCGGCCTGAACTGCGCCACCGGCCCCGCCGAGATGAGCGAGCACCTGCGAACGCTGGCGAAGACCTCGCCGATCGCGCTGTCGTGCATGCCGAACGCGGGCCTGCCGGTGCTGACCGCCACCGGCGCGCACTACCCGCTCACGCCGACCGAGCTCGCCGACGCGCACGACGCGTTCACCCGCGACTACGGCCTGGCCCTCGTCGGCGGATGCTGCGGGACGACCCCGGAGCATCTGAAGGCCGTGGTCGATCGCGTCCGCGGCCGGGAACTGACGCAGCGCAGTCCACACCTGGAGCCCGCGGCGGCGTCGCTGTACCAGGCCGTGCCCTTCCGCCAGGACACCGCCTACCTGTCGATCGGGGAGCGGACGAACGCCAACGGGTCCAAGGCCTTCCGCGAGGCGATGCTCGAGGCGCGCTGGGACGACTGCGTGGACATCGCTCGCGACCAGATCCGCGACGGCGCCCACCTGCTGGACCTGTGCATCGACTACGTCGGCCGCGACGGGGTCGCCGACATGCGCGAGCTGGCGTCCCGGCTGGCGACGGCGTCGACGCTGCCGATCGTCCTGGACTCCACCGAGCCACCCGTCCTCGAGGCCGGACTGCAGATGCTCGGCGGGCGCGCCGTCGTCAACTCCGTCAACTACGAGGACGGGGACGGACCCGACTCGCGCATCAACCGGATCATGCCGCTGGTCGTGGAGCACGGCGCCGCGGTGGTGGCGCTGACGATCGACGAGGAGGGGCAGGCCCGCACCGCGGACTGGAAGGTCCGGGTCGCCGATCGGCTCATCCGTGACCTGACCGACCGGTGGGGGATGTCGGTGTCCGACATCCTCGTCGACGCGCTGACCTTCCCCATCGCGACCGGCCAGGAGGAGACCCGGCGCGACGGCCTGGAGACGATCGAGGCGATCCGCCGGCTGAAGACGATGTACCCGGACGTGCAGACGACGCTGGGCCTGTCGAACGTGTCGTTCGGCCTGAACCCGGCGGCCCGGCAGGTGCTCAACTCGGTCTTCCTGCACGAGTGCGTCGCCGCCGGCCTGGACTCGGCGATCGTGCACGCATCGAAGATCCTGCCGATGTCGCGGATCCCGGACGAGCAACGGCGCGTCGCCCTCGACCTGGTCCACGACCGGCGTCGGTACGGCGCGGACGGGACCGTCGACTACGACCCGCTGGTCCGGTTCCTGGAGCTGTTCGAGGGGGTCGAGGCGGCGTCGCTGTCGGCGTCGAAGGCCGCGGCGCTGGCGGCACTGCCGCTCTTCGAGCGCCTCGAGCGCCGCATCATCGACGGGGAGCGCCAGGGGCTGGAGGCGGACCTGGACGAGGCCCTGCAGACCCGCCCGGCGCTGGAGATCGTCAACGACACCCTGCTCGGGGGGATGAAGGTGGTCGGCGAGCTGTTCGGCTCCGGCCAGATGCAACTGCCGTTCGTCCTGCAGAGCGCCGAGGTGATGAAGTCCGCGGTCGCCTACCTCGAGCCGCACATGGAACGCTCCGACGACTCCGGCAAGGGCACGCTCGTCCTGGCGACGGTCAAGGGCGACGTCCACGACATCGGCAAGAACCTCGTCGACATCATCTTGAGCAACAACGGGTACACCGTCGTGAACCTGGGGATCAAGCAGCCGATCTCGGTAATCATGGAGGCCGCCGACGCCAACGGCGCCGACGTGATCGGGATGAGCGGGCTGCTGGTGAAGAGCACCGTCGTCATGCGGGAGAACCTCGAGGAGCTCACGGCTCGTGGGCTCGGTTCGCGGTACCCGATCCTGCTCGGCGGGGCCGCCCTCACGCGGTCGTACGTCGAGCAGGACCTGGCCGGCGTGTTCCCCGGCGAGGTCCGCTACGCCCGGGACGCGTTCGAGGGCCTGCGGTTGATGGACGCGATGATGGCGGTCAAGCGCGGTGTGCCGGGCGCGGCGCTGCCCGAGCGGCGCGCCCGCCGCGTGACGACCGCCGTCCGGCCGACGACCACGCCGGACGAGCAAATGCCGGCCCGCTCCGACGTCGCCGTCGACGTGCCGGTCCCGACGCCGCCGTTCTGGGGCGACCGGATCGCCAAGGGCATCCGTCAGGCCGAGTACGCGCCGTACCTGGACGAACGGGCGCTGTTCTTGGGCCAATGGGGTCTGAAGCCGACCCGGGGCGACGGCCCGGGGTACGACGACCTGGTCGAGACCGAGGGCCGACCCCGGCTGCGGCACTGGCTGGACCGGATCCAGACCGAGGGCCTCATGGAACCGGCCGTCGTGTACGGCTACTTCCCGTGCCAGTCCGACGGGGACGACCTGCTGATCCTGGCCAGCGAGGATCCTGCGGACGGGCGGGTCCGGGCCCGCCTGCGGTTCCCGCGACAGCGACGTGACCGACACCTGTGCCTGTCGGACTTCTTCCGGCCGGTCGGGTCGGACGAGGCCGACGTCGTCGCGGTGCAGATCGTCACGATGGGACACGCCGCGTCGGCGGCGACGGCCGAACTGTTCGCCAAGGACGCGTACCGGGACTACCTGGAGCTGCACGGGCTGTCCGTGCAGCTGACGGAGGCACTCGCGGAGTACTGGCACGCGCGGATCCGCGAGGAGCTCGACCTCGGCTCGTTCGACAGCGCGGACATGGACTACCTGATCGCCAAGCAGGGCTACCGCGGATCGCGCTACTCCTTCGGCTACCCGGCCTGCCCGGACCTGGAGCAGCAGACGGCACTGGTCGACCTGCTGCACCCCGAGCGCATCGGGGTCGAACTGTCGGAGGAGTTCCAACTGCATCCGGAGCAGTCGACCAGCGCGATCATCGTGCACCACCCCGAGGCGAAGTACTTCAACGCGACGTGACCGCACTCCCGCACGCGGTGCTGTTCGACATGGACGGGACCCTCGTCGACACCGAGCCGCTGTGGTTCGTCGCCGAGCGGGACGTGATGGTCGACCTGGGGGGCGCGTGGGACGAGCGCGACCATGCCGCGTGCCTGGGCGGCGCCGTGCCGCGCACCGTCGCGTACATGGCCGCCCGCCTTCCCGGTGAGCACGACCACGCCGACCTGGGCGAGCGGCTGATGTCCACGGTCGTCGGCCTCATCGCGGACGCGGACCTGCGCCTGCTGCCCGGGGCGCGCGAACTCCTCGCCGACGCCGCCGACCTGGGCCTGCCCCGGGCACTGGTCTCCGCGTCCTGGCGGCGGATCATCGACGCGGTCGGAGAGCGCATCTCCACGCAGCTCGGCGCGCAGGTGTTCGACGTGGTCGTCGCCGGCGACGAGGTCGCCGACACGAAGCCGCATCCGGAGCCGTACCGGACCGCGGCGGCCGCGCTCGGGTTCTGGCCGGGGGACTGCCTGGCGATCGAGGACTCCCCGACCGGGATCGCCTCGGCGCGGGCCGCCGGGTGCGGCGTCGTCGCGATCACCCATGCGAACATCGCGCTGCCGGCCGGGGTCGCGTCGGTCGACTCGCTGGCCGGGCACACCGTCGCCGGGCTGTGGGCGCTGACGCGCGCGTGAGGCGGTGACCGGCCGTCGGCGACGGTCGCGATCAGCCGCCGCGCGGTCGGGCCGCCGGCCAGTCCCCGCGGTCCGGTAGCGGCGGCGGGGTCCCGCCCCACGCCGGACAGATCGGACGGAACGAGCACCAGTCGCACAGTCGCGACGGCGTCGCCTCGAACCGACCGGCGTCGGCCGCCGCGGCGATGGCATCGCGCAGCGCGAGGATCCGCCGTTGGGTCGCCAGCAGGTCGGTCGCGGTCGGGGAGTAGTCCAGGTGCTGGGCGTCACCGAGATACAGCAGCCTCAGCAGGGTCGGCACGGTCCCCGTCGTCCGCCACCACGCCAGGGCGTAGAAGCGCAACTGGAACATCGGCTTGTCCTCGTAGCGCGGGCGAGGCGCTCTGCCGGTCTTGTAGTCGACGATGCGGACCAGGCCGGTGGGGGAGACGTCGACGCGGTCGATGTACCCGCGAAGCTCCAGGCCCGTCTCGATCTCGACGCTGACGTTGACCTCGCGCGCGTGCGGTTCGATGCGCTGGGGGTCCTCCAGGGAGAAGTACGCCGTGAGCAGCGACGTCGCGTCGAGTCCGGCGTCGGGGTCGGGGGCGACGATGCGCGCCGCCTGCGGGTCCGTGCGCTCCAGATCGGCCATAGCCTCGGACAGCAGGCGTCCGGCCGCGGCCAGGTCGCGCTCGCGGGCAGGCAGGTCGAAGAGCCCCTCGAGCGCGGTGTGCACGAGCGTGCCACGGATCGCGGCCGCCGTCGGCTCCTCGGGCAGGCGGTCGATCGTGCGGAACCGGTACAGCAGCGGGCAGGTCGTGAAGTCCGCGGCCCGCGACGGCGACAGCGACGCCGGAAACCCCCCGATCCGGCCCTGACCCGTCGAATCCGTCGCGCCACCCACCCGCGCAGGCTAGCCCCGTTTGTCCCGCTTCCTGGGACGCCGTGCACGAGGTGTCCGGTTTGTCCACCTCTTCGTGCAGCACCTCCCAGGAAGCGGGACAAACGGAAGCGGTAGCGTGCGCGGGGTGGCGGGTGGCTCGATCGTCGGTTCGCGGCGGCACGGGGCGTTCGGCATCGGGGACCTCGTCCAGTTGACGGACCCACGCGGGTCGATGCACACGATCACGCTGCGCGCCGGTGGGGAGTTCCACACCCACCGCGGCCGGATCCCGCACTCGGACCTGATCGGCGCACCCGAGGGCAGCGTCGTCCACTCCAGCAACGGCACCGGCTACCTCGCCCAGCGTCCGCTGCTGGACGACTTCGTCCTGGCGATGCCCCGCGGTGCCCAGGTGATCTACCCCAAGGACGCCGCCCGCATCGTCGCCCTGGCGAACCTCGGGCCCGGGTCGCGGGTCGTCGAGGCCGGCGTCGGCTCCGGTGCACTGACCTGCTACCTGCTGCGCGCGGTCGGGGACGCCGGTCGCGTGATCAGCTACGAACGGCGGCCGGAGTTCGCCGACGTCGCGACCGCGAACGTGACGAAGTGGTTCGGGCACCGGCCGGCGGCCTGGGACCTCGTCCTCGCCGACCTCGCGGACGCTACCGACCTGCGCGACCTCGCGGACGCGGCGGTGCTGGACATGCTCGCGCCGTGGGAATGCGTCGCCGCGGTCGCCGCCGCCCTGGCTCCCGGTGGTGTCCTCGTGGGCTACGTCGCCACGACGACGCAGATGTCGCGGCTCGTCGAGACCCTGCGGGCGGCCGGCGGATGGACCGAGCCACGGGCCGAGGAGTCGTTGATGCGCACCTGGCACCTGGAAGGACTTGCGGTCCGGC
The DNA here is from genome assembly GCA_964391765.1 of uncultured Bifidobacteriaceae bacterium. GTDB lineage: Bacteria > Actinomycetota > Actinomycetes > S36-B12 > S36-B12 > UBA10649. The sequence goes on along the minus strand of CAYMNG010000017.1, from coordinate 1,679 downwards.
CCGACCATCGGATGAACGGCCACACGGCCTTCCTCGTCACCGCCCGCCGGCTCGCGCCGGGCGCGACCTTGCCGCCGCGCCGCCGGCGACCGGCGCCGGGCGCCTACGGACCGGACTACGACGGCCCGCGGGCGACGACGCCCGCCGAGTCCGCCTGACCGGTCCCGGGCGCGGCCCGGCGTCGCGCCGCAAGCCCGCTGCGGGCCGCGCTCGCGGGTTATGGTGGCCGCACGCACACCGGGAGGCACGATGACCGAGAACTGGCAGGCGCGCGTGCACACGCTGGAGTCCGCGCTCGCCGACGTACGGACCGAGCTCGCGGTGCACAAGGACAACAACGCCCGGCTCGTCGCGACCCTTCGCGAGGCCCGGGAGCAGATCGTCGACCTCAAGGCCGAGGTCGACCGCATGGCGGAGCCGCCGAACGGCTTCGCGACGCTGATCGACCGCAACGACGACGGGACGGTCGACGTCAGCGCGGCCGGCCGGCGCCTGCGGGTCGCGGTCAGCCCGTCGGTCGACCGCGAACACCTGATGGTCGGCCAGGACCTGCTGCTGAACGAGTCGATGACGGTGATCGGTGCGCTGGACTTCGAGCGGACCGGCGAGGTCGTCGTGTTCAAGGAGTACCTCGACGGCGGCGATCGTGCGCTGGTCATCAGCCGCGCGGACGAGGAGCGGGTCGTCCGCCTGGCCATGCCACTGCGCAGCGAGCGCATCCGCGCGGGCGACGCGGTGCTGTGCGACGTCCGGGCCGGATACGTCTACGAGCGCATCCCCAAGGCCGAGGTCGAGGAACTGGTCCTCGAGGAGGTCCCGGACATCCGGTACAGCGACATCGGCGGACTGGGCGGTCAGATCGACGCGATCCGCGACGCCGTCGAACTGCCCTTCCTGCACGCCGATCTGTTCGCCGAGCACCAGTTGCGCGCACCGAAGGGGATCTTGCTGTACGGACCGCCGGGCTGCGGCAAGACGCTCATCGCCAAGGCGGTCGCGAACTCGCTGGCCCGCAAGGTCTCCGAGCGGACCGGCCGGCAGGAGGGCCGCAGCTACTTCTTGAACATCAAGGGCCCGGAACTGCTGAACAAGTACGTCGGCGAGACCGAGCGGCACATCCGCCTGGTGTTCCAACGCGCACGGGAGAAGGCGTCCGAGGGGATGCCCGTCATCGTGTTCTTCGACGAGATGGACTCCATCTTCCGCACGCGCGGCAGCGGCGTGTCCAGCGACGTCGAGAACACCATCGTCCCGCAGCTGCTCAGCGAGATCGACGGTGTCGAGAGCCTGGACAACGTCATCGTGATCGGCGCGTCGAACCGGGAGGACATGATCGACCCGGCGATCCTGCGCCCGGGTCGGCTCGACGTGAAGATCAAGATCGAGCGACCGGACGCCGAGGCCGCCCGGGACATCTTCAGCAAGTACCTCGTGCCGGAGCTGCCGATCCACGCCGACGACCTCGCCGAGCACGGCGACAACGCCGCGGCCGCGTGCCAGGCGATGATCCAAAGCGCGGTGGAGCGCATGTACGACGCATCGGAGGAGAACCAGTTCCTGGAGGTGACGTACGCGAACGGCGACAAGGAGGGGCGGTGCTTCAAGTACTTCAACTCCGGGGCGATGAGCGAGAACATCGTCGCGAGCGCGAGGAGGTGCGCGATCAAGGACTTGCGGGG
>CAYMNG010000016.1:10557-30131 GCA_964391765.1 uncultured Bifidobacteriaceae bacterium | reverse complement strand
CAGCCGCGACTCGCACAGCACCTGGAACCCGTTGCAGATGCCCAGGACCGGCAGCCCACCGGCCGCCGCCGTGACGATCGCGCCCATGATCGGCGCGAACCGGGCGATCGCGCCGCAGCGCAGGTAGTCCCCGTAGGAGAACCCACCGGGCAGGATCACGGCGTCGACCCCGCGCAGGTCGTCGTCGCCGTGCCACACGGACACCGCCTCGCCACCGGCCATTGCGACCGCGCGCGCGGCGTCGACATCGTCCAGCGAGCCGGGGAACGTCACGACTCCGACGCGCATCAGGACTCCTCGACGACGGTGAGGACGTACTCCTCGATGACCGGATTGCTCAGCAGTTCACCGGCCAGCGTCGTGAGCAGCGCGGCCCGTTCGTCGTCGACGGGGCCGTCGAGGTCGATGACGAACTGCTTGCCCTGACGGACGTCGCGGACCCCGGTCAGCCCCAGCCGGCCGAGCGCGCCTTGGACGGCACGGCCCTGCGGGTCGAGGATCTCGGGCTTGAGCATGACGTCGACGACGACGCGGGCCACGGGCGCTCCAGGCAGGTGAGGGCGGTCACGCGAAAGAACTCCTGAACCGCAACCCTACCCGCCCCACCCACAACCACCGAGACGACCCAGACGGTTAGCAGCACGGCCACTTCGTCCGATTCGTCCGGCTCCACCTAACCGTTCAGGTCGCGTCGGCGGTTGTCAGTGCGGACTCGCCCGACCAGGCGGACCAAGCGGACCAAGCGGAACCGACGATCGCGCCGAGGTCGCGGGTCGCGTGCCAGCCCAGCTCGGCGCCGATGCGCGCGGTCGACGCGAACGTCACCGGCGGGTCGCCGGGGCGCCGGTCGGTCACGACCGGGGTGAACGACCGCCCGCTCACCGCGGCGATCCGATCCATGACCTCGCGGACGCTGAACCCCTCACCCCGCCCGACGTTGAGGACGTCGGCGGCTCCACCGCGCTCGCACCATGCCGTGGCTGCGACGTGCGCGTCGGCCAGGTCCGCGACGTGGATGTAGTCGCGCACGCACGTCCCGTCCGGCGTGGGGTAGTCCGCCCCGAACACCCGCGGCCGGTCGCCGCGGTCCAGCGCCGCGAACACCATCGGGATGAGGTTGTTGACGCTGCTGTCGCCCAGGTCGTCGGCACCGGCGCCGGCCACGTTGAAGTACCGCAATGCGGTCCACGACAGACCCCACGCGACACCCGCGTCGGCGGCCAGCCACTCGCCGACCACCTTCGTCTGCCCGTACGGGGACTCGGGCCGCAGTGCGGCGTCCTCGGTGACCGGGTTGACCGCCGGCGTCCCGTACACCGCCGCCGACGAGGAGTAGACCAGGTTGCCCACGTCGGCCGCCCGCATCGCCTCCAGCAGCGACACCATCCCGCCGACGTTCTCGCGGAAGTACCACTCCGGCAGCCCGACGGACTCCCCGGCGGCCTTCTTCGCCGCGAGGTGGACGACTCCGTCGACGCCGTGGTCGACCAGCGCCGACCGCACGGCGTCGGTGTCGTGGACGTCCACCGCCACGACCGGCACACCGGCGTCCACCCGCCGCCGCAGTCCGGTCGAGAAGTCGTCGAGGATGACGACGTCGCGACCCCCGGCCGCGAGCGCGCGGACGACGTGCGCGCCGATGTAGCCGGCCCCCCCGGTCACCAGCCACGTGGTCACGAGAATCGCTCGTGGGTCAGGCGTTCGTACGCCTCGACGTACTTCGCCCGGGTCGCGGCGACGACGTGCTCGGGCAGCGCCGGCGGCGCGTCGCCGGACGTCCGGTCCCAGCCCGACTCCGGCGACGTCAGCCAGTCCCGCACGTACTGCTTGTCGAACGAGGGCTGCGGTCCGCCGGGGGACCAGGTGTCCGCCGACCAGTACCGCGAGGAGTCCGGGGTCAGAACCTCGTCGGCCAGCACGATCCGGCCGGAGTACTTGCCGCTGTGGGCGATCCCGAACTCGAACTTCGTGTCGGCGAGGATCAGGCCCCGCGACCGCGCGATCTCGAGGGCACGCCCGTACACCGCCAGCGACAGCCGCTTGAGTTCTTGGGCCTCCTCCTGCCCGACGATCGCGACCACCTCGTCGAACGTCACGTTCTCGTCGTGCTCCCCGAGGGCCGCCTTCGTCGCCGGCGTGAAGATCACCTTCGGCAGCAGCGATCCGTCGCTCAGCCCCGGCGGGAGTCCCACCCCGCAGATCGAGCCCGTCGCGCGGTACGCCGCCATCGCCGAACCGGTGAGGTAGCCGCGCACGACGCACTCGACCGGAAGCATCTCCAACGGCTCGCACAGCATCGCCCGCCCGGCGACCGCCGCCGGCACGCGCCCGCTGGCCAGGTGGTTCGGGACCACGCCCGCCAACCGCTCGAACCACCACAGCGACAGTGCCGTGAGGATGCGGCCCTTGTCGGGGATCGGCGTGGGCAGAACCCAGTCGTAGGCCGAGATCCGGTCACTGGCGACGAACAGCAGCCGTCCCTCGGGCGTGCGGTACAGATCACGGACCTTGCCGGAGTAGACGTGCTCGTACTCCGGCCCCAAGCCGTAGTCCGGCGTCGGCACGGACGTCGTCGTCGGCGTCGGCGTCGGCGTCGGCGTCGGCCCGGGCGTAGGCGTCGGGTCGGTCACAGGATGTCTCCCGGGCGGTAGGCGGCGGCGTCGGGGAACTGGTCGACGACGACCGCGATCCGATCGCACACGGACCGGACCTGGGATCCCGCGGAGCCGGTGAAGGACAGCGGCTCGGCGACCAGGCCACGCAGGACCGCGATGTCCAGGCCCAGCCGCGGGTCGGCGGCCAGTCGCGCCAGCAGGTCGTTGTCGGTCGCGCCCTGCTCGCGCATCGCCAACGCCACCTCGACGGCATGCGTGCGGATCGCCTCGTGCGCGGTCTCGCGGCCGACCCCGGCCCGCACGGCGGCCATGAGCACCTTCGTCGTCGCCAGGAACGGCAGGTACCGCTCGAGTTCTCGGTCGATGACCGCCGGGAACGCACCGAAGTCGTCGAGCACGGTCAAGAACGTCTCGAACAGCCCGTCGATCGCGTAGAACGCGTCCGGCAGCGCGACCCGGCGGACGACGGAGCACGACACGTCCCCCTCGTTCCACTGGCCCCCGGCCAGGTCGGCGACCATCGTCAGGTAGCCGCGCAGCAGCACCGCGAACCCGTTGACCCGCTCGCACGACCGGGAGTTCATCTTGTGCGGCATCGCCGACGAGCCGACCTGCCCGGGGCGGAACCCCTCGGTGACCAGGTCGTGCCCGGCCATGAGGCGGATCGTCGTCGCCAGGCTCGACGGCCCGGCCGCCACCTGGGCGAGGGCGGCGACGACGTCCAGGTCCAAGGACCTCGGGTACACCTGCCCGACGCTGTCCAGGACGTGGCGGAACCCCAGGTGCTCGGCGACCACCGCCTCCAGGCGGCGCAGTCGGCCCTCGTCACCGCCGACGAGGTCGAGCATGTCCTGCGCAGTGCCCACCGGACCCTTGAGACCCCGCAACGGGTATCGATCGATCAGCTCCGCGAGCCGGGCGAGCGCGAGCAGCAGTTCGTCCGCCGCCGACGCGAATCGCTTGCCGAGCGTCGTCGTCTGCGCCGGGACGTTGTGGGACCGGCCGGTGATCGGGGTCTGGGAGTACGCGGCCGCGAGGCCGGCCAGCCGACCGAGCGCGGCGACGCACCGATCACGCACGACGAGCAGCGCGTCGCGGACCTGCAGTTGCTCGACGTTCTCGGTCAGGTCCCGCGACGTCATCCCGATGTGCACGAACTCGTGCCCGGCCAACGCGTTGAACTCCTCGATCCGGGCCTTGACGTCGTGCCTGGTGACCCGTTCGCGTTCGGCGATCGACGCGAGGTCCACGTCGCCGACGACCTGCTCGTAGTCGGCCAGCGCCCCGGCGGGGACCCCCAGCCCGAGATCGGCCTGCGCTGCGGCGATGGCCAACCACAGTCGACGTTCGGCGACGATCTTCGCCTCCGCCGACCAGATCCCGGTCATCGCCGTCGAGGCGTACCGGGCGGCGAGGACGTTGGCGATGACCGGTCCGGAACTCACGACGACTCCCCGTCCGCGGCGCGCAGCGCGATGTCGGATCGGTGGTGGGCGCCGTCGATCCGGATCGCGTCGACGCCGGCGTACGCGGCCTGCCGCGCCTGCGCGAGCGACTCCCCGCGCGCGGTGACCGACAGCACGCGCCCGCCAGCGGTCACGATCGCGCCGTCGGCCCGGACCGCGGTGCCGGCGTGGAACACCTCGGCGATCCGTCCCGCTGCGGCCAGTCCCTCGACGACGTCGCCGCCGCGCGGGTCCTGCGGGTAGCCGGCCGCGGCGACGACGACGGTCACCGCGTACCCTGGCCGCCAGGTCAGCGGCGGAACCTGGTCGAGCGTTCCGGTCGCGGCGGCGAGCAACAGCGCACCGAGCGGGGTGCGCAGGTTGGCCAGGACGACCTGCGTCTCCGGATCGCCGAACCGGGCGTTGAACTCCACGACCCGCACGCCGCGGGAGGTCAGGGCCAGACCCGCGTAGAGCAGGCCGGCGAACGAGGTGCCCCGACGCTGCATCGCGTCGACGGTCGGCTGCAGGATCCGCTCGGTCACCTCGGCGACGAGGTCCGCCGGCGCCCACGGCAGCGGTGCGTACGCCCCCATCCCGCCGGTGTTCGGGCCGGTGTCACCGTCACCGACCCGCTTGAAGTCCTGGGCCGGCTGCAGCGCGACGACGGTACGGCCGTCGGTGATCGCGAACAACGACACCTCGGCCCCGTCGAGGTACTGCTCGACCACGACCTGCGCGTCGCTCCCGCGGGCCAGGCATGCGCGCGCGTGTCCGAGCGCCGCGTCGTGGTCGTCGGTGACGACCACGCCCTTGCCCGCTGCCAGGCCGTCGTCCTTGACGACGTACGGCGGACCGAACTCGGCGAGGGCGTGCGCGACCTGGTCGACGTCGGTGCACACGTGCGCCATCGCGGTCGGGACGCCGGCCTCGGCCATGACCTGCTTGGCGAACGCCTTGCTGCCCTCGAGCTGCGCGGCCGCGGCCGACGGCCCGAAGCAGGCGATCCCGCGGGCGCGTACGGCGTCGGCCACGCCGACGACCAGCGGCGCCTCGGGCCCGACCACGACGAGGTCGGCCCCCTGCGCGAGCGCCAACTGCGCGACGGCGTCCGCGTCGACGACGTCGACGTCGACCGTGCGCACCTGCTCGGCGATCCCGGCGTTGCCCGGGGCCGCGACCACCTCGGTGACCGACTCGTCGGCCAGCAGGCCGTGGACCAATGCGTGCTCGCGCGCACCCGAGCCGAGGACGAGGACCTTCACGAGGCAACCCTATTGAGCGTGCGCCGGGCTGCGACGCGCCCTCAGCCGGTGTACGAGGACGCGATCGCGGCGAGGGACTCGTCCAGGATCGTCAGACCCTCCTTGGCCTCCGCCTCGGTGATCGTGCACGGCGGCACGACGTGCAACCGGTTGAAGTTCGTGAACGGCAACGCGCCGCGCTTCTTGACCTCGGCCGCCAACTGGGCCATCACCGGCGACGTCCCGCCGTAGGGCGCCAACGGCTCGCGGGTCGCGCGATCGCTGACCAGGTCCAGCGCCCAGAACACGCCCAGTCCGCGCACCTCGCCGATGACCGGGTGCCGCTCGGCCAGGTCCCGCAGGCCCGGGCCGAGGACGTCGGCGCCGATGCGGCGGGCGTTCTCGACGATCCCCTCCTCCTTCATCGCGTCGATCGAGGCCACGATCGACGCCGCGGCGAGCGGATGCCCGGAGTAGGTCAGCCCGCCGGGGAACACCCGGTCGTCGAAGGTCGCCGCGATCGGGTCGCTGAGGATGACGCCGCCGACCGGCACGTAGCCGGAGTTGGACCCCTTGGCGAACGTGATGAGGTCCGGCACGACGTCGAAGTTCTCGAAGGCGAACCACGTTCCGGTGCGGCCGAAGCCGGCCATGACCTCGTCGGCGATCAGGACGATGCCGTGTCGGTCGCACAGCGCACGCACCCCGGCCAGGTAGCCCGGCGGCGGCACCAGGACCCCGGCCGTGCCTACGACGGTCTCGATCAGGATCGCCGCGATCGTCCCCGGCCCCTCGAAGGTGATGACCTGCTCGAGGTGCGCCAGGGCGCGCTCGGTCTCCTCCGCCGGCGTGGTCGCCCAGAACGACGAGCGGTACAGGTACGGCCCGAAGAAGTGCACGACGTCGCGGGCGTACTCGTTCGGCCACCGACGCGGGTCGCCGGTCGCCTGGATCGCCGTGCCGGTGTTGCCGTGGTAGGACCGGTAGAACGACAGGACCTTGTCGCGGCCGGTGTGCAGCCGCGCCATCCGGACGGCGTTCTCGTTCGCGTCCGCCCCGCCGTTGGTGAAGAAGACCTTCTCGAAGCCGGCCGGCGCGAGGTCGGCGATGCGCTTGGCCGCCTCGCCGCGCGCGGCGTTCGCATGCTGCGGCGCGATCGTCGCCAGGGTCGCGGCCTGGGCCCGGATCGCTTCGACGACCTTCGGGTGCTGGTGGCCGATGTTGACGTTGACCAGCTGCGAGGACAGGTCCAGGTAGCGGTTGCCGTCGTAGTCCCACACGTAGCAGCCCTCGGCGCCGGCGACGTCGAGCGGGTTCAGCGCGCCCTGCGCGCTCCACGAGTGGAAGACGTGCGCGCGGTCGAGCGCGTGGACGCGGCGACCCTCGTCGGGATCTGCGGTGATGGCCATGCGAACTCCTCGGGAGCATCGGTGTGCGAGCACGCTACGCGCTCGGCGGCTTCGAGGGTAAGGGCTCGTGAATGTCCGGAACGAATAGGGGGATGCCGTCAGCGATGCTCGCGCTCGGCGGCGATCCGAGCGACGTACGCGGCGGCCTGGGTCCGGCGTTCCATCCCTAGCTTGGCCAGCAGGCTGGACACGTAGTTCTTCACCGTCTTCTCGGCCAGGTGCAGCTGCTCGCCGATCTGGCGGTTCGTCAACCCGTCGCCGATCAGGTCGAGGATGCGTCGCTCCTGCTCGGACAGCACGTCGAGCCGGGAGTCGTGCCGGTCGCCGTTGCGCAGTCTCTCGAGCACCCGCTGGGTCGCCAGCGGATCCAGCAGCGATCGGCCCGACGCCACCTGGCGGATCGCGTCGATGAGGTCGTTGCCGCGGATCTCCTTGAGCACGTAGCCCGCGGCGCCGGCCATGATCGCGTCGAACAGCGCCTCGTCATCGGCGTACGACGTCAGCATCAGGCAGTGCACCGACGGCATCGTCGAGCGGACCTCGCGGCAGACCTCGACCCCGCTGCCGTCCGGCAGGCGGACGTCGAGCACGGCGACGTCCGGGCGCGCCGCCGGGATCCGGTGCAGCGCCTCAGCCGTCGACCCCGCCTCGCCGACCACCTCCATGTCCCGCTCGAGACCGATGAGGTCCGCCAGGCCCCGGCGGACGATCTCGTGGTCATCCATGAGGAACACCCGGATCGGGCCGTTGCCGGGGGAGGTCGCCATCATGTCGGCATTGTGCACGATCGGGACGTGGCGCGGGTCGGACCGGCTGCTCGCCCGATCCCCGGTTCGGTGCCAAGATGACCACGGAGGTGCGATGTCCGACCCTGCCGTCCAGTTGCTCTCGCCCAACGGCGACCGCGTCCACGACGATCGATACGACATCGACATCAGCGACGACGCGTTGCGCGACATCTACCGCGACCTCGTCCTGCTGCGGCGACTGGACACCGAGGCGACGGCGCTGCAACGGCAGGGCGAGCTGGCGCTGTGGGCCTCCTGCCACGGGCAGGAGGCCGCGCAGATCGGGTCGGCGCGCTGCCTGGAGCGGGCCGACATGGTGTTCCCCACGTACCGCGAGCACGGTGTCGTGCTCGGTCGCGGCGTCCGTCCGCTGGAGTTGATCGCCCCGTTCCGCGGCGTGACGAACGGCGGCTGGGACCCGACCGAGCGCAACTGCGCGCTGTCCTCCATCGTGATCGGCAGCCACGTCCTGCACGCGGCCGGTTACGCCCTCGGCGTCCAGCTCGACGGCGGGTCCGCCGCGACCGTCGCGTACTTCGGCGACGGCGCCACCGACGAGGGCGACGTCAACGAGGCGTTCATGCTCGCCGCGGGATACCGGTTGCCCCTCGTGCTGTTCTGCCAGAACAACCAGTGGGCGATCTCCACCCCGCGGGCCGACCGCGGCGGCGCACCGATCTACCGCCGCGCGGACGGGTTCGGGTTCCCCGGCGTGCTCGTGGACGGCAACGACGTCCTCGCGGTCATGGCGGTCACGGCCGAGGCGCTCGACCGGGCCCGGCACGGCGAGGGGCCGACCCTCATCGAGGCCGTCACGTACCGCATGGGCGCGCACACGACGTCCGACGACCCCACCCGGTACCGCTCCGCCGACGAGGTGTCCGCATGGCGCGCGCGTGACCCGATCGACCGGGTCCTGCGGTACCTCGTGTCGACCGGGAAGGTCGACGACGCCTTCCTGGCGAGCGTCGACGCCGCGGCGAACGACCTCGCGGTCACGCTCCGGGACGGCGTCCGCGCGCTGCGCGCCCCGGCCCCGGAGACGATGTTCGACGACGTGTACGCCGAGCCGTTCTCGACCGTGGCCGACCAGCGCGCGGCGTTCGTCGAGTACGAGGAGTCGTTCGCGCCGCAGGTGCCCCGATGACCGCCATGACGATGGCGGCCGCCATCAACGCCGCACTGCGTCGGGCGATGGAGCGCGATCCGCGCGTGCTGCTGTTCGGCGAGGACATCGGCCGCCTCGGGGGGGTCTTCCGTGTGACGGACGGGCTGCAGAAGGACTTCGGCGAGGCGCGCGTCATCGACGCCCCGTTGGCCGAGAGCGCGATCGTCGGCGCGGCGATCGGCCTGGCGATGCGCGGCTTCCGCCCGGTCGTGGAGATCCAGTTCGACGGGTTCGTCTACCCCGCGTTCGACCAGATCGTCGCCCAGTTGGCGAAGTACCACCGGCGCAGCGACGGTGCGGTCCGGCTGCCGATCGTCATCCGGCTGCCCTTCGGCGGCGGCATCGGCGCGGTCGAGCACCACAGCGAGTCACCGGAGGCGTACTTCGTCCACACCGCGGGCCTGCGCGTCATCGCGCCGGCCGACGCGCGCACCGCCTACGTGACGTTGCAGCAGGCGATCGCGTGCGACGACCCCGTCGTGTTCCTGGAACCCAAGCGACGCTACTGGGACCGCACCGACGTCGACACCAGCGTCGACGTCGCGCGCGAGCCCAGTCCCTGGCAGGCACGCATCGTCCGCGCCGGCACGGACGTCACCGTCGCCTGCTACGGGCCGATGGTGCGCACGTGCCTGGAGGCCGCACAGGCCCACGAGAGCGCGTCGATCGAAGTGGTGGACCTGCAGTCGCTGGCCCCACTCGACACCGACCCGGTCGTCGCGTCGGTGCGGCGCACCGGCCGGCTCGTCGTGGTGCACGAGGCTCAGCAGACGGCGGGCCTGGGCGGCGAGGTCGCGGCCCGGGTCGGCGAGGCCTGCTTCTTCGACCTCGAGGCGCCGGTGCTGCGCGTCACCGGATACGACATCCCCTATCCCCCGGCTCGGCTGGAGGCCCACCACCTGCCCGACGTCGATCGCGTCCTCGACGCGGTCGATCGCGCCCTGGCGTACTGAGGAGTCCGCGTGTCCGACCTGCGCTCGTTCGCACTTCCCGATGTGGGCGAGGGCCTCACCGAGGCCGAGATCCTCCGCTGGGACGTCGCGGTCGGCGACCGGGTCGAGGTGAACACGGTGCTGGTCGAGATCGAGACGGCGAAGGCCTCGGTCGAACTCCCCTGCCCGTTCGCCGGTGTCATCGCCGCGATCCACGTCGCCGAGGGGGCGATCGTCCCGGTCGGCACGCCTCTGGTGTCGATCGCGGTCGAGGGACGAACGGCCGACGCACCAGCGCCTGCGGAACCCGCAGCGGCACCCGGTGCCGGGGCGCCCGCGGACGGTCCCGGCGCCGACGGTCCGCCGGCCGGGGCGCCGGCCCGACGCGAGGCGGTCCTGGTCGGCTACGGCGTCCAGACCGAGACGCCCCGTCGACGACGGGCGCGGGTCGCGCCGGCCGGATCTCCCGCTCCCGCGGCGCCCGGATCGACCACCGCGCCGCGCACGGGCCGGGTTCGGGCCAAGCCCCCGGTCCGCAAGCTGGCCCGGGACCTGCGGATCGACCTGACCCGAGTGGTCCCCACGGGCCGGCACGGCGAGGTGACCCGGGCCGACGTCATGACCGCGCATTCGGCCGTCGCGGCGCCGGCCGGCACGCCGGTTCCCGTCCGCGGCGTACGTCGGGCGATGGCGGTCGCGATGGCGCAGTCGGCCGCGACCGCTCCGCAGGCGAGCGTCTGGCTCGAGGTCGACCTCACCGGCGCGACCGCCCGGTTGACCCAGGCGCGAGCGCGGGCGGCCGCCACCGGAGTGCGGGTCACGCTGCTCGCCCTCGTCGCACAGGCGCTCCTTCGGACCGTTCGCGACCAGCCCCTCCTCAACGCCGCCTGGCACGAGGGATCCGACGGCCCGGTGGTCGTGCTGCCGGACCGGATCGGGCTCGGGATCGCGACCGACACCCCCCGCGGCCTGCTCGTCCCCGTCGTGGCCGACCCCCCCGTCGACGACGCCGTCGCACTCGCCGAACGGATCCAGCGGTCCGTCGACTCGGCCCGCTCGGGCCAGGCCAGCGTGGCCGAGCTGACCGGCGGCACCGTGACGATCACGAACGTCGGCGTCCTCGGCGTCGACGGCGGTATCCCGATCCTGACTCCCGGCCAGTCCGCCATCTTGGCGATGGGTCGCGCGAGCGAACGGCCGTGGGTCGTCGACGGGCAGGTCGTCGTCCGCCCAGTGATGCAGCTGACCCTCACGTTCGACCACCGGGTGCTCGACGGCGCGCAGGCCGGTGCCGCGCTCGCCGCGATCGCCGCCCACCTGGGCTGACCACGGGGGCCACCGGCCCGACCACCCGGCGCCGCGTGCCGGTCAGGGGGTGACGACCAGCCCCGCCAGCAGCCGATCGACCAGGTCCCCCGCACCGGCGACGTTCGCGCGTGCTCGCACCTGCGCCGCCGGGATCCGCCCGCTCGCGGCGGCGACGAAGTCCGGCCACGACAGCCCGACGGTGACCGCGGGCTCGGGTACCGGATCGCACGGTGCGCTGCGCCCATCGGCGCCGGATTCGATCCAGATGTCCCCGACGACGCGCGGTCCGGTCACGCGCAGGTGGAGGACCGCACCGCTCGGCGGGCGCGCCTTCGACCACACCCGCAGCATCGAGGCAGCCAACTGCCGGTAGGCGACGAGTGCGGCCGGGCTGCCCAAGCCGCCGGGGCGCTCGAGGGCGGCGCGGACGTCCTGTTCGTGGACCCACAGGTCGAAGATGCGCATGCGCAGCAGCGCCGGCAGATCCATCTCGCGTCCGAACGGACCGAGCACCCGCGCGTCGGGGGGCAGTGCGTCGAGCTGGGCGCGCCGCTGCGCGGCGGTCCGGTCGAGCTCGGCGAGCAGGTCCGCCGCGGTGGTCCCGCGCCGGGCGTCGACGCCGACCTCGACGATCCGGCCGAAGTCGCCGGTCACGTGCGGCAGGTTCGCCCAGTCCGGCTCGTGCGCGGGGCGGGGCAGTCCGCCGAGCAACTGCTCGACGTCGATCATGTGCGCGACGACGTCACCGACGTCCCACCCCGGGCACGGCGTCTGGGCGTGCCACTGGTCGGCGGTCAGGTCGGCGCACAGCGTCAGCGGGCCGCGCAGCGCCTGCGCCCAGACGTCGATCAGGTTCGCCGTCGTCGACTCCGCACGCGCCATCACCGCGGTCCGTTCGCTACCGCCCGCCTAGCTCGCGCGCTCGGTGCCGGTGAGGATGCGGTGCCGCTCGAACTCGTCCTGCGCGGTCTGCAGGAGCATCCGCCAGGACGTGACGTTCGGGCGCCGGCGCAGCAGCGCCCGACGCTCCCGCTCGGTCATCCCACCCCACACTCCGAACTCGACCCGGTTGTCGAGCGCGTCGGCCAGGCACTCCGTCCGAACGGTGCACCCCAGGCAGATCGCCTTGGCCCGGTTCTGGGCCGCCCCCTGCACGAAGAGCAGATCCGGGTCCGTCGTGCGACAGGCCGCACGGGCCGCCCAGTCGGTGTCGAAGATCATCTGGAAAGCGCACCTTTCCTCGCCGTTGCCGACGTCAGGGCGTCACCGTCCCCGCGTGACGGCGGACGTTACGCCCAAGTAGCGATACGTGGAAGGCTCGAAATGACTAGTCCAAAATAGTTCGATCGAATCTCCCGAGGAGCCGAATCGGATCGGCCCGCCGTGCGCAGTGCCGGGCGTTCGGGAACGCTCGACGTACGCTGACCGTCTGATGAGCATGCGCACCCCACCCGGGCAGCGGCCGGGGCCGTTCGGCATCCTCGCGCGCCTGGGTGGCGTCGGCGTCGCGGCGGTCGCCGCGGGAGTCGTCGTCGGACTGATGTTCGTCCCGTTCGTCGGCGCGACCGGCGTCCTGACCCGCAACGTCGTCACCGACTTCCAGAACCTCCCCGACTCCCTGAGCACACCGCCACTGCCCCAGCGGTCGATGATCCTGGCGTCCGACGGGTCGGTGCTCGCGACGCTGTACTACCAGAACCGGGTCGAGGTGCCGCTGTCCGGAATCTCGCCGTACATGCGCCAGGCGACGGTCGCGATCGAGGACTCCCGCTTCCTGCAGCACAACGGGGTCGACCTGCGCGGCATCATGCGGTCGCTGGCGACGAACGCCTCGGCCGGCGGCGTGGAGCAGGGCAGCTCGACGCTGACGATGCAGTACGTCAAGAACGTCCTCGTCAACCAGGCCGCCACGGCCGACGAACTGGACGCGGCCCGCGGCAAGAGCGCGACCCGCAAGATTCGCGAGGTCCGGTACGCCCTGGGCCTGGAGAAGCTGTTCAGCAAGGGCGAGATCCTCGAGCGGTACCTGAACATCGCCTACTTCGGCGCCGGCGCCTACGGTGTCGAGGCGGCCGCGCGCCGCTACTTCTCCAAGTCGGCCGCCGACCTCACCCTCCCCGAGGCCGCGACGCTCGCGGGGATCGTCCAGCAGCCCACGGCCTACGACCCGCTGCGCAACCCGGACCTGAGCACGACCCGGCGCAACGTGGTCCTCAAGCGGATGGCCGAGGTCGGCTTCATCTCGTCGACCGACGCCGACCGCGCGGCCCTGGTCCCCATGCGCGCGATGCTCGAGCCCTCCGTCACCACGAACGGCTGCACGTCCTCCTACGCCCCGTACTTCTGCGACTACGTCGTGCAGACGATCCGGCAGGACCCCGCGTTCGGCGCGACCCCGGAGGAACGCGAGGCGTTCCTGCGTCGAGGCGGTTACACGATCCGCACGACCATGGACCCCCGGATCCAGCGCGGTGCGACCGAGGTCGTGAACGCGCAGATCCCCGCGCGGGATCCCAGCCGGCGCGCCACCGCGATCTCGATGGTCGAACCGGGGACCGGCCGGATCCTGGCAATGACGCAGAACCGGACGTGGGGGACGTCCGGTCGCGGCAAGACGACGTACAACTACAACGTCGAGCGCAGCATGGGCGGCACGATCGGGATGCAGGCCGGGTCGACGTTCAAGGTGTTCGCGATGGCCGCCGCGCTCGAGGCGGGCATCTCCCCGTTCGAGTACATCGCCTCGTACAGCCCGAAGACGTTCACCGAGTTCCGCAACTGCACCACGGGCAAGAAGTTCGCCCCCGTGACCGTCCGCAACAGCACGTCGTCGGGCACGTTCGACATGGCTCGGGCGACGGCGTACTCGGTGAACACGTACTTCATGACGATCGAGGAGCGCACCGGCCTGTGCCGGCCCGCGGAGATCGCCGAGTCGATGGGGGTGCGGCTGGGCAACGGCGACCCGCTCCTGCGCGTGCCGACCCTGGCGATCGGCACCATGGAGGTCACGCCGCTGGCGATGGCCAACGCGTACGCGACGTTCGCCGCCCATGGGGTGTACTGCCGGCCGGTGGCGATCTTGGAGATCGTCGACCGCGACGGCGCTCCCCTGCCGGTCCCCGACGGTGACTGCAAGCGGGTGATCAAGCGCGATGTCGCCGACACCGTCACCGTCATGCTCAACGGTGTCGTCGACGGCTCGATCCCCGGCCGGACCGGCCAGGCGATGGTGATCCCCGAACGGCAGGTCGCGGGAAAGACCGGTACGACGAACGACTCCGCCGCGGTGTGGTTCGCCGGCTACACCCCGCAACTGGCGGCCGCCGTCTGGGTCGGCGACCCTCGCGGCGGATACGCGTACCCGATGAAGAACGTGACGGTCAAGGGCCGCTACTACCCGCAGGTCTTCGGCGGCACGCTGCCCGGTCCGATCTGGCGCGACGCGATGGAAATCGCGCTGGTCGGTACGGAGCCGCTGCGTTTCGACATCCGGACCAAGTACGGCCTGACCACCAAGGATCCGTACGTCTACGTCCCGAGCACGACCCCGACCACCCCGAAGCCGGCGAAGCCGACCGGGCCGGACCCCGGCACGTTCGACAACACCGTTCCGACCCCGCCGCCGGCCCCCGACCCCGCGCCGGCGCCCGAACAGCCGCAGTAGCCCGCGCGTCGCACCGCGGTCCAGGGGCGGTGTCTACAGCCCCAGCGCGGTGCGCACGGCGGCCGCGACGGCCGCTCCGTCCGCCCGCCCCGTCACCTGCGGCTGCACCAGTCGCATGACCTGTCCCATCGCCGCACCGCCACTCGCCCCGGTCGCCGTGACCTGCTCGACCGCTGCCGCCACGATCGCGGCGACGGCGTCCGCCGACAACTGCTCGGGCAGGTACCCGGCGAGGACGGCGAGCTCGGCCCGCTCGCGGTCGGCCAACTCGGGTCGGTTCGCCTCGTCGTAGGCCTGCGCGGCCTCCCGCCGCTTCTTCGCCTCGCGGCCGAGGACCGCGACGACGTCCGCGTCGGAGAGCTCGCGGGCCGTCTTCCCGGCGACCTCCTCGTTCGTGATCGCCGTCAACGCCATCCGGAGCGTCGCGGCAACGACGTCGGCGCGGGTCTTGATCGCCACGGTGAGATCGCCCTGCAACCGGGTCTTGAGCTCGGACATGGCCGCATTCTCGCACCGGCGCACCGATCGGCCGCTCGTGCACGGCCGGCGGGCGCAGCGTGCGACCATGGGCCGGTGCGCACCGTGACCCGAGCAGCCCTGGGCCTGGCCGCCGCCGGTGTCGCCGGCGTCGCGTACGCGCGCTGGGAGACGACCGCGTTCACGCTGCGTCGGTTCGACGTCCCCGTACTGCCGGGCGGACAACGACCCATGCGCCTCCTGCACCTGTCGGACCTGCACCTGGTGCCCGGGCAACGACGCAAGCAGGCCTGGGTCGGTTCACTGCGCGAGGTCCGACCCGACGCCGTCGTCGTGACCGGGGACTTCATGTCCCACCCCGACGCCGTGCCGCACGTCCTCGACGCCCTCGACCCGCTGCTCGACCTCCCCGGTGCGTTCGTCTTGGGCAGCAACGACTACTACGCGCCGAAGCCGCTGAACCCGGCCCGCTACCTGACCGGTCCGTCGCAGGTCGCGCCGAACCGGCCGATGCTGCCGTGGCGCGACCTCGTGACGGGCCTGACCGCCGCCGGGTGGCTGGACCTGCGTAACGCCCGCGCGACCATGAAGATCGACGGCCGCGAGGTCGACGTCCGCGGCGTCGACGACCCGCACATCCGCCGGGACCGGTACAACGACGTCGCCGGACCGTTCGCCGCCGACGCGGACCTGACCCTCGGGGTGACGCACGCGCCGTACCTTCGGGTGCTCGACGCGCTCGCGGTCGACGGCGCCGACCTCGTCCTGGCCGGGCACACCCACGGCGGCCAGTTGTGCGTGCCCGGCGTCGGCGCGCTCGTGACGAACTGCGACCTTCCGCGCGCGAAGGCCAAGGGCCTGTCCCGCCACGGGTCGGCGGCGCTGCACGTGTGTGCCGGACTGGGCACGTCGCCGTACGCGCCGGTCCGCTTCGCCTGCCGCCCCGAGGCGGCCCTGCTCACGTTGACGGCCCGCTGACGCGACGACCCCGTCGGCGACCCCGTCAGCGCAGCGTGAGCACCGAGATCGCCGCGTTCACGATCGACCCGGCGTCCAGGTCGTGGGCCGCGTGCAGGTCGCCCATCCGACCGGACTGGCCGAACTCGTCGACGCCGAGCGCGACCTGCGACACCCCCAGTGCCGAGCCGAGCCAGGCGAACGCGTGGGACGCGCCGTCGTGCACCGAGACGATCGGCGCCGGCTCCGCCAGCACCGCGCGCAGCGTCCCGGCCAAGGACGGAGTCGTGGCGGTACGCACCGCCTGGCGCAACGTGCGCTGCCACGACCGGTAGAGCCGGCCGGGGGAGGTCACGTCGACGACGTGCGCGATGACCCCCTCGGCGGCGAGTTCGTCCGCGGCCGCGAGGACCTCCGGCATCAGTGCCCCCGCCGTCACCAGGTAGACCGTCGGCACCCGACCGTCGACGTCGGGCACGCGCTCGGCGAGCCGGTCGCGTCCGTCGACGAGCAGGTACGCCCCGGCGAGCACCTGCCGGCGCAGCACGGCGTCGCCGCGCTCGCGCCGCACCCGCTCGAACGGCTCCTGGTCCAGGACACGGGTCGTCAACCGGAAGTAGTGCGCGAGCTCGGCACTGCGCAGATCCGGCGCGGGCTCGGCCGCCTGCCCGCAGACGTGTTGCAGCGCATCGAGCAGGAGCCAGTCCAGCGGCTGGGCGAACGCCGGTTCGTGGAACACGACCCCGGACAGCTCCATGCCCACCGACGGCGTGATCGTCGACTGGTGGGCGCCGCCCTCGGGTGCGAGCGTCACGCCGGACGGCGTTCCGGCGACGACGAACCGCGCCCCGGAGTACACCGCGTGGATGAACGCGTCGAGTCCGCGCAGGACGAACGGGTCGTACACCGTCCCGATCGGCAGCAGCGCCTGGTCGTTCAGTTCGGTCGACCGCCCGAGCGCGCCGAGCATCATGAACAGGTTCATCTCGCTGATGCCCAGTTCCACGTGCTGCCCGGACGGCCCCTCCTCCCAGCGCAGGACCCGATCGGTGTGCCAGGCCCGCCGCTCGGTGGGGGCGAACACCCCGACGCGGTTGATGAAGCCGCCCAGGCTGGTGGAGGTCGCCACGTCGGGTGCCGTCGTCACCAGCAGCGGCCGGATCGCCTCGTCGCGGGCGAGTTCGGCGACGACCCGGCCGAACGCCTCCTGCGTCGACGTGCGCCCGCCCGTGCGGATCCCGGCCGTCGCGGGGAGCACGACCGCGGTTCTGGCCGGCGCGGCCGGCAGGCGCAGGTGCCGGGCCCGGTCCGCGCACAGTCGACCCGCTGCGCTGGCCTCGTCGAAGCGGTCCCACTCGGTGGCCAGGTCCAGGCCGACGTCGGCTCGCAGTCGGTCGACCTGGTCCGCGGTGAGCAACGCCGAATGGTTACGCGGATGGCCCGCCGTCGGCAGACCCCACCCCTTGACGGTGTAGGCGAACACGACGCTCGGTCGGTCCACGACCGCGTCGCACTGCGCGAACGCCGCACGCAGTAGGCCGATGTCGTGGCCACCGAGGTCGCGCACGAGGGCCGCCACCTCGGCGTCGGCGACGCCGGCGAGCAGGTCGACGACCGCCGGGGGAGCGTCGGCCAGGAGCTGCGTCCGCGCGCCGTCCGCCGGCAGCGCGAACAAGGACTGGTACTGCTCGTTCGGCATGTCGTCGATCCACGCGCGCAGCGCCGCGCCGCCGGGGCGGGCGAACGCGTCGAGCAGGCGCCGGCCGTACTTGACCTCGACGACGTGCCAGCCGGCGGCCTCGAACTGCGAGCGCCACTGGTGGATGCGCACGCCGGGCACGACGCGGTCCAGGGACTGGCGGTTGAAGTCCACGACCCACAGCACGTTGCCCAGCCCGGTCGTCGCGGGGTCGGCGACCGCCTCCCAGATGTTCCCCTCGTCGAGCTCGGCGTCGCCGACCAGGGAGACGAACCGGGACGGTGGGCGCGGGCCGAAGTGCGCGTCCACGTACCGACGTGCGGCCGCGGCGAACAACGGCGCCGTCGCCCCCAGACCGACCGAACCGGTGGAGAAGTCGACCCGGTCGGGGTCCTTGGTCCGCGACGGATACGCCTGCAGCCCACCGAACTCGCGCAACCGGGTCAACGCGCTCCGGTCGAGGTCGCCCAGCAGGTAGTTGATCGCGTGCAGCGCCGGCGATGCGTGCGGCTTGACGCTCACCCGATCGGTCGCGTCCAGGTGGCCGAACCACAGGGCCGTCATCACCGAGACCATCGACGCGGTCGACGACTGGTGGCCGCCGACCTTCAGCCCGTCGGTGTCCGGTCGGTCGCGGTTGGCGTGGTCGACCATCCGGACCGCCAGCCACAGCACCCGTGCGGCGATCGCATCGAGGGTCGCCGGCTCAGGCATGGGCGAGGGCCCGCCCCAGGTCGTCGATCAGGTCCGCCGCGGACTCCAGCCCGATCGACATGCGCAGGACGCCGGCCCCGGGCTGGGCCTCCTCGGCGACGACCCGGTGGGTGAGCGCGGCCGGATGCTCGATCAGCGTGTCCACCCCGCCCAAGGACACCGCGTGCGTGATCAGGTCCAGTGCGGCGCACAGGCGTTCGGCACTGTCGAATCCGCCGACGAGCTCGAACGCGACCATCGCACCCGGTCCGTCCATCTGCCGGCCGACGAGTCCGGCGGGATCCTGGCCGGGCAGGCCGGGATAGAACACCCGCGCGACCCGATCCTGCGCTTCGAGCCAGGTCGCGACCTCGCCGGCCGTCTGCTGCTGGGCGCGCACGCGAACGGGCAAGGTCGCCAGGCCGCGGTGCAGAAGGTACGCCGACCACGGGTCGAGGACGCCGCCGGTGATCGTCCGGATCGGGCGTAGCGCCTCGGCTCGGGCCGGCGACGTGACGACGACACCGCCCATCGCGTCGCCGTGCCCGCCGAGGTACTTGGTGGCGCTGTGCACGACGTAGGCGGCGCCGTGCAGCAGCGGCCGCTGCAGGACCGGCGTCGCGAAGGTGTTGTCGACGAGCACCGGGACGCCGCCGGCCTGCCGGACGACGTCGGCGATGTCGACCAGGTCGAGCGTCGGGTTGCACGGGGATTCCATGACGACCAACCCGGTGCGCTCGGTGACCGCCGCCGCCACGGCGTCCGCGCTGACGAAGTCGACGGTCGTCCCCAACAGCCCGGCGGCCAGGAGCGCGTCGGTGCCGCCGTACAGCGGGCGCACCGCGACGACGTGCGGTCGGCCGGCTGCCACCTGGCCGAGCAGGACGGCCGTCGTCGCCGCCATGCCGGTGGCGAACGCGATCGCCTCGGCGACCGGGGCGTCGCCCTGGGGGGAGAAGGTCTCCAGCGCGGCCATCGCGTCCTCGAATCGGGCGACCGTCGGATTCCACGCGCGCCGGTAGACCGCGGTCATGCCGGGGTCCGGGCGGCGGCCGGCCGCCAGTGCGTCGTACGCGTCCCGGCCGGCCTCGATGCTCGGCAGCGGGTTCGTCGTCGACAGGTCGATCGGCGGCGCGTGCGAGCTCGCGTACCCGCCAGCTGGATGTTGCCAA
>CAYMNG010000016.1:0-10547 GCA_964391765.1 uncultured Bifidobacteriaceae bacterium | reverse complement strand
AGGTCGATCGGCAGCGCGTGGACGCCGAGGCCACCGAGGTCGTCGCCGCCGGCGTGGACGGCGAGGGAGGACAGCGAGGCGTAGGGCCGGGACCGGGTCATGGCTCCTACCCTCGCGCTATCCGCGGGCCGTGCGCGCGACTTCGGCGAATCCCGCGGAGGGGTACGTGCACGTACGCGTCCGTCTAGCCACGGAACAGCGCACTGTAGGCGTTCAGCGCCGGTTGGCCGCCCAGGTGCGCGTACAAGACGGTGGCGTCCTTGTCGATCTCGCCGCTCGTGACGAGGTCGATCAGCCCGGCCATCGACTTGCCCTCGTAGACCGGATCGAGGATCACGCCCTCGAGTCGACCGACGAGGCGCATCGCCGCCAGCGTGGACTCGACCGGGATTCCGTACCGATCCCCCGCCCAGCCCTCCCGGACGTCGATCTCGTCCGCGCGCAGGTCGCGGCCCAGGCCGATCAGTTCCGCGGTGTTGCGGGCGATCCGCGTGACCTGCTCGCGGGTCTTGACCACGGTCGCGGACGCGTCGATGCCGATCACCCGCCGCGGACGGTCCTGCCCGGCGAAGCCGGCGATCATTCCGGCGTGCGTGCTCCCCGTCACGGTGCACACGACGATCGTGTCGAGGAACACCCCGAGTTCGGCCTCCTGCTGCTGGACCTCGGCCGCCCAGTTCGCGAAGCCCAGTCCGCCCAGCCGATGGTCGGAGGCGCCGGCGGGGATCCCGTACGGCTTCCCGCCACGGGCGCGCACGTCGTCCAGGGCCTGCGTCCAGGAGTCGCGAAAGCCGATGTCGAAGCCGGCCGGATCGAGCCGGACCTCCGCGCCCATGACGCGCGACAGGAGGATGTTGCCGACGCGGTCGTTGACGCTGTCCGGCCAGTCGACCCACGCCTCCTGGACGAGGACCGCCCTCATCCCGACCGCGGCCGCGACCGCGGCGACCTGCCGGGTGTGGTTGGACTGGACGCCGCCGATCGACACCAGCGTGTCCGCCCCCTGCGCGATCGCGTCGGGGATCAGGTACTCCAACTTGCGAATCTTGTTCCCGCCGTAGGCCAGGCCACTGTTGCAGTCCTCCCGCTTGGCCCAGATCTGCGCGCCGCCGAGGTGCGCGGTGAGCCGCGGCAACCGGTGGACCGGGCTCGGCCCGAACATCAACGGGTGGCGAGGGAAGTCGGCCAGGGACATGCGGCTCCTTCGTCGAGAGGCGGTGTGGTCGGACCCTATCCCCGGGTTGGAGCGGTGCGGGCGGGCTCGGCTAGACTCCGCGAGTCCTTCGGGGTGTGGCGCAGCTTGGTAGCGCGCTTCGTTCGGGACGAAGAGGCCGTGGGTTCAAATCCCGCCACCCCGACCAATGGCTGAGGGCCTCCGGTGAAGCCGGAGGCCCTCAGCCATTGGTGGAGATGTCACGTCGGGATTCCGGTGAACGTCGCAACACCGCCGAACTCCGTTGGCCGGGGAGACTATCGGCATGGCTGGTCTTCCGGAACTGGACGTGGCGCGGGTGGAGCGGTGGTGTCGCGCCCGGGTACCTGAGCAGGTTCGCGACCAGGTGCGGGTCGAGGTGGACGTCGCCGCGCGGCACCTGACGATCGTGGAGTGCCGACCACCCTGGCGGGCGGGCCTCGGGCCGGAGTGGACGCGGTTCCCGATCGCGCGGCTGCGCTATACCAGGGCCTCCGGGTTGTGGTCGTTGTACTGGCGGGATCGGAATCTGCGGTTCCACGCCTACGACCGGGTGCCCGCGACGACCAGCGTCGAGGACCTGCTCGCGGAGGTCGACCGCGACCCGACCGCGATCTTCTGGGGATGATCCGGGGAGTCAGGCGCCTGCCGCAACGGCTTCGACAGTGGCTTGATCGGCGAACAGATCCACCGGCCGAGCCCAGCCGAGGGTCTTGCGTGGCCGGGCGTTGATCTCCTCGGCAACCCGAGCGAGTTCGCCAGGGGTGACCTTCCTCAGGTCCATGCCCTTGGGAAGTAGTCGCGCAGCAGCCCATTCATGTTCTCGTCGCTGCGCCGCGGCCACGGTGAGTGCGCGTCGCAGAAGCACACCTGGGTACCGATCTGCTCGGCGAGTTGTTGGTGCAACGCGAGTTCCTTGCCCTGATCCCAGGTCAAGGTACGTCGCGGGTACGAGCGACTCCGAGGAGTGGGTGGACCAGGTGATGTACCTCCCCCTGCGCAGACCACGGCTTGGTGTCAACGAGGATCCGCCGGACCTCGTAGCACGTGCCGGACCGGGGATCTTGGGGTACCGCGTCGATCCAGCGCGCCCTCGACGAACCCACCGTGAAGAAGAAGCGCCCCAACCGGTGATGGTCGGCATGAAGATCGACCCACTCACATCCAAGTACCCTGTCCGCAAGAGGTGGTCCACCATGAGCGCTACTGCGGTCATCGAGCCTGACC
This sequence comes from uncultured Bifidobacteriaceae bacterium, assembly GCA_964391765.1. GTDB lineage: Bacteria > Actinomycetota > Actinomycetes > S36-B12 > S36-B12 > UBA10649. The sequence continues at coordinate 8,128 of CAYMNG010000016.1, read as the reverse complement.
CGGTTCCGCTCGTGCGTGACCGCGTGGGCCGACTGATGGTGGCCGGTACCCGAATCCCGCTGGAGCGGATCATCATCGCCCATCAGGACGGTGAGTCACCTGAGGACATCCACTACTCGTTCGACACCGTCCCTCTCGCGGAGGTCTACGCCGTCATCTCCTACTACCTGCACCACCGCGACGAGATCGACGCGTACCTCGCCGAGCGCGAGAAGCAGATCGAAGAGTTCCGCGCGACAGACGAGGCGCGGTTCCCGTCGGACGACCTGCCGGCGAAGTTGCTGGCTCGACGCCAGGCGTGGGGTTCGGCTCCTGACGGATGAGGACTTCAACAGGAAGATCGTTGACGGGCTGAAGCAGCGCGTACCCGGGATCGACCTCGTGAAGGCGCAGGACGTCGGGCTGGCCTCGACTCCCGACCCGATCGTGCTGGAGTGGGCGGCAACGGGCGGCCGCATCGTGCTCAGCCACGACACGTCCACGATGCGCGACGTCGCGTACCAGCGTGTACGAGAGCCGGAAGTGGCCGCACGAGGACGCGAAGATGCCTGCGACGGTGATCGCGGAGCGGATCGGGTGGGAGCACTCGATCACGATCCTCAAGGATCGGCGCCCTTGCCCCGCCGCTGCACCCGATCGCCGGGTCGTGGTCGCGACGGGCGCCGGCCCGGCGGTGGGTTGGGCCGGTAGCCTCGCCTGCGTGAGCGTCCCCGACCGCCGGCCCGAGCGCGGTGACCTTGGCCCGGCCACCCGCGCCTGGGTGAAGGCGATGGGTTGGCGATCGGTCAACCTGCACACCCACATCTCGTTGGTGAACCGGTACGTGTACGTCGAAGTGCCCAAGGCCGGTTGCGGGACGATGAAGGCGACCCTGGGCGGGCTCGAGGCGGCCCGGATGGGTCCGGCGATGGTCGAACGGGTGCAGGAGAACCCACACGACCGGATGCGTGCGACCCCGTTCGTCAAGCCGTTCCAACTCCCGGCCGACGTGCTCGAGCAGGTGCTCACGTCGCCGGACTACCGCCGGTTCACGGTGGTCCGCGAGCCGGCGGCCCGGCTGCTGTCGGGCTTCATCGAGAAGATCGGCCAGGGCCTGAAGCAGAGCGGTCCGATCGTCGACGCGCTTCGCGAACACACGGGCCGGACGATCGCCGCCGCCGACGTCACGCTCGCGCAGTTCCTCGACGTCGTCGCCGGTCAGGCCTCCCGGGACCAGGACCCGCACTGGCGTCGGCAGGCCGATCACCTCGGGCTCGGGATCATCCCGTACGACGAGGTGATCCACCTGGAGGACCTGGACGCGTCCTGGTCGCGGATCGCCGACCTGACCGGGGTCGCCGGACTGCAGGAGCAGTTCTTCTGCCGCAACTCGACCGGCGCTCGAGCACGCATGGCGGAGTACTACAGCCCGGACCTGCTGGCCCGCGTCGCCGAGACGTACGCCCGCGACTACACCGACCTGCGTTACGACCGCCCGACGTCGCGGGCGTAGCGTCACCGTCATGAGCACGCCGCCGCGCTGGTTCACCGACACCGAACCCGGCCATTCGCAGTGGTACATCGAGCGGTTCCGGACGATGGCCGCGGACGGCACCGACTTGGCCGGCGAGGCCCGCCTGATCGACGCGATGGTGCCGCGCGCCGCACGTATCCTCGACGCCGGCTGCGGCCCCGGCCGACTCGGCGGCTACCTGCATGCCTGCGGACACGACGTGGTCGGCGTCGACGTCGACCCCGAACTCATCGCCGCCGCCGAGCAGGATCATCCTGGGCCGCACTGGCTCGTCGCCGACCTGGCCGAACTCGACCTCGCCGCGCTCGGGGAGCCCGCGCCCTTCGACGCGGCCGTCGTGGCCGGCAACGTCATGGCGTTCGTCGGACCCGGCACCGAGGCGGCGGTGCTCGCCGGCATTCGAGCGCACCTGCGGCCGGACGCGTTCGCCGTCGTGGGCTTCCACGTCGATCGCTACCGGTTGGCGGACTTCGACCGACACGTCGCCGAGGCCGGCTTCGTGCTCGAGAGCCGGTTCGCGACCTGGGATCTGCGCCCCTGGCGCGACGACGCCGACTTCGCCGTGAGCGTCCTGCGCGTGCCGCCGACGCTCACCTGACGTCCGATGCGCGCGTTCACCGACGACGAGGTCCGCGCCGCCCGCCTGACGAGCCTCCTGCTCGACCGGCCCGACCCGGTCACGCCGCTGGAGGTGTCGCGGTGGTTCGGCGCGATGCAGGCCCAGGACGTCGCGAGCGGGCACTGGTCCTTGGGCGTTCGGTGCGCGGGTGCGACCGAGGCCGAGATCGTCGCGGCGTTCGAGCGGCGCGAGCTCGTGCGCACGTGGCCGATGCGCGGCACGATCCACGTCGTCCCGGCCGTCGACGCGCAGTGGCTGCTGGAGTTGACCGGGGTGCGGGCCCTGGCCGGCGCCGCGGCCCGACGCGAGCGGCTCGGACTGACCCTGGCCGACACCGAGCGGGCGAACTCGGCCCTCGACGCCGCCCTCGCCGACGATCGGGTCCTGACCCGCGCGCAGGCGGTCGACACGATCGCGGCGGCGGGCGTCGACCCGTCAGGCCAGCGCGGGTACCACCTGCTGTGGTTCGCCGCGCAGACCGGGGTCGTCTGCATCGGTCCGCAGCGCGGGTCGGACCAGACGTTCGTCCGCCTGCGCGACTGGGTGCGGACCCCTCGCCGGCTCGACCGGGACGACGCCCTCGCCGAACTCGCGTTCCGGTACATGCGCAGCCACGGACCGGTCGGCCTGCCGGAGTTCTCCGGCTGGAGTGGGTTGACGATGGCGGACGTCCGCCGGTCGATGGCGGTCAACGACGGACGGATCACCCGCGTCCGGACGCAGTCCGGCGACATGTGGGCCACCGTCGAACTGATCGAGGCGATCGACGACGGTCGCGGACCGTCCCCACGCACCGCCACGACCGGGCCGAGTGTCGTCGTGCTGCCCGGTTTCGACGAGTTCCTCCTCGGCTACAAGGACCGCACGCTGCACGTCCCGGCGGGCGCGATGGCGGCGATCATCCCCGGGGGCAACGGTGTCTTCCGGGCGACGGTCGTCGTCGACGGTGTCGTCGCGGCGACGTGGACCCGGGCGGCGAACTCCCGCGGGATCACCGTCACGGTGCAGCCGCTGCGCGCGTTCACGTCCGCGGAACGTGCGGCGGCGCACGCGTCGTTCGACCGCTACGCGGGATTCCTCGGCCGGGACGTGTCCGTGACGTTCGCCGGCTGAGTCACCGCGACGTCAGCCGCCGATCGCGCTCATCGGCCGTGGCGGTTGGACGAAGGTCGGGTCGTCGATCCCGTGCCCGGCCCGCTTGGCCGCGATCGACGACCTGAACACGCCGGCGACGCGGGATCGGCGCTCGGCGTCGTCGATCGTGCGGTCGCGCAGGATCGCCCGCAGGTCGGACTCCTCGCGGGCGAACAGGCAGTTGAGGACCTGGCCGTCGGCGGTGAGCCGGACCCGGTCGCACGCCGCGCAGAACGGACGCGTGACGCTGCCGACGATGCCGACGGTCGCCGGGCCGCCGTCGACCAGGAACTCCTCCGCCGGCGCCGATCCGCGGCCGGGCGCGGGTGTGAGGTCGAAGTCCGCCGACAGCAGCGCGAGGACCTCCTCGGCGGCGATCATCCGCTCCCGTGACCACACCCCCGACGGGTCCAGCGGCATCTGTTCGATGAACCGCAGGTGCCATCCGTGCGCCAGGGCGTGCCGCAACAGCGGCACGGCCTCGTCGTCGTTGACCCCGCGCATGAGCACGGAGTTGACCTTGACCGGGTGCAGGCCGGCGGCGATCGCGGCCTCGATCCCGGCGAGGACGTCCGCGTGCCGGTCGCGGAACGTCAACCGGCGGAAGCGCTCCGCGTCGAGGGTGTCCAGGCTGATGTTGACCCGCTCGAGCCCGGCGTCGGCCAGCGGTCCGGCCAGGGCCGCGAGGCGCAGCCCGTTCGTCGTCAGCGACAGTCGCGGCGGCGTCGGCAGTGCCGCGATCCGGCGGACGATCTCCGGCAGGTCCGGCCGCAGCGTCGGCTCGCCGCCGGTCAGCCGGACGCTGGTGATGCCGTGCTCGACCGCGACCCCGACGACGAGCACGAGTTCGTCGACCGTCAGCAGGTGGTCCCCGGGCAGCCAGTCCGCGAAGTCAGCCGGCATGCAGTACTGGCACCGAAGGTTGCACCGGTCGGTGACGGACACGCGCAGGTCGCGGTGGACCCGTCCGTACCCGTCGACCAGCCCCGGCGCGGTCACGCGCAGTTCACCCATTCGTCCGTGCCGTCGGCGAAGAACTGGTGCTTCCACACCGGCAGCCGGTCCTTCACCCGATCGACCAGTTCTGCGCACGCCGCGAACGCCGGACCCCGGTGGGCGCTGCCCACCGCGGCGGCGAGCGCGACGTCGCCGACGGCGAGCGCACCCACGCGGTGCGCGACGGCGACCAGCACGTCGAACTCGTCGGCGATCTCCGCGGCGACGGCGGCGATCACGGTGCCCGCGGACGGATGCCCTTCGTAGACCAACGATTCGACCGATCGGCCGTGGTCGTGGTCGCGCACGACACCGGCGAACGTCACGACCGCACCCCGGTCGGGGTCGCCGACGATTCGGGCGAGCGCGTCCGGGTCGACGACGTCGGTGACCACCTGCGCGTACCGGGCGGCGGACCGCAGCCGCTCGGGTCCTACGGGTGCCGTGGCCGTCACCGTCGCCCTCCCTCGCGGTCGATGTCCTCGTGTCGATGGTAGCCAGCACGTTCCGCGGCGGGCACACCCGCGACCAGTTCGGCCATGACCTCGGCCGCGTCGTCGAAGCAGGCCAGCGCCGCGGCCTGCCCGACCCACAGCGAGACGAGGTCCGCCCGGTCCCGTCGGGCCGCCTCGGCGCGGAACGCACCGGTCAGCCAGTTCTGCGCGGGGAACGGGGCGACCAGGCCCGCGCGGTCGATCGCCGCGGTGGCCCGGTTCGGCAGGCCGCGCGAGAGGCGGCCGCTCATGACCCGCGTCAGGACCGTCTCGTCGGCCGCCGCCGCGCGGATCGCGGCTCGGTACGACGGCGCGGCCGCGGACTCACGGGTGGCCAAGAACGCGGTCCCGACGAGGACTCCGGCGGCGCCGAGGGCGAAAGCGGCTGCGACGCCGCGTCGATCGGCGATGCCGCCGGCCGCCACGACCGGCACGTCGACGGCGTCGACGACCTGCGGGACGAGGGCGAACGTGCCGACGAGGCTGTCCTCGGCCGCGCGGAGGAACGACACGCGGTGCCCGGCCGCCTCCGCACCGGACGCGACGACGACGTCACACCCGCCGTCGGCGAGCGCGACCGCCTCGGCGACCGTCGTCGCCGTGCCGATCACCGCGACACCGGCGGCGTGCGCGGCCGTCACGATCGCCGGCGCCGGCACGCCGTACACGAAGCTCACCGCGGCCGGGCGAGCGGCGAGCATCGCGGCGACCTGCTCGTCGGAATCGGGCAGGTACCGTGCCGGCTCGGGCGCGGGCGCGACGCCGACCTGCTCGTACAGGCCGGCCAGGGCGTGACGGAAGGGGTCCAGGTCGACCTCCCCGGGCGACACCTCGTCGCCGGTCGGCAGCCAGGCGTTCAGGGCGAACGGCCGGCTCGTGGCCCGTCGAAGGGCCGCGACGACGTCGGCGATCCGGCCGGCGTCGTAGCCGTACAGCCCGTACGACCCCAGTCCGCCGAGGTTGCTGACCGTCGCGGTCAGGTCGACCGAGGACAGTCCGCCGAACGCGCCGAGCACGATCGGCTCGTCGATTCCCAGCAGGTCGACCAGTCGGCTCGCGGGCGTCAACTGCCGACCCGCTCCCATCCGCGCTGCGGCGTGCGACTGCCCGGGTCGTGCGCGCCACGCGAGCGGTAGACCACGTACGGCCGGAACAGGTAGCCGACCGGGGCGCTGAACGCGTGGACGAGGCGCGTGAACGGCCAGATGATGAACACGCACAGGCCGGCGATCGCGTGCAGCTGGAACGACAGCGGCGCCTCGGCCATCAACTGGGGCTCGGGGTGGAGCAGGAAGATCGACCGGAACCACGGCGAGACGGTCTCGCGGTAGTTGTAGCCGTCGCCGAGCACCCCGGACCCGACCAGCGTCGTCAGCAGGCCCAGCAGGATCGCCGCGACGAGGAAGACGTACATCGTCTTGTCGTTGCGCGTCGTCGCGGCGAACACCGGTCCGCTCGTGCGCCGCCGGTAGATCAGCATCACGATGCCGAACAGCGTCAGCGCGCCGGCCACGAATCCCAGGCTCACCGCCATGAGGTGGTACGTGCTCTCGCTGATGCCCAGCGCGTTCGTCCACTGCTCGGGGATCACCAGACCGACGATGTGCCCGACGAGGACCGCGAGGATGCCGATGTGGAACAACGGGCTGGCGACCCGGATCAGCCGGCCCTCGTAGATCTGCGACGAGCGGGTCGTCCAGCCGAACTTGTCGTACCGGTACCGCCACAGCGTCCCGGTCACGAAGACGGCGATCGTCGCGTAGGGCAACGCGACCCACAGCAGGATGTCCGCGGTCGTGAGGTGGTCGGTCATCGACGTGCTCCACTCGGCTCGAGGGTCAACAGCGCCCCGTACGGTTCCATCCCGACGTTCTCCACCGGCGGCCCGCTGGCGGCGATCTGCGCCATGCGTTCGCGGATGGCGGCGGTGGGCTGCGGGAGGGTGGCGACGACCGCGTCCAGGACGTGGACGTAGGCCGATCCCATCGCGGCCAGCGCGGCCCGCAGCAGCCCGATCGCCTCCTGATGACCGGCCAGCAGCGCGTCGCCGGTGAGCTCGTCGCCGACGGCCGCGAACTCCAGGACCACGGCCAAGTGGTCGGGCAGCTCCTCGTTCCCGATCTCGAACCCGGCGTCGAGGTACGCCTGCTTGAACCGCAGGATCGCAGTTCCCCGGTTGCGCGTGTCGCCGTCGGTCCAGTAGGTCAGGTACGGGCAGGCCTTGCGCTTCATGTCGAAGACCAGGACGTAGTGCTCCTGGACCTCGCGCAGGGGTGTCCCGGACAGGTGCGCGAGGAAGGCCCGGATCGGGTCCCCGGTCGCTGCCGGGAGTTCGTCGGCGACGTCGGCGATGGCGTCGAGCTGGCCCAGCAGGCGCTCGTCGGGGTACGCCAGGAGCCACGACGCGGCCAACCGGGCCGCCGCGGTGCTGCGGTCGTTCCGCCGCTCACTCACTCGAACCACCCTTTCCGTCCCAGTTGCGCAGGTTCACCCGGACCGCCTCGACCGGGATCAGCACCTCGGTCGTCTGCCGTTCCTTCAGCGCGTGGAACGTCTCCACCGCAACGGGGACCGGCCGGCCGGAGACCTCGCCGAACGGACCCGACGGCGACGCCGGGTCGTAGTCGTAGTCGACGGCGCACGCCAGCTCCTCCAGGTCGCGCGCGGTCTCCGCGTGCGCCTTCGGGATGACGTACCGGTCCTCGTACTTGGCGATCGCCAGGAGCCGGTACATCTCGTACAGGGTCTCCTCGTCCATCCCGACCGCGGCCGGGATCTGCGGCTGCGGATCGCGACCGAGGTTGATGTCGCGCATGTAGGACCGCATCGCCGCCAGCTTGCGCAAGGAGGCCAGCACCGGCTCGGGATCGCCGGCCGAGAACAACTCGGCCAGGTACTCGACCGGGATCCGCAACGTGTCGAGCGCGCCGAACAGGTTACCGGCGTCCTCCGCGTCGTTGCCGGTCTCCCGCAGCGCGTCGACGACGGGGGACAGCGGCGGCACGTACCAGACCATCGGCATCGTGCGGTACTCCGGGTGCAGCGGCAGCGCGACCTTGAACACCTTCGCCAGCCGGTAGACCGGCGACCGGCGCGCCGCGTCGATCCAGTCCTCCGGGATGCCGTCGCGCCGCGCGGCCGCCTGCACGGCCGGATCCTCCGGGTCCAGCAGCAGGTCGAGCTGGGCGTCCAGCAGATCGCGCTCGTTCGGCACCGACGCCGCCGCGGTCACCTTGTCCGCGTCGTACAAGAACAGGCCGATGTACCGCAGCCGACCCACGCACGTCTCCGAGCACACGGTCGGCATCCCGACCTCGATGCGGGGATAGCACAGGGTGCACTTCTCCGCCTTGCCCGTGCGGTGGTTGAAGT
>CAYMNG010000015.1:31350-32000 GCA_964391765.1 uncultured Bifidobacteriaceae bacterium | reverse complement strand
CACGCGCCATGGTCGAGGCGATGCGCAGCGCGAAGCACTTCTTGCCCAGCAGGGCGTTGCCGCCGTAGCCGGATCCGTAGGACCAGATCTCGCGGGTCTCGGGGAAGTGGACGATGTACTTGGTGTCGTTGCACGGCCAGGCGACGTCGGGCCGGCGCGCGCCGTCGGCGTCGACCAGCGGGTAGCCGACGGTGTGGACGGCCGGCACGAACTCCCCCGACTCCCCGATCTCGTCGAGCGCGCCCTGCCCCATCCGGGTCATGATCCGCATGTTGACCACGACGTACGGCGAGTCGGTGATCTCCACGCCCAGTTGCGCGATCCGTGAGCCGAGCGGGCCCATCGAGAACGGCACGACGTACATCGTCCGGCCGCGCATCGCGCCGTCGAACAGCCCGTGCAACGTCGCGCGCATCTGGTCGGGCTCGGCCCAGTTGTTGGTCGGGCCCGCATCGATCTCGCGCTGGGAGCAGATGTAGGTGCGGTCCTCGACCCGGGCGACGTCGCTGGGGTTGGATCGCGCCAGGAAGCTGTTCGGCCGAAGGTCGGGGTTGAGCCGGATGAACGTCCCGGCCTGGACCATCTGCTCGGTCAGCCGGTCCCACTCCTCCGCCGAGCCGTCGCACAACTGGATCCGGTCCGGCTTGGCC
>CAYMNG010000015.1:19573-31340 GCA_964391765.1 uncultured Bifidobacteriaceae bacterium | reverse complement strand
ACCTCCTCGACCCACTCGAGCAACGCCTTGTTCGCGGTGGGCGCCTTCTCCAGGCCGGGAATGGTCATGGCGGACTCCAGATCCGTCGACGGGACACAGCCGGCGCGGTCGCCCGCGCCGTGACGTTGCCTCACAGGATGCACCGTCGACGACGCTACGGGTGCCCGCGATCGCTATGCAACCGCTGATTTGTGATCAAGTCCACAGGTCACCCGAGGATCGTCGCGTGCCCCTTCCCGGACGCGTTCGCCAGCGCCAGCCGCCGATCGTCGGCGACGGCCGAGTCGACCGCGCGGGCGATGAGATCGGCGTAGCCGGCCGCGCCGGCCGCGCGCAGGTGGATCCCGTCGGAGTACAGCCAGCGCGGGTGCGCCGACGCGGCCGCGTTCCAGTCGACGACGCGGACCCCCGGATGCGCGGCGGCGCAGGCACGGATCATCGCGTTGTTGCCCGCGACCCACGATCGCTTGGCGTGCACCGTGACGAGGAACAGTCGGTGGTCGGTGCCCATGGCGCGGACCAGCGCGTCGCAGGTGCTGCGCGGGAACGTCCCGTTGGTGCCCATGTGCACGACGACGTTGCGCGGCAGCCGGTCGACCTTCGCCCGCATGGCGGCCGGCGCCGAGTAGGCCTGCCGGCTCTCCTTGGCGTCGACGCGGAAGCCCTTCGCGAGCAGCCGCGACTTCGCCCCCACCATCACCGAGTCCCCGTAGGCGAACCGGTCCCGGCTCGCGGCCGCCGCGTGATCGCGCGCATTCGCGACGGGGGCGACCAGCCCGGCGCCCAGCGCCACGACGACGATCGCGGCGATCGCGGTCACGACGACCCGGGCCGGTCGGCGCGGCGGACGTCGCATCGGACTATTGGACCACGGCCGCGGCGATCCGGTCGATCGCCGCGGTGAGCACGCGCGCCGACGTCGCGAGGTTGAGCCGGACGTGCCCGGCCCCGCCGGCCCCGAACGGCGGGCCCGGGCTCAGCGCCACCCGGCCACGGGCGAGCAGCCCGGCGGCCGGGTCGTCCCCGAGCCCCCCAGCGACGGCACGCAGGTCGAGCCAGGCCAGGTAGGTCGCTGCCGGCGGCACGTACCCGACTCCGGGCAATCGGTCCGCGAGCAGGCCGGTCAGGAGCCGGCGGTTCGCGTCGATCGTGGCGACGACCTCGTCGAGCCACTCCTGACCGTCCCGGTACGCGGCGACCGCCGCGATCGCCCCCAGGTGGCCGGTCCCGAAGGTCACCTCGATCGGGGTCCGTCGCGTGAACGGCTCGTGCGCCGCCGACGTCGCGACCAGCTGCGCGCACTTCAGCCCCGGGACGTTCCACGCCTTCGACGCCGACACCGCGCTGATCGCCGGGACGTCGTCCGCGGCGACGGTCAGGTACGGCACGTGCCGCGCGCCCGGCAGCGTCAGCGGGGCGTGGATCTCGTCGGCGATCACCAGGACCTCGTGCCGGCGGGCGAGATCGGCGACCACGGCCAGCTCCTCGGCCGACGGCACGGTCCCGGTCGGGTTGTGCGGTGAGCACAGCACGAACGCGCGCACGTCCGCCCGCGCGAACGCGGTGGCCAGTGCCTCCAGGTCGAGGCGGTACGAGCCGTCCGCGGCCCGCAGCAGCGGGACCTCGACGACGGTACGTTCGGCCACCCGCTCGATCGTCGAGTAGAACGGCGGGTAGACCGGCGGGTTGACGACGACGCCCGCCCCGGGCTCGGTCAACGCGACCAACGACCGGGCGATGACGCTGAGCACGTCCGGCAGGACCGTGACCCGCTCGACCGGCACGGCCCAGTCCCACGTCCGCGCGGCGTAGTGCGCGAGCGCCTCCGCGACGCCGACCCCGGATCGGTAGCCGGTGTCGGACCGGTCGATCGCCGCGTGCAGGGCCGCCGCGATCGGCGCGGCGAGCGGGTAGTCCATCTCCGCGATCCACAGCGGCAGCACGTCCGGCGGATACGCCTGGTACTTCGCGCTCAGTCGCCCGCGCAGGGCGGGCAGGTCGACGTCGTCGGGATCGAACGGGCGCATGGCCGACGGTACCGCGGGGCTCCGGTCCGCGGTCGCGGCTGAACCGGGCTAGGCCAGCGACAAGAACAACTTCTCCAGCTCCTCGGTCGTCATCGGGGCGGCGTCACCGTGCTCGATGCACTGCTGCAGGCCCGAGGCCACGATCTTGAACCCGGCGCGGTCGAGGGCCTTGGACACGGCCGCGAGCTGGGTGACCACGTCCGAGCAACTGCGCTGGTCCTCGATCATGTTGATGATCCCGTCGAGCTGGCCGCGGGCCCGCTTCAACCGGGTGACGATGTCCTTGCTGACCGTCGGCTCGATCTCCATGTCGACCTCCCTGCCGACAGGATACCCTCATACCCGGTGGGGTATCCTCACCGCATGACCCAAGAGCATGGAAAGGCCGTTCTCGACGACCTGGCCCCCCTCGGCCGCGAGTTGCGCCGCGCGATCCCGGACGTCTACGCCGGCTTCGGCGGACTGCACAAGGCCGCGTTCACCGCCGGCGATCTCGACACGTCGACGAAGGAGCTCATCGCCCTGGCGATCGCCGTCAGCAAGGAGTGCGACGGGTGCATCGCGTCGCACGCGCGCGGCGCGGTGCGCGCCGGCGCGACGAAGCAGGAGGCGGCCGAGGCGATCGGCGTCGCGATCTTGATGAACGGTGGGCCGGCGACGATCTACGGACCGCGCGCGTACGCCGCGTTCTGCGAGTTCCACGACACCGAGGCGCCGGACACCGTCGGCTAGATCCGGGATCGACCGGTCGCCGACCGGTCTGCTCCGCCCGTCGACCTTGAGTTTGTACCGCGTGTTCGCGCCGCGGACCCGGTACAACCTCAAGGTCGGCACGGCGCCCCCGCTAGCGTGACGAACGTGCCCGCGTCGAGTCGGAACCTGTCCGCCTACCTGACGACGGCGACGCTGTCCCGGTCGGCGACCGAGTCGGCCGGCCCGGCGCTCCTGGTCGCCGCGATCGCCATCATCGGCAACGCGACGACCGCGTCGTACCTGGTCGCGTCCTTGACCGCGTCGGCCGCCGTCGCCGGTCCGGTCGTCGGAGCCGCGATCGACCGGTCCCGTTCCGCCCGGCACGGTTTCGCCACCTCGATCGCGGTCATGGGGGTCGGCCTGGTGGTCGTCGCGCTCACCCTCGGCCGCGTGCCGACCCTCGTCTCGGCGGCCTTCGCCGTCGGCGCCGGCCTGGGGTACCCCGCCCTCACCGGAGCGTGGAGCGCGCAGTTGACCCGCCTCGTGCCGACCGAGCGGATCACCAAGGCGTACGCGGCCGACGCCGCGACGTACAGCATCGCGGCGGTCGTCGCGCCGCCGGCCGCGACCGCGCTCGTCGCGCTGGCGCCCACGGCGCCGCTGTGGCTGCCGATCGCGCTGCTCGTCATCGCCGGCGCCTCCCTGCCGTTCGTCCCACTGCCCACCCGCGCGGTCGGCGCCGCGGCAGCCGGTTCGCTGCTGCGTGACCTGCGCGCGGGGACCGCGGCGCTGGTCGGCCTGCCGGGCCTGCGCCGCACCGCGATCATCACGACCGTCGGCTTCGCCGGGCAGTCCGCGGTGTTCGTCGCCGCACCACTCCTCGCGCTGGCGGCCACCGGGTCGCTCGGCTTCACCGGCGTCGTCCTCGGCGCGTTCGCCCTCGGCGGGATCACGACCGCCGCGTGGTTCGCCCGCCACCCGGTGCGCCGACCGGACCGCATGGTGATCCTCAGCACCGTCCTGTCGGGGGTGTTCCTACTGTGCGTCGGGCTGGCGCCGACGTCGGCGCTGCTGGTCGTCGCCGCGTTCGCGATGGGCGCGACCGAGCCGCCGCTGGTGTCCTCGATGTTCCAGGTCCGCGTGCGCGAGTCCCCGGCGAACGTGCAGGCCCAGGTCTTCACGACCGGTTCGAGCCTGCGGATGACCGCGTTCGCCGCCGCGACGGCGACCTGCGGGTGGCTGCTGCACTGGGGCGTCGGCGCCGTCATCGCGTTCGGCGTCGGCCTGCACGCGCTGTCCCTCGTCCTCGGGCTGCTCGCCGGCCCACCCCTGCCCCCGCGCACCCACTGGGTACGCCGGCCATGACCGACGAACGCGACCCGATTCCCGGGCCGAGCCGGCCCGGGCCGAGTGAGCCGACCGGGCCGAGCCGGCCGGACCCGATGCCCGGGCCGAGTGAGCCGACGGGGCAGCCGACCGTGCTGCCGCCGGGGATCCGCACCTACAAGCCGCGACGCGGGCGCATCACCCCGCGCGCCGGCCGGGCGATCGTCGAGCGCGCCGACCTCCTCCTGCCGCCCGACGGGCCGATCGACCTGGCCGCCGTGTTCGGTGGCCGCCCGGTCGTCCTGGAGATCGGCTTCGGGGACGGTCGAGCGACCGCCGCGATGGCCGCCGCCGAACCCGGGATCGGCATCCTCGCCGTCGACGTCCACACCCCCGGGGTCGGCGACCTGCTGGACCGCATCGACCGGGCCGGGCTGGCGAACGTGCGCGTGATCGAGGCCGACGCGATCACGGTCCTGGCACGCCGGCTCGCCCCGCGATCGCTGGCCGGGGTGCGGTCGTACTTCCCCGACCCGTGGCCCAAGGCCCGGCACCACAAGCGACGGCTCGTGCAGGCGGCGGTCCGCGACCTGGTCGCCGACCGGCTGCGCCCGGGCGCGTGCTGGGAACTGGCGACCGACTGGGCCGAGTACGCCGACGCGATCGTCGCGGGGTTCGCCGACGACCCGCGGTGGGCCGGCGGCGTCGTCCCGCGCCCGGACTCCCGCCCGGTCACCCGCTACGAACGGCGGGCACTGCGCGAAGGCCGCCCGATCATCGACCTGCGCTACTGCACAATGCCGGTATGACCGCCACCGCCGCGTCGCTGACGCCCTCGCGCCCGATCCCGTCGACCGACCTGATCGTGTCCCCGCTCGGCTTGGGCGGCAACGTGTTCGGCTGGACGGCCGACCGCGACGCCTCGTTCGCGGTCCTCGACGCGTACCGCGCCGCCGGCGGGAACTTCATCGACACCGCGGACTCGTACTCGCACTGGCTGCCCGGGCACGTCGGCGGGGAGTCCGAGACGATCATCGGGCAGTGGTTCGCCGCCCGCGGCTGCCGTGCGGAGTTCGTCGTCGCGACGAAGGTGGCCAAGCTGCCGTCGGCACCGGGTCTGTCGCCGGCCAACATCGCCGCGTCGTGCGAGGGCTCGCTGCGCCGGCTGGGCACCGACCACATCGACCTGTACTACGCCCACCAGGACGACCCCGACGTCCCGCTCGAGGCGACGATTGCCGCCTTCGACGCGCTCGTGCGGGCCGGCAAGGTCCGTCACGTCGCCGCGTCGAACTTCGGCGCGGAACGCCTGCGGGCGTCGATCGACCTCGCCCGTCGCGAGGGGCTGGCGCCCTACGTCGCGACCCAGGACCAGTACAACCTCATGGAGCGCGGTCGTTACGAGGAGCAGATCGCCCCGGTGGTCGCCGAGACCGGCATCGCGTCCTTCCCGTTCTACGGCCTGGCCCGTGGCTTCCTGACCGGCAAGTACGCCGCGTCGGTGTCGATCGACAGCCCACGCGCACCGGTGGCGGCCGCCTACCTCGACACCCCCCGCGGCGAGCGGGTCCTCGACGTGCTGACCGACGTCGCGGCGACGCACGGCGTCCGGCCGGCGTCGGTCGCGCTGGCCTGGCTGCTGGCCCGGCCGGGGATCACCGCCCCCCTGGCCAGCGCCCGCTCGACCGACCAGTTGGCCGACCTCGTCGCCGTCGGGACGCTGGCCCTGACCGCCGACGAGCTCGCGCGACTGACGGCCGCGTCGGCGACGTGAGCCTGTTCGTCGCGATCCGTCCGCCCGACGCCGCGATCGAGCACCTCGCCGACGCCCTCGAGTCGATCCGCCGGCTGCCGGCCGGCCGGGACCTGCACTGGCAGCCGCCGCACCTGTGGCACGTCACGCTCGCGTTCCTGGGCACCGACGCGGACCTCCGCGACGCCCGCGAGGTCGTCGCCGACGTCGCCGACCGACTGCGTCCGCTCGCCGATCGGACGTGCGTCGAGGGCCTACGGCTGACCGGGGCCGGTCACTTCGGCCGGCAGGTCCTGTGGGCCGGCCTGGGCGACGAGGCGGGCGGGCTGTCGGACCTGGCCGACGTCGCGGCCGCGGTCTGGCCGCTGCTGCGCGGAGCCGCAATCCGAGGCGACCGTCGACCCTGGCGGGCGCACCTGACCCTGGCCCGGGCCCGGCACGGCGACGTCCGTCCCGCCCTCGACCGGCTGGCCGGGTACGACGGCCCGTCGTGGCCGGTCCGTCAGGTGCACCTGGTGTGGTCGACCGGCGGTCCGCGGCCGACCCATCAGGACCTCGCGGTCTACCCGCTGGCGAACGTCGCGGTGAAGTGACGCAGGGCCGGCGGCTCGTCGACGATCCGCATCCCGCGTAGCGCGCCGGCGTCCCGCGCCACCAGCGCGCACACCTCGATGACGTAGTCCATGTGGCTTTGGGTGTACGTCCGGCGCGGGATCGCCAGCCGGACCAGGTCCAACGCGGCGGGCTGCTCCGAGCCGTCCGGCTGGCGACCGAACATGACGGTGCCGATCTCGCACGTGCGGATCCCGCCGACCTCGTACAGCGCCACGGCCAACGCCTGGCCGGGGTACGACAGCGGGTCGATGTGCGGCAGCATCGCCCGGGCGTCGAGGTAGACCGCGTGCCCGCCGATCGGCCGGATGACGGGGATACCCGCCGCGATCAGCGCGTTGCCGACGTACTCCGTCGAACGGATCCGGTAGCGCAGGTAGTCATGGTCGACGACCTCGGCCAGGCCCTGCGCGAGCGCCTCGAGGTCGCGACCGGCCAACCCGCCGTAGGTCGGGAAGCCCTCGGTGAGGATCAGAAGGTCGCGGCACCGGCGGGCGAGGTCGTCGTCCCGCAGCGCCAACCACCCGCCGATGTTGCCCATCGGGTCCTTCTTCGCGCTCATCGTCATGCCGTCGGCGAGGCCGGCGATCTCGCGCACGATGTCGACGACGTCACGGTCCCCCTGCCCGTCCTCGCGGGTGCGGATGAACCAGGCGTTCTCCGCGAACCGGCACGCGTCCAAGAACAGCGGCTTGCCGTACCGGTCGCAGACCTCGCGGACCGCGTGCAGGTTCGCCAACGAAACCGGCTGCCCGCCGCCGCTGTTGTTGGTGATCGTGACGAACACGACCGGCACGCGGTCGCCCGACTCGGCCAGCAGCCGGTCGAGCGCGGCGACGTCCATGTTGCCCTTGAACGGATGCGTCGACTGCGGGTCACGACCCTCGGCGATCACCAGGTCGACGGCCTGGGCACCGGTGAACTCGACGTTGGCCCGGGTGGTGTCGAAGTGGGTGTTGTTCGGCACGATCCGGCCCGGGCCGCCCAGCACGCTGAACACGATCCGCTCCGCGGCCCGGCCCTGATGGGTCGGGATGACGTGCTCGAACGGGAAGAGCGCCCGCACCGCGTCGCGGAACACGTAGTACGACGGCGAGCCGGCGTACGACTCGTCACCGTGCTGGAGCGCCGCCCACTGGTCCCGGCTCATCGCCCCGGTGCCGGAGTCGGTCAGCAGGTCGATCAGCACGTCGGCCGCGTCGATCCGGAACAGGTTGTAGCCGGCGGTCTCGAGGGCCGCTCGTCGCTGCGCACGCGTCGTCATCGTCAACGGCTCGACCGAGTGGATGCGGAACGGCTCGATGATCGTGCGGAACTGCGGTTCGGTCATGGCCCCGATCGTGCCGCAGTTGCGCCGGCGCCGGGGTGCAGGTCACGAGATCCGCAGCAGCACCTTGCCCCGCGCACCGTCGCAGTCGCGCACGGTGACGATCGCGGACCGCCAGTCGGCCAGGTCGAAGCGGTGGGTGACGAGGAAGTCGAACGACACTCGGCCGGCGTTGAGCAGGTCGACGACCGACGCCCACGCGCGAACGGTGTAGCTGAAGCTGCCGACGATCTCGATGTCGCCGTTGACGATGTCGTCCAGCGGCAGGCGCGCCGACTCACCGGTGCCCGCCAGCCCGAGCAGGGCGATCGTCGCGCCGCGAGCCGCCGCCGCGAACGCGGTCTCGGCCGCGGCGGGCACCCCGGCCGCTTCGACGACGACGTCGTAACCGCCGGTGACGGCGGTCGGGTCGGTCCAGAACCGGTCGGCCCCGGCCGCGGCGGCGAGGCCTGCCTGCGCGGCGCGGGCGCCGAGGACGTCGACGACCGACGGCTCCCACCGTCGCACCAGGTACGCCGCGAGCAGCCCGACCGTCCCGTCGCCGATCACCAGGACCCGCGCCCCGGCGCGCGGTGCGACCCGGTCGAGCGCGCGGTAGACGACGGCCGCGGGCTCGACCAGCGCACCGGAGGCGAAACTCACCGTGTCGGCGAGCACATGCGCCAGCCGTGCCGGGACGACGATCTGCTCGGCGGCGGCCCCGTGGCGGGTGAACCCGATCTCGTCGTAGATGCGGCAGCGGTTGGTGTCGCCCGTGGCGCACTGCGCGCACTCGCCGCAGGGCACGATCCCTTCGACGACGACGCGGGCGCCGACCGGTGGCGACCCGGCCGGCGAGTCCGTCACCACACCGGCCCATTCGTGCCCGAGCGTCACCGGCAGGCGCACGTACGCCGGATCGATCGTGCCCTCGATGATCTCCAGGTCGGTGCCGCACAGGCCGACGAGGACCGGCCGCACGACGATCTCGTCCGCCGCCGCAGTCGCGGCGTCACGGTCGACGAGGCCGACCGTCCCGGGCCCGGAGACGACGAGGGCCTTCACGGGGTACTCCCGGCCTCGTCGGTGACCGGGGGCGTCCCACCCACCATCTGGGTGATCTGGTCGCTGGCCGCGCGGACGAGGGTGCCCAGATCCTGCACGGCCCGAGCGGACAGGTCGCGCTTGATGCCGGTGGCGCTGATCGCCCCGGCGCAGTTGCCGGTGTGGTCGAAGAACGCCGCACCCACGCAGAAGACCCCCTCGAAGTCCTCCTCGTCGTCGACGGCGAACCCCCGGATCCGCACGAGCGCCAGGTCGTCGAGGAGTCCTTGGAGGGTCGTGATGGTGTTGGGCGTTCGTCGCGCCAGACCCGTCTCGGCGATGACCGCGGCGACCTCGCGATCGGACATCGACGCGAGGATCGCCTTGCCTGCACTGCTGACGTGCGGCGGCTCCGGCACCCCCAGCGGGGCGTGGAAGCGGATCGCACCGGGCGCGTCGACCCGTTCGATGAACAGCGGGCGACCGCCCTCGTTGACCGACGCGCGGATCGTCAGGCCCGTCCGCGCGTTCAGGTCGTGCAGCACCGGCCGGCAGATCGTCGCCAGTGGCAGGCCGCTCGCGGAGATGTCGCCCAGGCGCACCAGCGCGAGCCCGAGCTGGTAGTGCGTGCCCGGTTCGATCACCCGCAGGTAGTCGAAGTCGAGCAACGTCCGCGCCAGGGCGAAGGTCGAGCTCTTGGACGCGCCGAGCGTGCGGGCCAGCTCGCTGACCGACAGCCCCTCGGCCGGGCCGGCGGCGATGATGTCGATCAACCGGAGGGCCTTGTGCAGGCTGCCCACCGTGTATCGGCTGCCGGTCGCCGTTGACGCGTCTGTGTTCGCCATAGCCGCACACTAGAGCACGTTCGCGACGCAGCGCCGAGGGTACCCCGCAACCGGGGCGCCGGGATGTTCCGCGAACAGGGACCGAGAATTGCCGCGAACAATCGGGTAACGAAGGCTCGACGCCCCTTGACATCCGCTGACCGCACTGATTTGCTCGGCGAAATTTCGATCACCGTTCGGCTATGCCGAACAGAATTGTGGTGAGGGTGACGATCCTGGACCCGGTGGCGATCCGCCGCGTGCGCGCCGTCGCGGCGCACGCCGGTCTCGAGGGTGTCGTCCTGACCACACCAGGTGCCGTGGCCTGGGCCACCGGTGGCCTGAACACGCCCATCGACCGGTCCGCGCCGACGGACACGATCTGGGTCGCGATCGGCCGAGGCGCGCTGGCCATCGTCACGACCAACGTCGAGGCGCCACGCCTCGCCGCCGACTTCACCCTCGACCCGGACTGCTCGCTCGTGTCGGTGCCGTGGTGGGAGCCCGAGCAGATGGCCCGGTCGGCGGCCGCGGCGCTCGACGCCCGCCCCGGCGACCTCGGCACCGACGGTCACGCGGCGTTCGGCCACGACCTCGGCCTCGCCGTGACCCGCGAACGGCTGGCCCTGACACCCACGCAGCAGCAGTCCCTCGCCGACCTCGCGCGCGTGGCGACGGCTGCGGTCCAGACGTCGCTGCGGACGTGGCGTCCGGGCGAGAGCGACCGCACGATCGCCGGTCGGATCGCCGGATCGGTCGAGCAGTTCGGCGGTCAGTGCCCCGTGCTGCTCGTCGGCGCGGACGACCGCGTCGAGCGGTTCCGGCATCCGGTCGCCGTGGGCGCTTCGGCGACCCGGTTGGTCATGGCCGTGCTCGTCGCGGCCCGCGGCGGTCAGCACGTGGCGCTGACCCGCTACGCGTCGGCCGGCCCGATCGATGCCGGGCTCGCCGCCGGCTTCGACCGCGTCCGCGGCATCCAGCGAAGCGTGCTTCGACGGTGCACGCCCGGCGCGAGCGTGGGCGAGGTCATGACCGGACTGGGCGAGGCGTACGCCGCGTGCGGGCACGCGGGCGCGTGGCGCGACCACTACCAGGGCGGACCCATCGGCTACACGCAGCGCGAGTGCGAGATCGCCCCCGGGCAGGCCGACAGCCCCTGGTGGGACGTCGTGCTGCCAGCCGGTTGCGCCGTCGCGTTCAACCCCAGCATCGCCGGCGGCGCGAAGGACGAGGACACGTACCTGGTCACCGACGACGGACCGCGCTGGCTCACGTCGACCGGCGCGGACTGGCCGACGACGACCGACCACGACCTCCCCCGTCCCGCCGTGCTCGACATCGAGAACTGAGAGGGCCCATGCTCGCCGACACGATCCTCTCCCCGTCCGGGCTTCCCACCGAGGCGCCCGTGACCCCGAGTCCCGCGCGGTTCCCCGACGGCGCGGACTTCCGCATCGAGATCCCCTCGGTCGAGGGCCCCGAGGTGCTGTCGGCCGTCCTCGACGAGGCCGCGAAGCGAGGCGTGACGGTGAACCGCGTCTCGCAGGGAAGCGGGGCGATGCTCCACACCACGACCGAGCTGCGCGAGATGGCGCGGATGGGCGCGGACGCCGGCCTGGAGGTCTCGCTGTTCGTCGGACCGCGCGAGGAGTGGGGTGTCTCGGCGATGTCGCGCGCGGCCGACGGCGGCGCGGTCGCCGGTGGGATCCGCGGCATGCGCCAGATGCGCTACGCGGTCGAGGACGTGATGCGCGCCCTCGAGTGCGGCATCCGCGGCTTCCTGATCGCCGACATCGGCCTGCTGCGGGTGCTGACCGACGCGCAGGCCCGTGCCGAGATCCCCGCCGAGACCGTGTGGAAGGTCTCGGCCCTGGCCGCGCCGTCGAATCCGGCCGCGCTGATCGTGCTCCAGGCGCTCGGCGCGGACACCGTCAACCTGCCCACCGACCTGACCTTGGCCGAACTGGCCGAGATGCGGGCCGTCACGGGGATGCCGCTGGACCTGTACGTCGAGGCCCCCGACGCCATGGGCGGAATCGTGCGCGGGGAGCAGGTGGCCGATCTCGTGACGGCCGCCGCACCCTTGTACGTGAAGTTCGGGTTGCGCAACTCGCGCGGCCTGTATCCGTCGGGAATGCACATCCGCCGCGATGCGGAGGTCATCGCCCGCGAGAAGGTCCGC
>CAYMNG010000015.1:0-19563 GCA_964391765.1 uncultured Bifidobacteriaceae bacterium | reverse complement strand
GAGTGGCTCGCCCGCGTCGGCGTCGACGCCGCGCAGTCCGGGCCCGGCGCCGCCGGACTGGGGATTCCCCGACCGTGACGACGTTGCGCAGTGCCGCGTGGTTCGCCGGCGACGACGAGGTCGCCGTGATCCACCGCGTCGCCATGCGCAACGCCGGCATCCACGTGGACGCCGACCACGATCGTCCGGTCGTCGCGATCCTGAACTCCGCCAGCGACCTGAACCCGTGCAACCTCCCGCTCGCCACCTACGTCGACGAGGTCCGACGCGGCGTCGCGCAGGCCGGCGGCGTCGCGGTCGAGCTCCCGGTGATGTCCCTGGGCGAGGACCTGATGAAGCCCACCGCGATGCTCTACCGGAACCTGCTGTCGATCGAGGTCGAGGAGTACGCGCGCACGTACCCGATCGACGGCCTGGTGATCCTGGCGAACTGCGACAAGAGCGTCCCCGGCGCGATCATGGGCGCCACCAGCGCCGACCTGCCGTTCGTCCTCGTCACGGCCGGACCACGCCCCGTCGCCACGTTCGAAGGCCGACGGGTCGGTACCGGGACCGACACCTGGCGGATGTGGCAGGACCACCGCACCGGCGCGGTCTCCGACGAGCGCTGGGCCCAGTACGAGCGGTGCCTGGCCTGCGGGCAGGGCGCCTGCAACACCATGGGCACCGCGTCGACGATGGCGGTCCTCGCGGAGGTGCTCGGGGTCAGCCTGCCCGGATCGGCCGCGATCCCCACCGGCGACCCCCGGCGGACCGCGGTGGCCCGCGCTTCGGGCGCACGCGCCGTCGACCTCGTCCGATCGGGCGTACGCCCGCAGGAGTCGCTCACCGCGGCGGGCTTCCGCAACGCCGTCCGAGCCCTCCACGCCGTGGGCGGCTCGACGAACGCGATCATCCACCTGCTCGCGATGGCCGGTCGATGCGCGGTCGGCCTGACGTTGGACCAGATGGATGCGCTGGGCCGCAACGTTCCCGTGATCGCCGACGTCGAGCCGTCCGGACGCCTGCTGATGCAGGACTTCGACGCCGCCGGCGGCGTCCCGGCGCTCATGCGCGCACTGGACGACGTGATGGAGATGGACGCACCGGCGGCCTCCGGGCGCCCCTGGCGGGACGAAGCGGCCAGTGCATGCACCTTCGGTGGGGCGATCGTCGATCCTGCCGCACCGCTGCACGCCAACGGCTCCTTCCGCGTCGTGCGCGGCAACCTTGCCGCCGACGGCGCGGTGATCAAGGTCTCGGCGGCGTCCCCCCACCTGCTGCGCCACACCGGCCCGGCCGTGGTGTTCCGCGGCTACGAAGACATGCGCTCCCGCATCGACGATCCGCACCTGGCGGTCACGGCCGACAGCGTCCTCGTGCTGACCGACGCCGGGCCGGTCGCCGTGCCCGGCATGCCCGAGTGGGGGATGATCCCGATCCCGGCCCGCCTGGCGGCGGCCGGCGTCCAGGACATGGTCCGCGTGACCGACGCCCGGATGAGCGGGACGTCGTTCGGCGCGTGCGTCCTGCACGTCGCGCCCGAGGCGGCCGCCGGCGGCGCACTGGGGCTGGTTCGCGACGGGGACCTCGTCACCCTGGACGTCGACGCCGGATCGCTGAGCGTGCACGTGGCCGACGAGGAGCTCGCCCGGCGCGCCGCGGCACTCGAGCCGTTCACCAGCCCCCACATCCGCGGTTGGCCCGCCCTCTTCCAGCAGCACGTGCTGCAGGCGGACACCGGCTGCGACCTGGACTTCCTGCGCGCTCCCAGCCCAGAGGCGCGCAGGGTCGTCTCCCCGACAGTCGGGAGGTCGTGAGCACGGCCGGTCGTCCCTGGGTCGCCAAGCCTCGGCAGCCTGCCGAGGCGTGATTAGGAGGAAGTATGCGAAGGGCAGCACTGGTAGTCGCGAGCCTGGCAACGGCCGCACTCCTCGCCGCGTGTTCCGGCGGTGGTACGTCCGCGAGCAGCGGGGCCGCCACCGGCACGGCCGGCGGGTCGTCGGGCGAAGAGCCCGTGACCCTCACCTTGTGGCACAACTACGGCACCGAGCAGAACGCGGTCGCCACCAAGGCGCTCACGGACGCTTACACCGCCGCCCACCCGAACGTGACGTTCGACGTGGTCGCCCAACCGGGGGACAACTACTTCTCCCTCCTGCAGGCCGCGGCGGTGTCCAAGACCGGCCCCGACCTCGCGGTCATGTGGACGGGCCTGTTCGACCTGAAGTACCAGGACTGGTTGGTCAACCTCAAGGACCTCGTGCCCGCCGACACCCTCGCGAAGGTCGAGGGCCTGGAGTGGATGTCGCCGGACTTCGACAAGGCGAACGGCCCGCTGGTGATGCCGCTCGAGCGCCAGTTCTACATCGGGTTCTACAACAAGAAGCTCCTTGCCGACGCCGGCGTCACCGCCGTGCCGAGCACCTGGGACGAGCTGTACGCCGCGTGCGACAAGCTCAAGGCCACCGGCGTGACGCCGATCGTGTACGGCAACGGCGGCCAGAGCCTGGGCGCGACGTTCTACCCCTGGTACGACATGAGCTACCTCATGTCGGGCGTCTACCCGGTCGACCAGTGGAAGGGCCTGTACGACGGGACGATCGCCTGGGACTCGCAGACGAACGTGGACCAACTGACCAAGTGGGCCGCGCTGAAGACGAAGGGCTGCACGAACGAGGACATCCTGACCAAGACCGACAACCTGAACGACTTCATGTCCGGTAAGGCCGCGATGATCATCGACGGGACGTGGGACACCCAGAAGTTCACCGACGCGATGGGCGACAACGTCGCCGCGTTCGTCCCCCCGTTCAGCGACACCGCCGTCAAGGGTGTCGTGGAGTACCCCGGTGACGGGTTCTCGATCACCAGCTACTCCCAGCACCAGCAGGCCGCCGCCGACTTCCTGACGTTCCTGGCGTCTCCCGAGGGTGCCGCCATCGTCGACAAGGCCGGCCTCATCCCCGCCCTGGACGGAACGACGACGACGAACCGGGTCAACGAGCAGATGCTCGGCTTCGCCGCCGACCAGGGCTTCGCGCGCTACCCGATGCTCGACAACGTGGTCCAAGGCGACGTGGTCGACGTGGGCAACAAGATGCTGCCGTCGATCCTCGACGGGAGCACGGCGCCGGCGGACGGCCTCGGCCAGATGGCCGCGGCGTGGTCCGCGCTTCCCGAGGACGCCCGCGGGAGCACCTACAAGTAACCCGCCCGTGCGGTCCGCACCCACGCGGACCGCACGACGACGACGGCCCGGGGGGTGCGACCGCGCATCCCCCGGGCCCCGGCGACCGACGAGGAGATCCCGTGGCACGAAGGGACGGCTCGGCGTTGGTGCGCAGCCGGAATCGGGCCGGACTGCTCATGTCCTTGCCGGCGTTCCTCCTCGTCGCGTTCGCCCTGGGGATCCCGATCATCCAGGCCGGCTACTACTCCATGACCGACTGGAACGGGCTGACCGCCGAGTGGATCGGTCCGTCGGCCTACTGGGCGGAGCTGACGAACCCGACGTTCTGGCGGGTCATCGAGAACAACGCCCTGCTGCTGCTGGCGGTCCCGGTCGCGATCTTGATCCCGCTCGTCATCGCCGCCATCCTCAACGAGCGCGTGTACGGCTGGCGGTTCTTCCGCTCGATCTACTTCCTGCCCACGGCGGTGTCGTGGGTCGTCATCGGCATGGTCGCCTCGCGCTTCTTCGCGAAGGCCGGACTCCTCAACGAACTCATGGCCTACGTCGGGCTCGGGTGGATCAAGACCGACATGCTCTCCAACGAGCGGCTGGCCCTGCTGGCCATCGGGATCACGTTCGTGTGGTCGATGATCGGGACCAACACGATCATCTTCCTCACCGGCATGGCGACCTTGGACGAGTCGACGCACGAGGCCGCTCGGGTCGACGGGGCCGGCTATCTGCGCGTGTTCTGGCACATCACGCTGCCTCAACTGAAGCGCTTCATCCAGTTCGCGTTCGTCATGACGGTCATCAGCGCCTTCACGGCCCTGTTCAGCCTCATCTTCGTCATGACCGGCGGCGGACCGGGATACGGCACGACGACGCTGGAGTTCTTCGTCTACCAGACGGCGTTCGCGAAGGGGGCGTTCGGAACCGGCGCGCTGCTCGGCATCATCCTGTTCGTCATCATGGCGATCATCGGCCTCGTCCAGCTGAAGCTGTTGCGCTCGGATGACTGAGAGGCGTCGTCGATGACCGTTCCCCTGTCCGTCACCGGGCCCTCCGCCCGGCCGCGGCGGCGGATCCGCCCCGGCCGCGTCCTGCTGTTCGTCCTCATGGTCGCCGTCGCGATCGTGATGTTCTACCCGTTCTGGTTCATGATCAGCGCGTCGTTCAAGTCGCAGTCGCAGTACCTGGCCGGCTCCGGGTTCAGTCTCGACAGCTGGCGCAAGCTCGCCGACACCCTTCCCGTCGGCCAGCAGACGCTGAACTCGCTGCTCGTGTGCGCGATGAGCATCGCGATCATCGTCGCGGTCAGCACCATGGCCGGATTCGCGTTCGCCAAGCTGCGCTACCGGCGGTCGACGTTGGTGTTCCTGCTGATCATCGCGGCGATGCTCATCCCGATGCAGTCGATCATCATCCCCGCGTACGTCAACATCTCCAAGCTCAACCTGCTGACCACGTACTTCGGCGCGGTCATCGTCTACGCCGCGCTCGGCGTGCCCTTCGCGACCTTCTTGATGACCGCGTACTACCGCAGCCTGCCTGACGAACTCCTCGAGGCCGCGGTCGTCGACGGCGTGGGGTACTTCGGCTTCTTCTGGCGGATGGCGTTGCCGTTGTCGATCCCCGCGATCGTCACGATCGGCGTGCTGCAGTTCATCCAGATCTGGGGGGACCTGCTCATCGGACTGCTGTTCCTGCAGAACCCCGCGCAGCGCACGATCACGGTCGGACTCGGCGCGCTGTCGGCCGGTCGCGTGACCGACATCCCCGTCCTGATGGCCGGCTCGTTGATCAGCGCCATCCCCGCCGTCATCGTGTACCTGGTCTTCCAGCGGCAGTTGGTCAAGGGACTGGTCGCCGGGATCAGCAAGTGACCGAACCCGCGGTGACGTGGCACGCCGTCGTCGCGTCCGGGTCGGAGCTGGGCGAGCGACCGGTCTGGGATCACCGGACGCAGACCCTCGTGTGGGTCGACGTGCTCGCCGGCCTCGTGCACCGCACCCGGGTGGGCGCCGATCTCCACGCGCCGTGGTCGGACTCGACCGTGTCGGTGGGCCGGATCGTGGGCGCGGTCGCCGTCCGTCGCGCCGGCGGACTCGTCGCCGCGGCGGACGGGGCCATCCGGTTCCTCGACGACGACGGTCGCGACACGCGTGACCCGCTGGCCCTCCCCCTCCCGCCGGGCCATCGCTTCAACGACGGGGCGTGCGACCCCGCGGGTCGATTCCTCGTCGGGACCGCCGGAGCGGACCCGGTCGGCGTGCTGTGGTGCGTCGACGGCGGCGGTCGGGTCGACGTAGGCCTGACGGACCTGACCGAGTCCAACGGCCTCGGCTGGTCACCCGACGGCCGGCTGTTGTACTTCGTCGACTCCGCCGAACCGGTCGTGCGCCGGTACGCGTACGACGTCGACGGCGGGCGCATCGGCGGCCGGCTGGCCGACCTGATCGACCTGACGGACCGGCGCGGCGCCCCCGACGGCCTGGTCGTGGACGCCGACGGGTGCGTGTGGGTCCCCCAGTGGCGCGGTGGTGAGCTCGCCCGAATCGATCCACACGGCGAACTGGTCGGCCGGTGGGAACTTCCCGTCTCCCAGCCCACGTGTGCCGCCTTCGCCGGGCGTTCGCTCGACCGACTGGTCGTGGCGACGAGCTGGGAGTCGATGTCGGACGACGAGCGCCGGGCCGAGCCGTGGGCCGGGCACCTGCTGGCCGCAGACCTCGCGGTCCGCGGGGTCTGCCCGCACGAGTTCGGCGGCTGAGGCGCAGCGGCGTCGACCGCGCCGCTGGCCGAGGTACGGGCGCCCACGCGCGAGGTCGGCACCCTGGTCGCCTACCCGTCGGTGCCCGACCGGCTCCTGTCGGCGGCGTCGACGTAGGCGCGGACGGCCGGGTCGGCGGACGTCATGCGCTCGACCTCCTCGCCGCCGTCACACCGGCACAGCGCGATCGTCACCGAATCGGCCCGCTCCCCGGCGAGCACCCACGTCCCGCCGGCGGTCTCCCACCGCAGCAACCGGTCGAGGTCCGCCGAGGAGGTCGGCACGCCGTCCGGCGTTGGTGGCTCGTCGGGTCGGTCCACCCGTCGGTTATACCGGTTCATCGCGCTACCCGCGAGGGGTGCGCGGGTACGAGAGTGCCATCGGCCGGACGGCCGGGCGGCCGGGCGGCCGGGCGGCCGGGCGGCTGGCTGCGACTCAGGTCCGCAGCCGTTCCGTTCCCTGCCCGGTGAACTTCGAGATCAGGTCGAAGTCCTTGTCGACGTGGAGGACGGTCAGACCGGCCAACTCGGCAGTGGCCGCGATGAGCAGGTCAGGGATCGAGGGCGCGCGATGTTGGCCCTTGCTGGCGAGCATGATCTGCACCTCCAAGGCTCGATCTTCGATGGCCGGCGTGAGGTACTCCACCGGCATCGACGAGAGCGGTGGGTTCGTGAAGGCGCCTCGTGCTTGCGACGCACTGCGTGCCGAGTGACCGATCTCGAGTCTGGTCACGGTGGTGATTCTGACCAGGCCACGCTCGATTCGGTTTGCCCACTCGTCCACATCCGGGCTCTCACCCAGGCGCACCAGGGCTGACTTGTCGATGAGCCAGTCGGTCATCGCCACGCCGCGTCCATCACCTCGGCATCGGCCAGGTCGGTGAACGTGTTGGCGAAGGTGCGCAAGGACTCCGCGGAGACCTCGCCGCGTGACGTAGCCGCGTCCGCAGCCAACCGCCGCCGGACATACTCGACGCGGGAGATCCCGAGCCTCGTGGCGCGGGCGTCGAGATGCGCCAGAACAGCTTCTGGAAGATCCCGGATGAGCAGATCGGGCATCGTACGCACCTCCTGATATCGGATGTTATCAATAGCGCGCTGGGAGTTGGCCGACCCCGACACGTGCGTCTTCGTCGGCGGAGTGACGCTGAAGCGTGGGTGCGTCGAGGCCGACGCGGATCGTGAGCTGCGTACAGCCCGCCCGGTTGAGTCTGGATCCACGGGTCGACTTGGTTGGATGAGCGTGGCGTGAAGTGACAATGCCCTTGCTGGGCGCGATGATTCGGTCCGCCGCGCGGGCGCGCGGTTCTCCATCACCGCACGGCTGAACACGGCCGCGCGGGCGGAGATCGCGACCATCGAAGCGTCGGCGTGGACACCGATCAAGAACCCCAACGCGATCTGGGACCACGCCGAGCAACGCTGGGTCTTCGACGCCGAGGTCGCCGAAGCCGGCTACACGACGTTCGGGCCGAAGTAGCGGCCCAAGCAGGTCACCGGCAGGTTGAGCGTGCGTAGGGTCGAGCGGCTCAACCCCGCCACCGGGCCGAAAAGGTCCGAGCAGGCCGAGTTGTTCACGACCTACCGGTACCACGCAGTGTTCACCGACTCCACCGTGAAACTGGTTCAGGCCGAGAACCTGCACCGCGGGCACGCGATCATCGAGCAGGTCATCTCCACGGCGAAGCACGGTCCGCTCGCGCATCTACCTTCGGCTTCGTTCGCGGCCAACCGTGCCTGGCTGGTGCTGGCTGCGATCGCGTTCAACCTGACCCGTTGCGCCGCCCCCCGTCGATCTTCCACGCCGACGCCCCGGCCGCGACCATCCGCACCCAGCTCACCGCGAGCGGCGCGAGCGCAGGGCTTACTCAGGCCGGCACGAACTCCTGGCGGACCCTGCCCTCGGTCGCCCGTTCGATGTAGCCGAAGTCCCGGTCGGAGTTCAAGATCACCGCATCGTTGGCGAGGGCATAGGCGGCGATCAGGCAGTCGAACGCCGCGGCACGCATGAGGCCCGTGTCCCATAGCGCCTGCTGGATATCGAGGGCGTCCTGCTCATCCGGTTGCTCCCACGCAGCGAGCAACTCCGCCATGTCGCCACGCAGCGCGGCGTACTCGTTGGCGTCGCGAGCCGAGTGGCAGTACTCGAGTACCTGTGGCGGGCGCGTGATGATCAGGTGATTCGGCGACAGGCTCCAGAGCCTGTCGGCGATCCGGGTGCTGGTACCTGCCTTCTGCCAGATGCTGTTGTCCGTGCGCCCTCGGGCTGCTCATCCGGATAGTCCATCGTCGGCCCTTTCCGCCCGGAAAGCGGACAATCCGAACGCGAGGGGATCTCTGGTTCGGATCGCATTGCCTTGGGTGGCCTGCTAACGATTGTCTTTTCGTAAGGGAACTCGGTCACGAAGAGGTCACGCTCAAGCCTCGCACGGCCGCCACTCAAACCCTCGGGGTCACTCCCGGCACGATGGACACTCCTTGGGCTTGCGCCCCCGGGTGCGCACGCGGGTGAACGAGGTGCCGCACTTGGCGCAGGTCAGCGTCTCCTCCTCGCCTGCCGACCCTGCGGCCGTCGCCCCGGCCGGGGCGCCAGCCTTGCGACGGCACCGCTCAATGCGCTTGCGTAGCCGCTCGCCACGGGTCGCACCGCAGTCGGGGTGCTGCAACCCGAGCTCGGCGACGCTGGCCGCCTCGTCGAACCGCTTGGCGCGTTCCAGCAGCAGCGACAGGCGGTCGAACTCCCACCGTTGAGCCAGACCCGAGGCGACGTTGGCCTCGTAGGCAGTGATGGCGAAGTCCGGCAGTTCTTGCTCGGCGGCTGCCGCCACTGCCTCCATGAGCCGGGCGTGCGCCGCCGGGGACGCCTGACCCAGTTCCGACATCAAGTCGAACTGCTCTCGCAGGCGACCCGTCGACACCGGCCGGGTGCCGGCCGGCTCGGCCAGGTGGCGGGCCAGGGCAAGGAACTCCCCAGGCTTGGCGTCCCACGCCATCCTGTCGGCGACTTGCCCGGCGATGTCGAGGTGGTCGCAGTGCCGGCCTCGTTCCCGACACACGTCGCATGGCGCGAACAGCCGCAGCCACGGGCCCAACTCCCGCTCGGCGTCGATCATCCGGCCGATGCCCGCCTTGGTCTCCATCACATCGGACAGGTTCTGGGCCACCTGGCGAACCTGCTCCGGCGTGGTCGGCACGCCCGCACGGAAGTGCCGCAGGGCGTGCATGCGCGCCTCGAACTCGACCCGCCAACCATCGTCCACCCTGTACGGCAAGGTGGTCAGGATCCCCCCTGCCTGCGGGCAGCCCGCCGCGACGAGCTCATCCGCGGCCGCGAGCATCGCCGCGTCATCGGTGCCCCCGGCCTGCTCATCCCACGCCTCGTGAGCCTGACGATGTCGATCGTCGGTGAAGTCAGTCCATCGCAAGTCGCCGCAAACGCGCCGATTGGCCCGGTTGGCCTCCATGATTTCCTGCTTCACCTCGGTTGGCACGTCCGGGTCAAGCAGGCGCGGGTCGATGAGGGAGGCGAGGTCGATCTCGATACTGATGCCGGCGCCCTCCTGCCGGATCCGCCCGCCGTCCTCGAACGGTACGTCCCAGTCGTCGTCATCGTCGGCCCAGTCGTCGTCGCCACGGCCTGACGGTGCCTTGCGCGCGGGCTTCGGCGGCGGCGCCACCGGCGCAGGCGGCAGGCCGGCTTCGGCACGCAACTGCGCACATGTCTGCTGGAACACCGCCTCCGCGATGATGGGCACACCCAGGTCGCGGGCCTTGCGTGCCTTCGTCGATTCGCTCAACGGGTCGGCCATCACGACCGCGCACGTCTTCTTCGACACCGACCCCGTCACGATGAGGCCAGCCTCGGCCGCGGCGGTCTCCAACACCGCCCGCGGCACGGACGCCTCGCCGGTGAACACGATGCGGTCACCCGGTGCGAGTGCAAGGGCACCGGGCAGCGCCGGCGGCGTGGCCTCCGGCGTGGCGGCCGACCGCAGTGCCGCATCGACGTCGTCCGCATCCAGGCCCAGCAGGGTTGCGACTCGGTCAAGGTCCTCACGCTCGGCATCAGTGACCACTCCATCAGCCAGGGCCGCCGACGCCAGGGCCGACAGGAAGGACAGGTGCGCGGCCTGCACTTGGGTCGCCGCCAGCGGGATGCTGCGAGCGACCTCCGCCAACGCCTCGACTTCGACTGTCGTCAGCAGCCGGTCCAAGAGGGCCTCTTCGAGCACCAGCAGGTACGGGTCCAAGTCCGCGTCAGCGAGCGCCGGCGTGGCCGGCAGCTCGGCCACAAGCCGGGCCAGGTAGCCATCACGGTGGTGTCGAGTGGCGACGGCGCTGGCGCGCGTGTGCGACGGAGCAGGTGTCTGCCAGCGTGCCGCCGGCCATGCGAAACGGTCCGCCTGGACCGCGAGATCCGCGACCTCCATCTCGTCGAAGGCGTCGAGGGCGGAGACGCCGTCCGGGCTGAACGAGCGCACTGCCGCGCCGTCCATCACCCGGCCGTCGTTCTGCTCAACCAGTCGCGACAGCACCTGCGCGGCAGCCTGCGCGTCCGCGAGCGCCTGGTGGTCGCCCGGCTCAATCGACAGGTACTCGCTCACCAGGGGCAATGACGCCGGGCCGCCCAGCGTCGCGCGGGCCAGGCGCATCGTGTCCACGACGAGCAGCTCGCCGGGGGCCTGGAACTGCGCTCGCGCCAGCGCGTGGGCGAGCATGCGCAGGTCGAATACGGCGTTGTGGGCGACGACGACGCGGCGGTCCAGCAGCGCCGCGATGTGCTCGGCGATGTGCTCGAAGTCGGGTGCGTCATGCACGTCGGATGCGGTGATGCCGTGGATGTTTCCCGCCGACACCTCCCGGTGCGGGTTCACGAGCGTCGCCCACTCATGCTCGACACACAGGTGCTCGTCGAGCAGCACCACGCCGATCTCGACGATGCGGTCCGTGTTGTAGACCCCGGTCGTCTCCAAGTCGAAGACGGCGAAGCCGGTCATGCCGACGCCACCGGCAGCGGTCGCGGATCAGGGCCGTCGAGTTCGCGCAGGATCTTGCGCGACAGGCGCTCGGCCTCCAACTCCTCCCAACGCACACACAGGCTCGCAAGCCAGTGCGAGGCGGCGAGCACGGTGTCCAAGTGGTCGTTACGGCTGTCGTTCACGTCCCACGAGGGAGGGTTCTCCAGGCCAATCGGCGCCGGGAACTGCGGTCACCGCGGCGGCTTCATCCGCGCTGACTTCGACCGCTTCGCCTGCTCCTCATCGAACGCATCCTGGCAACGCCTCAGGCTTGCGCGCATACCCGCGACTGTGGCCGCGGCATCGAACACGCGACCCGGCTGCACACCGGCATTCGACAGGGCGGCCTGTCCCGACCGCGTCGGCCACACCCAACGCTCGAACGTCAACGCATCCAGCGTGACGATGTCACCGTCATCAACGATCCACGCGCCGCACAGTCGCGACATCTCATCTGGCAGCCCCGCCCGGACCCACCACACGGCAATCCCGGCGTCCGTGCCATCGACCACTGCGACCACGCTGGAACGACCACTCATCCCGGCCTCCCCCGATCCTCGGCAGTATCGCAGGACGTGCCGACAGTGGGCTATCCATGCGACTACGGCACTTCGGCCGCATGAAGAACGAAGCCAGCCATACGCTGCGTCGAGGCGCGTTCCGCCTCGACGGCCTCGTCAAGGTCACCCTCGCCATCCTGCTCAACGCGATGGCCTCCAACATCAAGGAACTGCACCGTCGGAACGACCGCATCGCCGGCGGCGCGCACGTAGGCACGGACGGCCGGGTCCGCCGTCGTCATGCGCTCGGCCTCCTCGCCACCGTCGCACCGGCACAGCGAGATCGTCACCGAACCGGGCCGCTCCCCGGCCAGCACCCACGTCCCGCCGGCGGTCTCCCACCGTTGGATCCGCTCGAGGTCCGCCGAGGAGATCGGCACCTCATCGAGGCGCGTCGGATCGTCGCGCGGAGTCGGATCGTCGGGTACGCCCACCGGTCCGTAATACCCCGTAGCGTCGCGGTCTCCGGTGTTGAGGTTCGTCCCGGTCCCGGCGCCGCGAACCGGGACGAACCTCAACACCGGTGCCGGCGACATGGTGGGTGGAGCTGAGGGGACTCGAACCCCTGACCCCCTCGTTGCGAACGAGGTGCGCTACCAGCTGCGCTACAGCCCCTGATCGTGCGGCGGCCAAGCCTAGCAAGGACCGCCGCTGCTGGCCGAAGGCCCCTACCTACTCGTTGACCGCGCGCCGCATCGGGATCTCGGCGGCGACGACCGGGATCTCCGTCGTCTGCGCGCCGTGGTCGACACTGCCCGGGTCCACGCCGGTGCGGCCCGCGGCCGCCTGCTGCGTGCGCATCGCCCGGGCCGCGGCGACCATCGCCTCGCCGGTCCACTCGCCGGGCGTCGCCCGGTCGATCCCGCGCGGCACGGCGGACGCGCGCGGCGCGTTGACGTAGGTGGGCAGCGTCGTCGGCTGCGGCTCCCAGGACTCGTCGTCCCAGGCGTTCCAGTTCTCCCACTCCTCGTCGCTCTGCGCGACCTTCGCGCCGCGCGTCGCGGGCGCCTCGGCGTCGGCCGCGACCGGGGACCGCTGCGGGCGGGTGCGCGCCGGGGCCGCCGTCCGCTCCGACGCCGTCATCATCGTCGCCACGACGAACGCCACGACCGGCGCGGCGGCCAGCGCGGGCACCCACTTGGGCACGACGGACGCGATCGCCAGGACGAGCGCGACCAGCAGGACGGCCGTCAGCACGCCGAGCACGACCGCTCGACGGGTCGCCGCCGCCTGTCGGACGAGTTCGCGCTCGTACTCCGGGTCCAGGCCGGCCCGGGACGCCGCCGTCGGTCGCGCCATGCGATCCTCCGATCGAGGAACGGCGGCGGAGGTGGCGGCCGGTCGGCCCAGGCTCACCTCGCCGCGGTCGAGGACGTAGGTATCCGCGAACTGCACGCTTCCGGGAGTGCCCAGGGAGCGCATCGCGGAGGTGAATCGCGCCGTCGACCGGACCTCGCTGATCTGGTCGTGTCGGCGCAGCCAGACGGGAATGAGGATCGCTGCCCACAGGCCGATGATCACCAGGTAGATCAAGCCCGTCACAGAAGGCAACGTTAGGCCGCGCAGGAGGGAACACCGGGCAGGTGCGCTCCCGCGCGTCGGCGTGTCGCGCCTTAGGCCTGGAGCCGGGCGAGGTGGGCGGCCAGCACGCCGCCGGGGAAGTCGCCGTCGTACACCGCGTAGGTCACGTGATCACGCCAGTCCCCGTCGATGTGCAGGTATGCCCGACGCGTGCCCTCCACCTGCAGGCCGAGCTTCTCGGCCACGCGCAACGACGCGACGTTCTCCGGCCGGATGTTCAGCTCGACCCGGTGCAGCCGCAGGGTCGTGAAGCAGTGGTCGAGCGCGAGCGCCACGGCCACCGGCATGATCCCGCGGCCGGCGACCTCCTTGTCGATCCAGTACCCGATGTAGGCCGCGCGCAGCGACCCCCAGGTGATGCCGCCGACCGTGACCTGGCCGACGAACCGGCCCTGGTACAGCAGGGCGAACGGCAGCGTCCGCCCGTGCCGGGCCTCCGCGCGCAGCCGGCGGACCATCATCGCGAACGTGGGGATCTGCTCGCCGGCCAGCGCGGCCGGCGGGAACGTCGCCTCCCACGGCTGCAGCCACGCCGCGTTGCGGGCCCGCACCTCGTTCCAGGCCCGCGCGTCGCGCTGGCGCAGCGGCCGAAGCAGCACGTCACCGCTGACCAGGGTCGCCGGCCAGACGCGCGCGGTCACGTCGGGTTGACGAACTCGGCCAGCCAGGTGCGCAGGGCCGGGCCGATGTCCTCGCGCTCGACGGCCAGCATGATGCTCGCCTGCAGGTAGGACAGCCGATCACCGGTGTCGTATCGGCGCCCGGCGAACACCAGTCCGTGCACGCCGCCGCCGGCCTGCGCGGGCATGGTCGCCAGGACGCGAAGCGCGTCGGTCAGCTGGATCTCCCCGCCGCGACCGGGCGCGGTCGTCCGCAGGACGTCGAACACCGCCGGATCCAGCAGGTAGCGCCCGATCACCGCGTAGTCGCTGGGCGCGACCTCCACGTCGGGCTTCTCGACCAGGTCGGTGATCGTGACGATGGTCGGGTCGTCCGTCGGCTCGACCTGCGGACACCCGTACAGCGAGATCGACTCCCGCGGCACCCGCATCAGGCACACGACCGAGCCGCCGAACCGCTCGCGGGCGGCGACCATCGCCGGCAGGACGGGGTCGCGGGCGTCGATGAGGTCGTCGCCGAGGAGGACGGCGAACGGCTCGTCGCCGACGTGGGCCTGCGCGACGAGCACGGCGTGACCGAGCCCGAGCGGGTCGCCCTGGCGCACGTAGTGGATCCGGGCCAGGTCGGTCGACTCCGTCACCATCGCCAGCCGCGCGTCGTCGCCCTTGTCGCGCAGGACCTGCTCGAGCTCGAGGTTGCGGTCGAAGTGGTCCTCCAGCGGCCGCTTGCTGCGTCCGGTGATGAACAGCACGTCGTCCAGGCCGGCCGCGACCGCCTCCTCCACGACGTACTGGATCGCCGGCTTGTCGACGACCGGCAGCATCTCCTTCGGCGTGGCCTTCGTCGCGGGCAGGAACCGGGTCCCCAGACCCGCGGCGGGGATGACGGCCTTGCGCACGGGTCGCGGATCCATGGGCACCGACCCTAGAGGATCCGGCACCATGTTCGCCGTGTCCGAGTTCGCCGGCTCCGCGAGCGACAAGGCCGCCGTGCGCGCGCGCGTGCGGGCCGCCCGAGCGCGGCGCGGCGAGGCCGAGCGGGCGCACGCGGCGGCCGCCGTGGCCCGGCACGCCCGCGACCTGCTGGGCCCCGGTGACACCCGCGTGGCGGGCTACCTGTCCCTGCCGGCCGAGCCCGGGACCGGACCGCTGCTGGCCGCGCTGGTCGCCGACGGCCTGCGCGTGCTCGTCCCGCGCGTGGTCGGCACGCGACTGGAGTGGGTCCGGTGGTCGCCGGCGACCCCGACCGTGGCCGGCCCGTTCGGCATCCGCGAGCCGGTCGGCCCGGACGACGCCGTCGGCCTCGGCGACGTCGACGTCGTCGTGCTGCCCGCGCTCGCCGTCGATCGGTCCGGCGTGCGCCTCGGGCAGGGCGGGGGCTACTACGACCGGGCGCTGGCCGGCGTCCGGCCGGCCAGCGCCGGCGGCCCGCTGCGGGTCGCGGTCGTGTTCGACGACGAGGTGCTCGACGTCGTCCCCGCGCAACCGCACGACGTCGTCGTCGACGCGGCCCTCACCCCGTCCGGCGTCGTCCGGTTCACCCGGTGACCGGTCCCCCGGTCACCCCCCGACGCCCAGGTCGCGGACGATCAACATGCGCTGGATCTCGCTGGTGCCCTCGCCGATCTCCAGCACCTTCGCGTCGCGCCACATCCGCGCGACGGGGTACTCGTTCATGAACCCGTAGCCGCCGAAGATCTGCGTGGCGTCGCGGGCGTTGTCGACCGCGCAGCCGCTGGAGTACAGCTTCGCGACCGACGCCTGCCGGGTGAACGGCTGGCCGCGCACGAGCCGGTACGCCGCGTCGTAGTACGCCAGTCGGGCCGTGTGCGCGCGCACCTCCATGTCGGCGATCGTGAACGCGACCGCCTGGTTCGCCCCGATCGGGCGGCCGAACGCCTGCCGGGTGTTCGCGTAGGAGATCGCCTCGTCGACGCAGCCCTGGGCCAGGCCGACGGCCAGCGCTGAGATCGCGACCCGGCCCTCGTCGAGGATGCGCAGGAACTGCGCGAGCCCCCGGCCGCGCTCGCCGAGCAGGTTCTCCTGCGGCACGCGCACGTCGACGAACGACAGTTCGTGGGTGTCCGACGCGTTCCACCCGACCTTGGAGTAGCCCGGCGCGACCGTGAACCCGGCCGTGCCCGCGGGCACGATGATCGTCGAGATCTGCTTGCGTCCCGCGTCGTCGACGTCGGTCACGGCCGTGACCGTGACCAGTCCGGTGATGTCGGTGCCGGAGTTCGTGATGAACGACTTCGACCCGTCGACGATCCACTCGTCGTCGACGAGGCGGGCCGTCGTACGCGTCCGGCCGGCGTCCGATCCGGCGTCGGCCTCGGTCAGCCCGAACGCGCCGAGCACCCGGCCCGCGCACAGGTCCGGCAGCCAGCGCTCCTTCTGCTCCCGCGTCCCGAACCGGTAGATCGGCATGGCGCCCAGCGAGACCGCCGCCTCCAGCGTGATCGCGACCGACGAGTCGACCCGGGCCAGCTCCTCGATCGCCAGGCACAGCGCGAAGTAGTCCCCGCCCGACCCGCCGTACTCCTCCGGGAACGGCAGTCCGAACAACCCCAGGTCCCCCATCTGCCGCACGATGTCGTACGGGAACGTGCGCGCCTCGTAGTGCGCGCCGATCACCGGCGCGACGACCTCGGCGGCGAACTCCCGTACCGTCCGCTGCAGCAGCCGCAGTTCGTCGGTGAGCATCGAGTCCAGCATCAGGTCCCCGCCTTCTGTTCGGTCGCACCGGGTTCGGTCGCACCGGGTTCGGTCGCACCGGGTTCGGTCGCACTGGGTTCGGTCGCATCGGCGACGCCGGCCAACGCCGCCCACGCCTTCGAGGGGTTCGGCCGGCCGAGGACGTCGGCGAGCCGGCTGCTCGCGCGCACGACCGCCGCCAGATCGACGCCCGTGTCGATCCCCAGCCCGTCGAGTAGCCATACGAGGTCCTCGGTCGCGAGGTTGCCCGTCGCGCTCCCGGCATACGGGCAGCCGCCCAACCCACCGGCCGCGGCGTCGAAGGTGGCCACCCCGCACCGCAGGCCCGCGACGACGTTCGCCAGCGCCTGCCCGTACGTGTCGTGGAAGTGCAGGGCCACGGCGTCGATCGGCACGTCCGCGCCCACCAGCGCCGCGACCAGCCCTTCGACCTGCCCGGTCGTCGCGACGCCGATCGTGTCCCCCACGGAGAGCTCGTCGGCGCCGAGGTCCAGCAGTCGCAGCGCGGCCTGCACGACCCGGGCCGGCCGGACCGCGCCCTCCCACGGGTCGCCGAAGCACATCGACACGTTCCCGCGCACGCGCAGTCCGTTCGCCCGGGCGCGGGCCATCGTCGGTGCGAACATCGCCCACTGCTCGTCGTACCCGCGGTTGAGGTTGCGCCGCGCGAACGACTCCGTCGCACTGGCGAACACCGCGACGTGCTCGACCCCGGCGGCCAGCGCGCGGTCCAGTCCGCGCTCGTTGGGCACCAGTGCCGCAACGCGGGCGCCCACACCCTCGACCCCCGCGGCCAGTCCGGCGATCACCGCGTCGGCGTCGGCCAGCTTCGGCACCCACGTCGGTGGGACGAACGCGGTCGCCTCGACGTACGGCAGGCCGGCCGCCAGCAGCGCGGCCGCGAACGCGACCTTCTCCTGCGTCGGCACGATTCCCGGCTCGTTCTGCAGCCCGTCGCGCGGTCCCACCTCGTACACCGTCACGGCCGCGGGCAGGCCGGCGATCGGGACGACCTCAGGGGAGCGCATCGTCGGTCGCCCCGATCTCGAACAGCACGTCCCCCAGTGCGACCTGCCGCGCCACCGTCGCGCTCGCGCGCGTCACCACCCCGGCCGTCCCCGCCCGCAACGGCAGTTGCATCTTCATCGCCTCGAGGACACCGAGCACCGCGCCGACCTCGACGACGTCGCCGACCGCCGCGCT
Organism: uncultured Bifidobacteriaceae bacterium; assembly: GCA_964391765.1. Classification (GTDB taxonomy): domain Bacteria; phylum Actinomycetota; class Actinomycetes; order S36-B12; family S36-B12; genus UBA10649. The sequence continues at coordinate 1,937 of CAYMNG010000015.1, read as the reverse complement.
CACCGCGACGACGATTCCGGGCATCGGCGCGACGACGGTCCCGTCGTCGTCGTGCGCGTGCCGCGCGGGGTCGAAGCGGTCGGGCCGGGCGAACGCGAACACGCTGCCCTGGAACGAGACGACGACCTGATCCGGTCGCACGATCGCGACCGCGGTGCGCAGGGCGCCGTCGACCTCGACCCGCACGACCGGCCCGTCCGCGCCGACGACGCGTACGTCGGGGCCACCGTCCGTGCGCTCCACCGCGACCGTCGCCGGTGGCCCGGCCAGGCGCCAGCCGTCCCCGACCGCGAACGGGCCCCCGCGGTCGGACCTCCCGTCCCGGGCCAGCGCCCACCCCGCGACGGCCGCCGCGACGGCGCGGCCGGTCGGCGTCAGCGCCGCCAGCCCGCCGTCGAGCCAGGACGTACGGACCTCCCCGTCCCGGAACGTCGCCGACTCCAGCACCGCGCGGACGAACCCGAGATTCGTGGTGACCCCGAGGATCGCGGTGTCGTCGATCGCGTCGACGAGCGCGACCCGGGCCGCCGGCCGGGTGGACCGGTGCACGGTGATCTTGCCGAGCATCGGGTCGTAGTCGGTGCCGACGACCTGCCCGGACTCCAGATCGGCGTCGACCCGCGCGCGACGCGGCCAGCGGACGAGGTCGGCGGTCCCGGCCTGCGGCAGGAAGCCGCCGAACGCGTCCTCGGCGTACACCCGGGCCTCGATCGCGTGCCCCGACCAGCGGATGTCCTCCTGCGCGAACGGCAGCGGCTGGCCGTCGGCGATCGCGAACTGCATCGCGACCAGGTCGACGCCGGTGACCAGTTCGGTCACCGCGTGCTCGACCTGCAGCCGGGTGTTGACCTCCAGGAAGTACGCCTCGTCCTCGTGCACGAGGAACTCCACCGTCCCGGCGTTGCGGTACCCGGCCGCCCGGCACAGCGCGACCGCCGCCTGCGTCACCGTCCGCCGCACGTGCGCCGGCAGGTTCGGCGCCGGTGCCTCCTCGATCACCTTCTGGTGCCGGCGTTGGGTCGAGCAGTCGCGCTCGCCCAGGTGCACGACGGTGCCGTGCGCGTCGGCCAGGACCTGCACCTCGACGTGCCGGCCGGCGGGCAGGTACCGCTCGACCAGCACCGCCGGGTCCCCGAACGCGGCCTGCGCCTCCCGCCGTGCCGTCGCGAGGACGGCCGGCAGGTCCGCGACGTCGTGGACGATCCGCATGCCCTTGCCGCCGCCGCCGGCCACGGCCTTGACCAGCAGCGGGCCCGCCGCGGCGGTGAGATCCCCGCCGAGATCCCCGCCGACGTCATCGCCGACCGTCAGGACCGGCACGCCCGCGTCGACGGCGATCCGTCGGGCGTTGTCCTTGCGGCCCAACTCCTCGATGACCGACGACGGCGGTCCGACGAAGACCAGTCCGGCGTCCTCGACGGCGCGGGCGAACGCCGCGCTCTCGGCCAGGAACCCGTAGCCGGGGTGGATCGCGTTCGCCCCCGTCCGCCGCGCCGCCGCCAGCACCGCCGGGATCGACAGGTAGGACTGGCTCGCCGGCGCCGGTCCGAGCCGAACCGCCTCATCGGCCGACCGCACGTACGGCGCGTCACGGTCGGCGTCGGAGTACACCGCGACCGTCCGCAGGCCCAGGGTGCGGGCCGTCGCGAAGATGCGCGCGGCGATCTCGCCGCGGTTGGCGACCAGGACGGTGTCGAAGGAGGTCACGTCGGCCACGGCGGTCACATCCGGAACACGCCGTAGGACGGGCTCGGGATCGGCGCGTTCGCGGCGGCGGCCAGTCCCAGACCGAGCACCCGCCGGGTGTCGATCGGGTCGATGACGCCGTCGTCCCACAGTCGCGCCGTCGCGTAGTAGGCCGAGGACTGCTCCTCGAAGCGCTCGCGGATCGGCGCGGTGAACGCCGCCTCCTCTGCCGCCGACCACGACCCGCCGGC
>CAYMNG010000014.1:31396-32117 GCA_964391765.1 uncultured Bifidobacteriaceae bacterium | reverse complement strand
CGAGGGACAAGAACCCGCTGTCGTCGTGGACGTTCGCGGTGATCGCGAGCATGAAGGCCGCCCAGCACGCGCCGGCCGCGACGGAGACGGTCACCAGCGCCGGTCCCGATGCGACGTCGACGGCACCGAAGGCCAGCAGGACGAGCCAGTAGCACGCCGCGGTGAACGCGATGCGGACGAACGCCGCGAGGAGCACCCCGTCGGCGATCTGGCCGCCGGTCAGCGACGTCGCGCGCATGGCGAAGAAGAGCTTGCTCCACAAGAACCCGTGCAACGACGGGAACATCACCTCGTCGTTGCCGCCTTGGATCGTGGCGGCGGCGATGAGCGCGGGCGCGAGGAACGTCAGGTACGGCACGCCCCCGATCGCACCCGTGCCGCTCGCGTCGACGAGCGCGCCGACGCCGAGGCCGACCGATGCGAGGTACAGCACGGGGTTGCCGACGCCGAACGCGACGATCGACCCGCGCCACTTCCACATGTTGCGCAGTCGGTACTGCGCGACGAACGCGGCTCCGCGACGCGACGGTGGAGCCAGCGGCGGGCCCACGGCTGCGCCCGGCGCGCTCACGAGGAGCTCACTCGTCGGCCAGGCTTCGGCCGGTCAGGTGCAAGAAGACGTCCTCCAGCGACGAACGTCGCACCAGCGACGTGATGGGCTCGAGGCCGCGGGCGAGGATCTCATGCAGATCCGGTTCGCCGGAGTCGGTGTACACCAGGA
>CAYMNG010000014.1:8957-31386 GCA_964391765.1 uncultured Bifidobacteriaceae bacterium | reverse complement strand
ACCCGGTCGGGCAGGACCTCGAGTCGCTCGCCGATGCCGGTCAGCATCGCGGCGATCTGGGCGTTGCGGCCGGAGCCGAATCGGACCTCGACGACCTCGCGGGGGCAGTGGGCCCGGATCAGTTCGGCCGGCGATCCCTCGGCGACGATCCGCCCGGCGTCCATGACGACCAGGCGGTCGCACAACTGCTCGGCCTCGTCCATGTAGTGGGTCGTGATGACCAGTGTCGAACCGGCCTCCTTCAGCCGGAACAGCCGGTCCCACAGGATGTGCCGCGCCTGCGGATCCAGCCCGGTCGTCGGCTCGTCGAGCAGGACGATGGGGGGGTCGTTGACCAGGCCGCGGGCGATCGTCAGGCGCCGCTTCATGCCGCCGCTGAGCGCGTCGACCTTGGCGTCGGCGCGGTCGGCGAGTTGGGCGAAGGCGAGCAGTTCTGCCACCTTCGGGCGCAGGTGCGACCGTGGCAGGCCGAAGTAGCGACCGTACGTGTACAGGTTCTCCGCGACGGTGAGTTCGGTGTCGAGGTTGTCCTGCTGCGGGACGACGCCCAGGTGGGCCCGGATCAGCGGGCCGTCGTGGGCGGGGTCGTGCCCGAGGATCGACAACTCGCCCGAGGTTCGCTGCAACGTCGCCGTCAGCATCCGCATCGTCGTGGACTTGCCGGCCCCGTTCGGTCCGAGGACGCCGAACGACTCCCCGCGCTCGACGTCGAGGTCGATGCCGGCGACGGCGTGGAAGTCCCCGTAGGCCTTCACCAGGCGGCGCGCGCGGATCACGGCACAGCCAACCATGACCGCGGTGCTTGACCGGTGTCCGGGGTCTGGACTAGTGTTCGATTTCGTCGAACAAGCGTTCGGTGCGTGGTCGTCGGGGCCGCCTCGACCCCGGCCCCGACGACCCCGGTCTCACCGTCGGGCGCCGTCACGATCCAGTCGAAGGAGGCGATCGGATGAACATCGATCGGGCGAACATCGATCGGGCGAACATCGATCGGGCGAACATCGATCGGGCGAACACCGATCGGGCGAACACCGATCGCGCGAACACCGCCTGCGGACCGGAGTCGGCCCGAACGCGGGCCGCCGCGGATCTCGTGGTGGCGGCCGGGCGCGGCCTGGTCGAGGCGGCGTTGGCCACGAGCGCGGACGAGCGATACGTCGCGGCACACCTGGCCGCGCTGCGCGCCGCCGCCGCGGTCCTCGCCGACCGCGGGCGGCCGAACGCGCGCCGGGCGCGACTGTGCAGCGCGTGGGAACTGCTGTCGCGCGTGGCCCCCGAACTGGGGGAGTGGGCGCAGTACTTCGCGGCCACGGCCCGGCGTCGGGCCGGCGTCGAGGCCGGGACGGTCGTCGTGTCGCCACGGGCGGCCGACGACCTGCTCCGCGACGCGGAGGTGTTCCTCGCGCGCGTGTGCGACCTGCTCGGGGCGCCGTCGCAGCAGGTGGTCCGGTTCGCCGCCCCGCTGGCGGCGGTGACCGAGGCGACCGCCACGGGCGGGCGGTTGCGGCCGACCGGGTGACGCCCGCTCGGCCCGGTCAGCGCGCTCGGCGCGCTCGGCCCGCTCGGCCCGGTCAGCGCGCTCGGCGCGCTCGGCCCGCTCGGCGCGAGCGCGCGGATCGGTACCGACTCGGGGCAGGATGACCGGGTGAGCCGCAGTCAGATCCGTCGACCCGGGGGCCGACCCGACCTCGGCTCGGATGACACCGGCTGCCCCATCCTGCACGTCGACATGGACGCGTTCTTCGCCTCTGCGTCGTTGCGGTCACGACCGGAACTGCGCGGTCGGCCCGTCATCGTCGGCGGCCGGGGGCCGCGCAGCGTCGTCCTGTCGGCGACGTACGAGGCGCGGGCGCTCGGGGTCCACTCGGCGATGCCGATGGCGCGTGCGCTTCGGCTGGCGCCGCACGCGACGGTCGTCGAGCCCGACCGTGACCTGTACCGCGGGATCAGCACCGCCGTCATGGCGATCCTCGCCGAGGCGACGCCGCTGGTCGAACAGCTGAGCATCGACGAGGCCTTCCTCGACGTGTCCGGTGCCCGCCGGCTGGGCTCGCCGACGGCGATCGCCGAGCGGATCCGGGCCCGGGTCCACGCCGAGCAGGAGATCACCTGCTCGATCGGTGTCGGCGCGACCAAGTTCGTCGCGAAGCTCGCCTCGACCCGCGCGAAGCCGGACGGCCTCCTTGTCGTCCCGGCCGATCGCACGATCGACTTCTTGCACCCGCTCCCGGTCGGCGTGCTGTGGGGAGTGGGGGAGCGAACCGAGGATCGGCTGCGGCGAATGGGCCTGGACACGGTCGGCGATCTCGCGCACGCCCCCGTCGACCGGTTGACGCACAGCCTCGGCCGGGCCGTCGGGGCGCACCTGCACGACCTGGCCTGGGGCCGCGATCGCCGACGGGTCGACCCACACGTGCGCGAGAAGTCGATCGGGAACGAGGTCACGTTCGCCACCGACGTCGACGACCCGGTCGTCCTGCGCGCGCGGCTGCTCGCTCTGGCCGATCAGGTCGCTGCGCGGCTGCGCGATTCGGCCGTCCTCGCGCGCACGATCGCGATCAAGGTGCGGTACGAGGACTTCCGCACCGTCAGTCGGTCACGGACGTTGACGACGCCGACCGACACCGGCGCGCAGGTCTACACCGTCGCCCGCGAACTCTTCGACGCACTCGTCGTCGAGCCGACGGCGATCCGCCTGGTCGGCGTCCGAGCGGAGGGGCTCACCGACTCGTCGGCGACCGCCCAGCAGCTGACGTTCGACGACGCGACCGACACCCGGCGCGAGGCCGAGGTCGCCGTCGACGCGCTGCGGGCCCGGTTCGGCGACGGCGCGATCGGTCCCGCCCGGCTCCTGGCGGCCGGCGACCCGGTCCGGGACGGTCATGTCGACGGGTGAGCCGACGGGTGAGTCGGCGCGGACCGGGCGCTTCGGCGGCGGGTACGGGTTCCCCCGGGCCCGGATCATGCTTATCCTTGGATCGACCCGTGGTCCGCGATCGGCGAAAGGGGGCCGGTGATGCCGTTGTCCGAGCACGAGCAGCGACTGCTCGAGCAGATGGAACGGGCGTTGTACGCCGAGGACCCCAAGTTCGCGACCTCCCTGCGCTCGACCCCCGCGGTTCGCGCCGCCCGCGGCCGGGCCGCCCTGGGGTTCCTCGCGTTGATCGCCGGCATCGGCCTGCTCGTCGGCGGCGTCTCGACGGCGATCGTCGCCGTGGGCATCGCCGGATTCGTCGTGATGCTCGTCGGCGCGGTCATCGTCTACCGCGCGTTCACCCGGCCGACGGGAACGCCCACCGCGACCGAGCCGGGTGCGCCGCCGGCGCAGCCGTCGGCCGACTCCGCGCCGGGGTTCATGGATCGCATGGAGGACCGGTGGCGTCGTCGGGCACAGGACGACGGCGACGGCTGACCACCCCGACCCGACGCCCGCGGCCCGCGCGCACGCACGGCAGGATGCGGACATGACCGAGACCTCCCCAGCCCCCGTCGTCCCCGCCCAGCTCGGCCGATTCCTCGAGGACTTCGAGGTCGGCACCGTCTACCAGCATCCGTTCGGCCGGACCATCAGCGAGGCCGACTCGACCTGGTTCACGCTGCTCACGTGCAACACGAACCAGAACCACTTCAACGCCCACCTCGCGCAGTCCAACCCGATCAGCGGTGGGCGCATCATCGTCAACTCCGGCCTGACCGTCGCTCTCGTCCTCGGCCTGTCGGTCATCGACATGAGCCAGAACGCGGTGGCGAACCTCGGCTGGACCGACATCAAGCTCACCCACCCGGTGTACGTCGGCGACACGATCTACGCCGAGAGCATCTGCCTGGACAAGCGCGAGTCCTCCTCGCGCCCGGAGATGGGCATCATCCGGATGAAGACGCGCGGGGTGAACCAGGACGGTGACGAGATCGTGTCCTGGTTCCGGTCGGTGATGATCCCCAAGCGCACCAGCGGGATCGGGCAGGACTACTTCCCGGCCGCGAAGACCGGTCCGCTCTCGGCCGGCGCGTAGGCCCGACGGACGCGCGATGGCCGACGGCGACCCGACGGGCGGGCGTGAGGTCGTGATCACGACCCGACCGGCGACTGCGCCGCCCGCGCCCACGCTGCGAGACGTCGTCGCCAGCACGGTCGGCATGGCCGTGGCCGTGGCGACGACAGCCGGCTCGATCGCGACGCAGACGCTGACCCGGGCGGTCACCGTGCCGGTGACGGTGACCCTCGACGCGGTCGTCCCGGCGGTCGTGGCGGCCGTCCTGGACCGGATCGACCTGACGGACCTGGTGCTCGCCCGCGTCGACCTGCAGTCCGTCGTGACCCGGGCGCTGGACGAACTGGACCTCACCCAGGTGGTGCTCGACCGGGTGGACGTGGACGCCATCGTCGAGCGGGCCGACATCGAGGCGGTCATCGACCGCGTGCCGATCATCGATCTGGCCAACTACGTCGTCGACGAGATCGACCTGCCCCAGCTCATCCGCGACTCGACCAGCGGCATCGCCGGCGACGCGATGAACGTCGTGCGTCGCCAGGGCGTGCTCAGCGATCGGCTCGTCGCCCGGATCGGCGACGGCGTCGTCCTTCGCCGTCGGCAGCGCAAGGTCGAGGTCCGCGGTGATCACCCGGCGGACGAGGGCCGATGACGTCCTTTCGCGCGTACCGGGAGCAGACCGCCGCGGACGGCGGTGCCAGCCGCCGACTGCCGACGCTGCCGTCGGATGCGATCGCGTTCCAGGGCGATCGCGCGGGCTTCGTCAGCCGGGCGGTCGCGGCGATCGTCGACGTCGTGCTCGTCTTCGCCGTCGTGCTGCTGACGATGGCCGGCGTGTGGATGCTGTCGTTCATCGTCGACCCGATGTCGGCCACGTCGGTGGCGACCGCGGAGGCGAACCGGTGGCCGGCCGTCGGGACGATGATCGTGTACGGCTATGTGCTGAACGTCGCGTACTGGACGATCGGGTGGGCGACCGGCGGACGGACCGTCGGCAACCTGGTCATGGGCCTTCGGGTCGTGAACTTCCGCGGCGAGCGGCTGCGGTGGGCCGGCGCGCTGGCGCGCGCGCTGTTCTGCACCGTGTTCGTACCCGGCCTGGTCTGGGTCGTGTTCAGCGGCGCCAACCGCTCCGTGCAGGACACGGTCCTGCGGACGAGCGTGATCTATGACTGGGTGGTCGGAGTGCCCGGCCTCACCCGTGGCGATGGGAGGAACGCGGATGCGTAGGTCAACCGGGGTGGTGCTGCTCGCGGCCGCGCTCGTCGCGGCGGTGGCCGTCGACGTGCCGGCCGTCGCGGCGCCGGCGCCGGACGTGCGCGCGAGCGTCTCCACGTGGGACGCCGCCGCCGCCCGGTTGGGCTCGGCCGGCTCGCTGTGGGAACCCATGCGGGTCGCGGGCCTGGAGCGCTCGCGCCGGATCACCGTCATCGGCGACGGCATCACCGTGTCGTCCCGGCTCGTGACCGGCGGGGAAACCTTCGCCGGGACGACGTACGGCCGCGGACGACGCCAGGTGCAGGTCGCGCAGAAGTGGGCGGCCACCGGGTGGTCGGCCGAGCCGGTCGTGTCGACCAGTCGGGCGCTGGTCGGCACGACGCGGGTGGCGATCGGTCGGCGGACCCAGAAGGTCGTCGTCCCGGTGCGGATCTACGCCGACTGCGTGCCGCAGCCGGCCGCCGCGAACCCGCGGCCGGTGCCACCGCGAACGCGCTGCTCGCGCGCGGACGTCCGACGGTTCGGGGGGACCGCGGAACTGACCGCCCAGTCGCCGACCGCGCTCGCCGGGCCGGGCGCCACGACGATCGTCCTCACGTCGACCGGCCTGACGTACGCCCAGCTGCTGGCGACGGTGCGCAGCCTGCAGCAGGTCGTCGGCTCGCCGGCGCTGGGCGCCGGCTCGGCCCAGATGATCGGCATGTGCCGGCAGATGGTGACCGGGGTGATGACGGCGGACGCGGCGCGGGCGTTCGCGGAGTCCAACGGCTACCTGCTGCGGGTGGGCAGCGTCGACGGCGTGCCGCTCGCGCTGACGATGGACTACCGGCCCGACCGGTTCACGGTCGCGATCGTCGCCGACGCGGTGACCGGCTGCTCCTACGGCTGAGGCGCGTCGCTCGGCGCAGGCGCGTCGCTCGGCTGATGCGCGGCGCTCACCGGGGCGTCCGGCAGTGCGCCGGCGGCCCGCAGCCGGGCCGCGCGCTCGGCGGTACGGCGGCGGTTGCGGCGCACGAACCAGGTGGCCGCGAAGGTGATCGGCACGGCGAGGATCGCCAGGAGCACCAGGAAGGGCAGGAAGAAGCCCAGTGCGGTCACCGCGATCGCGAAGGCGGACACCAGTGCGGCCCAGCCCTGCTCCAGGCCGGACGCGAACCCGGGGGTGTCGACCGGTGCGATCGTCGGCACGGGGCGAACCGTGACGCTCAGCGTCGACATCGCCACCTGGTCGCCGAGCCAGGCCCGCTGCGCCCGCAGCGCGTCGAGCTCGGCCTGCCGCTGGGACAGCTGCGTCTCGATCGTCAGCAGGTCCTCGATCCGGTTCGCCTGCGCCATGAGGTCGGTCATGCGGTCGACGCTGGTCTGCAGTGCCGCGATGCGGGCGTCGAGGTCGACGACCTGCGTCGTGACGTCCTGGGCGGCGAGGTTGATCGACTCGACGGTTCCGAGCCGGCCGACCTGAGCGACGAACTCGTCGAGCTTGCCGGCCGGCACCTGGGCGGTGATCGACGAGTAGGCCGAGTTGGCGCTGTCGCCGCTGGCCGAACTGTCCTCCGCGGTGATGTAGCCGCCGGCGTCGGCGGCCAGCGTCCGGACCTGCGCGACCGTCTTGGCGACGTCCTCGGCCTGTAGCGACATCGAGCCGGTGCGGATGACCTGACGGTCCATCGTCGTGGTGGTCGACGTCGTGTTGGCGACCGATCCGTCGGCCGGACGGCCAGCGTCCATCCCCGGCACCGACATCGCCTCGGGGGCGACGGCGGCACCGTCGGCGCCGTAGCCGGTGTCGGCCGATGTCGCCGAGCCGCCGCAGGCGGCCAGGGCGAAGGCGGCCGCGGTCAGGCCGACGAGCATGCCGAGTCGAGTGCGCATGGAGCTCTCCTCCCCAGGTGGCCCGAACGATCGGGCCGGCAACCGTGTTGACGGTACCGGCTCACCGTCGGTTCCCGGCGGTCAGCGCGGGTCGAGATCGACCAGGTGCAACGTGCGCGTCGCCCGGGTGCAGGCGACGTAGACGTCGGCGCCGGCGGGCGACTGGCGGGCGAGGCCGGCGGGGTCGACGACGAGGACGTGGTCGAACTCCAGGCCCTTCGCCTGGCGCGCGGTGAGCACGGCGACCGGCGCGTCGAGCGCGCGGTCGCCGACGCCGAACCCCGGGCGCGCGCCCAGGAGGCCGGCGATCGCGTCGTACCGCGCGTCGGGCACGATCACGCCGGTGCGGCCGCCGTCGTCGCCCACCCGGGCCAGGGCGATCGCGGCCAGGTCGGCGGGCGCGCAGGTGACGTGCTCGGTGGGGGACCCGTCGCGGATCGGTTCCAGCACGCCCGGCCGGCCACCGGCCGCGGTGAGCAGATCGACTGCCGTCCGGGCGGTCTGGCGCGTGATCCGGTACGTGACGGTGAGCGTGTGCAGGTCGACGTGGTCACCGGCCCAGCCCAGCGCCTGGTGCCAGTCGCGCGCGCCGGCCGGATGGGCGAGTTGCTGGAGGTCGCCGACGACCGTCATCGACCGGCGTCCGCAGCGGCGCGCCAGCGCCCGCCACGCCATGCGCGAGAGCTCTTGCGCCTCGTCCACGACGACGTGCCCGTACACCCACGTCCGGTCGGCGAGGGCCCGGTCGGCCAGGGGTGCGGCCGTTCGTCGCGTCGACCGGCCCTCGGGCACGTGCAGTTCGGCGTACCCCTCCTCGACGACCGGGCTGCGGGTCGGCGGCGGGGTGAACGGCCCGAGCAGCTCGGCGGCCTCGTCCAGGAGCGGCACGTCGTCGACGGTCCACGGCGAGCCGGGCGGACGAAGCAGTCGTCGCTGCGCCGTCGGGTCGAGCCGTCCCGCCGCGGCCCGGGCCAGGGCGTGGGGATCGGTGAGCAGCGCGGACACCAGTCGTTCCGGGGTCGTCGGCAGCCACATGAGGTTCAGCGACCGGCGCACGTTCGGATCGTCCACGAGGTCGGCCAGGTGGGCGGCCCGCACGTCGGGGTCGTCGCCGTCCTCCCCGCGCCGGCGAGCCCGGTCGCGCGCGAGGTGGTCGAGGATGCGGCGCAGGAACGGCTCACGCCCGTCGTGGTACGTGGCCCGGCGCGGCGTCGCGGCCACGGCGGCCGCGAGCCGGCCGGCGGTGACGCTGGCGGTCGATCCGTCGGCGAGGGTCACCGTCAGGTCGCCGGCGGGCACGCGCACCCGCTGCGCGACGGCCTGCGCGATCACGTCGGCCATGACCGGATCGCCCTTGAGCTCGGCGACGGGCGCCTCGTCGACGAGCGCGGTGTCGACCCCCGGGAAGAGCTGGCCGGCGGTCAACAGGACGACGTCGGTCTCGCCCAGGTTGGGCAGCACCTGCTCGATGTACCGGCAGAACGCGTTCGACGGTCCGACGACGAGGACGCCGTCGCGGGCCAACCGGTCACGGTGGGTGTACAGCAACCAGGCCGCGCGGTGCAGGGCGACGACGGTCTTGCCGGTGCCCGGACCGCCCTGGACGACGGTCACGCGGTTCAGGGGGCTGCGCACGATCCGGTCCTGGTCCGCGGCGATCGTCGCGATGATGTCCGCCATCCGGCCCGCGCGCGGGGTCGACACGCTGGCCGCGGCCGCCCGCGCGCCGACCGCCGCGAACGGGTCCTCGAGGTCGTCGTCCTCGACGTGGGTGACCGTCCGGTCGCGGGTGAAGATCCGCCGGCGCCGTCGCACGCCCATCGTGTGGACCGCCGTCGCCTGGTAGAACCCGGCGGCCTGCGGCGCGCGCCAGTCCAGCAGGAGCGGTTCGCCATGGATGTCGCGCAGGCCGATCCGACCCAGGTGCGCGGGCGGGTGGTCCGCGAAGTCCAGGCGGCCGAAGCACAGTCGCTGGTCGGCGGCCTGCGCCGCCGCCGCCTGCTGGTGCAGCACGTCCAGCAGCGCCTGACGTTCGAGGACGTCCTGCTGGGTCCCGGTGCCCGGCGCGTTGTGGACGGCGGCGATCCGGTCGACGAGTTGGGCACGGACCAGGTCGAGGCGGCGGTAGGCCACGTCGAGGAAGGCCTGCTCCTGGCCCACCGGGTCCATCTTGGCGCCCCTTCGGCTGAACGACTTCGCCGTGCGATCCGGGCATGGGAGTCTGCCATGTCGGGCGCCGTGACTGTCCCCAGGGGGGACGAGCTCCCGGCGGCGGTCCACAGCCGGCTCGTCGTCGCCGGGGGGATGTCCGACCCCCCTCGTACGGTGGCGTCGCTCGCCCGCGGGGGAGGCGGGCACAGCGCGGCGACGGGGGTGCCGCGTGGCGGCGCCGGCCCGACGACCCAGGTCCGGGCCGGCGCAGCCGCCACACTCCCCACCGCACGGCCAGCCCGGCCGAGGCACGGCTACCCTCGCGCGGGTGAGCACGCCGCCGTTCGTCGACCTGCCGGCCGGCGTCGTCGCCGAGCGTTGGCCGGTCCGCGGGAGCCACCGTGCGGTACTGCGCACCGACCTGGCGGGCGCCCGGGAGTGGGTCGTCCTCGTACCGGGCTTCACCGGCAGCAAGGAGGACTTCATCGCGGTCCTGCCGATCCTCGCCGAGGCCGGGGTGGGGGCGGTGGCGTTCGACCTGTTCGGCCAGTTCGAGTCCGACGGCTCGGACGACCCACGCGACTACGGGTTGGCCCAGTTCGCCGCCGACCTGCCCGACGTCGTCGCGATCGCCGCCCGGCAGGCGATCGGCGATCCGCACCTGCTCGGGCACTCCTTCGGCGGGCTGGTCGTCCAACGAGCGGTGGTCGACGGCCTGCGCCCACGCTCGCTGACGCTGTTGTGCAGCGGGCCCGGTGCGCTGCCACCCGATCGTCGCGCGGGGGTCACGGATCTGCGCGCCGCACTCGACACGACGACGCCGGCGGACATCTGGCCGCAGATGCCCGCGGCGGCGCGCACGATGTCGGCTCCGGTCGCCGACTTCATGCGGCGGCGCTGGGCGACCCACCGCGTCGAGCACCTGCGTCAGGTCGCGCGCCTGCTGCTCGAGCAGGCGGATCTGACCGACGACGTGCGCCGGGCGACGCGCGACGTCGACGTCCTCGTCGCGTGGGGGGAGGCCGACGACGCCTGGCCGATCGAGGTGCAGCGCCGACTCGCCGCGGACCTGCGAGCGCGTACGCGGGAGCTGGCCGGGTGCGCGCATTCCCCCAATGTCGACGACCCGCGACAACTGGTCGGCGCGCTACTGGACTCCTGGCGAACCGGCTGACGCGGTCGGCGTGGGCACGACGGTGCTCGTCGCGCCGGCCGTGGGCTCGGTGAGCGGGGTGACCCGCGCGGGCCGCGTGCGGTCGCGGAGGACGACCCAGGTCTGCCCGGGCTTGAACGCCATGATCGAGCCGTCCGGCAGGGTGAACGTCGTTCCGGACCGCTCGTCGGGCCGGTTCCAGCGAACCGTCCACGCCAGCCCGTCGCGCAGGACGACCGCCTTGCCCGAGCCGACGGTGTGGGCCAGTGGGGTGTTCCCGCCGCCCTTGTCGTAGTACGGCGACCGAACCTGCCGGACGTACTGGATGACGACGGTCGACGCGTTCTGGCCGTCCGGCGACTCCTCGGCGCGGGCCCGCTGGCCGTTCAGCCAGACGCGGTACTTCCCGGTCGCCTCGTCGTAGGCGAACGTCGCCGCGCTGTAGCCCCACTTCATGCTCGCCGTGGTCGCGACGAGTCCGCCCGGGGGCGGGCTCGGGTCGAACTGCCAGCCGATCCCGGCCGCCGTGGTCGCCTTGCGGGCGACCGCGAGCAGCGTCCGTCCGTCGGCGAACAGGTTGTACGGAGCCCGCCGTCGTCCGTCGCGCTGGTAGGCCGACGCCGCGTGGTTGGGGGACACGTCGAACGTCGAGGCCTTGGCCAGCACCGGCCACATCCGGTGCTGGGCACCGGAGTAGCCGAACGCGGGCCGGCCGAACTGCGCGACGAGGTCGACGTCGGTGATCCGCGCGGACCGCACGGGACCGATCCGGCGGGGGACCGACGTGGAGAACACCGCGGCGATCCGCGTGATCCCGTACTCGACCTCCTCCAAGTAGACGATGTCGGCCCGGGTCAGCCCGGCGTGCGGCTGGGCGTACGCGGTGTTGTCGAGCTTGACGATGAGCACCGGCCTCGCCGTGGCCGCCGGCTCGCCGGTGAGGGGGGACGTGGGCGTGGGCGTCGGCGTGGGCGTCGGCGTGGGCGTGGGCGTCGGTGTCGGGCTCGGGCTCGGGGACGCCGGGTTCGTCGACGCCGGTGGCGGGGACGTCGGGGGAGCGACCTGCGGGCCGGCGCACGCGGTCACCAGGGCGAGCGCGGTCACGGCGATCGCGGCCACCGCGAGGCGCGCGGTCGTCGGGCGAGCGGTGGCGACGGGACCGGGCACGAACGCACTGTAGGCCGGCGGTTCGAGCGCGCCGGCGGCACGGGGTGGGGCGCGCCGGGCCGAATGTGGGTTGTGGTGGTGGAAAGTGGAAGGAAGTGGAGTACTGTGGCGGCACCTGGGGCGTTTCGGGTCGAGCGAGGAGGTGACGTCCATGGGCTTCGGATTCCTGGGCGAGAACTTCCCCCGACTGGACGACAAGGGCCGCATGGTCCTGCCGGCGAAGTTCCGGGAGGGGTTCGCCGCCGGGCTGGTCCTGGCCAAGGGGCAGAGCCGGTGCATCACGATCTGGCCGGCCCAGGAGTGGTTGGTGTTCGCCGACCAGGTCACGCGGATGTCCCGGACCGACGCGAAGGTGCTGGCCTACCAGCGCGTGCTGTTCTCCGGCGCGTTCGACCAGGTTCCCGATCGTCAGGGCCGGATCAGCGTGCCGGCAGCGCTGCGGGAGTACGCCGGCCTCGACCGTGACGTCGTCGTCACGGGCAAGAACACCGTCGCCGAGATCTGGGCCAAGCCGGTCTGGGACCAGTACATGGCCGAGCAGGTCGACGCGTTCGCCGAACTCCCGGAGGGGGTGCTGCCCGGCCTGTAGCCACCTGTCGCGCGATGAGGTCTCCTCCCGCTCCCCGCTACGTACCTGGCGCCCCTTCCCCGGCGCCAGGGGCCCGCTGCCAGCAGCGGGCGGGGACCTGGTCACGCGAACGGCGACCACACCCGTCACGACGACCCGACCACGACGACCCGATCACGACGACCGACCGCAACGACCCGAGAGGAGACCGATGAGCCACCGGATGCACCTGGCCGGGGCCGCTCGGACCGTCGTCCACCCCGCGCCGGCCGCCCGTGCGGCACTGCGCTCGACGGCCGTGCTCGGGCTGGCCGCGGCCCTGACCGCGGCGGTGCTCGTGACCGCCGCCCGCGTCGTCTCGACGTGGGGCTGAGCACCGCGATGACGACGACCGGTCACGTTCCCGTCCTGCAGGACCGGGTCCTCGCGTTGCTCGCACCGGCCCTGACCGAGCCCGGCGCCGTGCTCGTCGACGCGACCGTCGGCCTGGGGGGCCACGCGGCCGCGGCACTGGCCGGGTTCCCGGACCTGCGGCTGGTCGGCCTGGATCGGGACCGCCAGGCCCTGGCCGCCAGCGCCGACCGCCTCGCCGGGTTCGGTGCGCGGGTGACCCTCGTGCATGCGGTCTACGACGAGCTGCCGACGGTCCTCGACGGCCTCGGACTCGCATCGGTGCAGGGGATGCTGTTCGACCTCGGGGTCTCGTCGATGCAGTTGGACGTGCCCGACCGCGGCTTCGCCTACGCGCACGACGCGCCGCTGGACATGCGGATGGATCCGAGCACGTCCGCGGTGACCGCTGCCGACGTCCTGAACACCTACGACGCGGCCGAGCTCGCCCGGATCCTGCGGGTGTACGGCGAGGAGCGGTTCGCCCACCGCATCGCCGCACGGATCGTGGTCGAGCGCAAGGTCGCCCCGTTCACGACCAGCGCGCGGCTGGTGACCTTGATCCGCGAGTGCATCCCGGCACCGGCGCGCCGGACCGGCGGGAATCCGGCCAAGCGGACGTTCCAGGCGCTGCGGATCGAGGTCAACGGCGAACTCGACGTCCTGCGTCGAGCGATTCCGGCGGCGCTGGGCCGCCTCGCCGTCGGTGGTCGGATCGTGGTGATGAGCTACCAGTCGCTGGAGGATCGGATCGTGAAGCAGGCCTTCGCCGTCGGCGCTCAGCCGTCGGTGCCCGACGATCTGCCGGTCGTCCCGGTCGGCCACGAGCCGTGGCTTCGCCTGATCACCCGCGGCGCGGAGCGCGCCGACGACGCCGAGGTCGCCCGCAATCCCCGCTCGGCCCCGGCCCGGCTCCGTGCCGCCGAACGGGTGGCGGCATGAGCGCGACCGCCCGGAACCTGGACCCGATCGACCCGGTCGATCCGGTCGACTCCGCTGACCCGGTCGACCCCATCACGGCCGCCGAGTCCGTCGACCCGGCCGGGAATCCACCGGTGACCGAGTCGGACGCCGGTACGGCCGATCAGGTGACCGAGTACGCCACGCGCGGTGCCCGCGGCCATCGAACGGCCCGCCCGCACCTGCGGATCGTCTCGCCGCTGCGCCCGGAGCGCGCCGGCCGCGGACTGTTCGCACTCGTCCTCGGCGGTGTCCTCGCGGTCGGCATGATCGCGATCCTGGTCATCAACACCACGTTGGCCCAAGGCGCCTTCTCGATCAGCGAACTGCAGGCCCGTCAGGCGGACCTGGCGCAACAGGAGCAGACGCTGTCGCAGGCGGTCGCCGCCGCGGCGGCACCGCGGGCCCTCGAGCGGCGCGCACGGGCGATGGGGATGGTGCCCAGCGAGAACCCGGTGTTCGTGCGACTTCCCGGTGGCCGGATCCTGGGCAAGCCCAAGCCGGCGGGCGGCCCGACCGCGACCGTGCCGCGCCTGCTCACCCCCGCCGACGCGACCGTCTCGGAGGCGGTCGACAACCGCGGTGCGGACCTGCCACAGTCCGTTCCGGTCGGATACGACCCCGCGGCGGCGGACGCGGCGGCGGCGGACGCGGCAGCGGCGCAGTCCGGCACCGACCAGGCCACCAAGACCGGCACGACGGACAAGACCGGCACGACGGACAAGACCGGGAAGACCGGGAAGACCGGCAAGAAGAGCGGCCGCGGGGAGAACGGGCTGTGGTCGGACTCGACCGTCATCGACGTCACCGGCACGGTGGGCAGCGGTGACGCCGACCTGACCGCGGTTCCCGTCGGCTGAGGCGGCGATGACGACCCGTTCCGCGCCGCCGACACCGCGGCGCGGTCCCGCGGCCGGCCGGCCGCGCCCCGCGCGACCGCGACAGCCCCCCCGCCCGCCCCGACCCCCCCGGCCGTTCGTGCTGGGCGATCCGCGCCGCCGGGGCACCGCCCTGCTCGTCGTCACCGCGATGATCCTCACCGTGTTCGCGGTCCGCCTGGTCGACCTGCAGGCGGTCAACGGCGACGCCCTCGCCGCACGGGCGCTCGGCCAGCGCCTGACGACCACCGCGATCACCGCGCAGCGCGGCTCGATCCTCGACAGCAGCGGCCAACCGCTGGCCCTCACCGTCGCCGCGCGGAACATCACGGCCGACCAGACCCTCATCGCCGACCCGGCGGCGGTCGCCGCCGCCCTCGGCCCGGTGCTCGGCGCCGACCCGGCGGCGTTGGCCGAACGGCTGACCGGGACCCGACGGTTCGTCTACGTCGCCAAGGACGTCACCCCGCAGACGTGGGACCGGGTCGCCGCGCTGGCCCAGCCGGGGATCTTCAGCGAGCCGGCGACCCGGCGGGTCTACCCGGCCGGTGATCTGGGCGCCAACGTCGTCGGCTTCGTCGGTGCGCAGGGCGACGGACTCGGCGGCATCGAGTACGCGATGAACGCCGAGCTCGCCGGCACCGACGGGTCCCGGACGACCGAGTTCGGTCCCGGCGGGAAGGCGATCCCCACCGGCGTCAACTCCACGACCGACGCGACGGCCGGCGTGAGCGTCCAGCTGACGATCGACCGCGACATCCAGTTCGTGGCGCAGCGGGCGTTGGCGCAGAAGGTGCGCGAGGCGCACGCCGACAGCGGCACCCTCGTCGTCATGGACCCGCGCACCGGCGACATCCTCGCCCTCGCGACGACGCCGACGTTCGACGCGAACAAGGCCGGTTCGGCGCCGGCCGGCGCGCGCGGCAACATCGCCCTGACCCACGTGTTCGAGCCCGGCTCGACGGCGAAGGTCATGACCCTGGCCGCCGTCGTGAACGAGGGGAAGGCCAACCCCTACTCGACGTTCACCGTTCCCGGCGGTCTCAGCCGCGGCGGCAAGGTGTTCCACGACGACCACGCGCACGGAACCGAACGGCTCACCCTCGCCGGGGTCCTCGCCAAGTCCAGCAACATCGGCACGATCCTGGCCTCGGAGCGGATCGGCGGGCGCAAACTGCTGAAGTACCTGCGCAAGTTCGGCGTCGGCCAGGCGACCGGCCTGCGATTCCCCGGTGAGGCGTCGGGATACGTTCCCCCCCACGGGGACTGGTCGGCGACGTCGTTCCCGACCATCGCCTTCGGCCAGGGGTTGTCGCTCAACGCCGTCCAGACCGCGAGCGTCTTCGCCACGATCGCGAACGACGGCGTCCGGGTCCAGCCCAGGCTCGTCGCGCAGACGATCGCCCCGGACGGCACGGCCACGTCGTCGCCGGAGTCGGCCCGGACGCGGGTCGTGAGCCCGGCCACCGCGCGGCAGGTCCGGGCGATGCTGGAGTCGGTGGTGACCGACGGGACGGCGCCGATGGCGGCGATCCCCGGATACCGGATCGGCGGCAAGACCGGGACCGCGCAGGAGTACAACGAGTCGTGCCACTGCTACGCCGGCGTCGTCGCGTCGTTCATCGGGATGGCGCCGCTGGACGATCCGCAGCTGGTCGTCGCGGTGTCGATCTTCAACCCGAAGGCGGGTCGGTACGGCGGAGTGCTCGGCGGGCCGGTGTTCAAGCAGGTCATGACGTATGCGCTGCAGAAGCGGGGGATCCCGCCGACGGGAGCGAAGGCCGGACGTCTGCCGATCTACGCCGGCGGGTAGCGATGTCGCTGCG
Organism: uncultured Bifidobacteriaceae bacterium; assembly: GCA_964391765.1. Taxonomy (GTDB): domain Bacteria; phylum Actinomycetota; class Actinomycetes; order S36-B12; family S36-B12; genus UBA10649. The sequence goes on along the minus strand of CAYMNG010000014.1, from coordinate 15,211 downwards.
ACCCGACCCGGTCCCGATCGCGCTGAGCGCCCTGCTCGACGGCATCGCCGCGGACCCGGTGACCGACGACGTGCGGGTGACCGGGCTGACCCACGACTCCGCCGACGTCCGCCCCGGGGACGTCTTCGTCGCGTTGCCCGGGCGCACGACGCACGGTGCGCGGTTCGCCGCCGCGGCGGTGGCGGCCGGCGCGCGGGCGATCGTCACCGACGCCGCCGGCGCGGTGGCGTGCGCCGGGCTCGGCGTCCCCGTCGTCGCGGTCGACGCGCCGCGCGTGCACCTGGGTCGGCTCGCGGCCCGTGCCTACGGGCATCCGGCGCGCGACCTGCGGATGCTCGCGGTGACCGGGACGAACGGCAAGACGACCGTGGCGGCGATGGTCGAGGCCGGCCTGCAGAACGCCGGGATCACGGCCGGGGTGATCGGGACGACCGGGGTTCGCGTCGGCGGATCCTCGTACGCCAGTGCGCGTACGACGCCGGAGGCGAGCGACCTGCACGCGATCCTCGCGCGCATGCGGTCCGACGGCGCCCGGAGCGTGGTCATGGAGGTCAGCAGCATCGCGATCGTCGAGCACCGGGTCGACGGGATCGTCTTCGACGTCGCCGCCTTCACGAACCTCAGTCAGGACCATCTGGACTACCACCTGACGATGGCCGAGTACTTCGCCGCGAAGGCCGAGCTGTTCACCCCCGAGCGGGCGCGACGTGGTGTCGTCGGCCTGGACGATCCCTGGGGTCGACGACTGCGCGAGACGACCGGGATCCCGGTCACCACGTGGTCGCTGGCCGATCCCGCGGCCGACTGGCACGCGCAGTCCGCCGCGGACCGGTCGGGCGAACGGTACGTCGTCGGCCCGGACGGCGAACACACGTCGCTGACCGTCGCGCTGCCGGGGGAGTTCAACGTGGCCAACGCGATCGTCGCGTTCGCGGTGCTGCGGACGGCCGGCGTCGACGCGGCGAGCGCCGCGGCCGGGATCGCGCGGGCCCAGGTGGCCGGGCGGATGCAGGTCGTCGATCGCGGCGCGGTCTGGGGGATCGTGGACTACGCCCATTCCCCGGACGCCGTGGAGCGGGTCCTGCGGGCCGCACGCGGCCTCGGCCGACGACGGGTCATCGCCGTCGTCGGGGCCGGCGGTGACCGCGACCGGGGCAAGCGGCCCCGGATCGGCGCCGTCGCCGCGCGCGTGGCCGACGTCGTCGTCGTGACCGACGACAACCCGCGGTCGGAGGATCCGGCGACGATCCGCCGGCAGATCCTCGCCGGGGCCCTGGCGGTCGAGGCCGACGAGCGTGCGGCGGTCCACGAGGTCGGCGACCGGGCGCAGGCCATTACGGTTGCCGTTGGGCTGGCCCAGGACGACGACACCGTCCTCGTCCTGGGCAAGGGCCACGAGCAGGGACAGGAGGTGGCCGGTGTGGTGACCGCGTTCGACGACGCCTCGACCCTTCGGGCCGCGCTCGGCCGGCGAGCGGCGCGGTGAAGGCGCTCACGGCGGGCGAGATCGCCCGCGTCGTCGGCGGGGTGCTCGCCGCGCGGACACCCGCGGACGTGTCGGTCACGTCGGCGGCCGTCGACTCGCGGGCCGTCGCGGCCGGAGCGTTGTTCGTCGCAACGCGCGGCGAGCGGGCCGACGGTCACGACTTCGCGGCAGCGGCGGTCGCGGCGGGGGCGCACCTCGTGCTCGCCGAACGGGCGTTGGTGGCGGCCGACGGCCAGCCGTTGCCGTGCGTCGTCGTGCCCGACACCGTGCTCGCGCTGGGCCGGCTGGCCGCCTGGTACCGGGCGACCGTCGTGCCGGCGCGGGTCGTCGCGATCACCGGCTCGACCGGCAAGACGAGCACGAAGGACCTGCTGACCGCGATCCTCGCCGGCGAGGGCGCGACGGTCGGACCCCCCGGATCGTTCAACACCGAGGTCGGGCTCCCGCTGACCATCCTGTCCGCGGACGAGGACACGCGATTCCTGGTGCTGGAGATGGGGATGCGCGGCGAGGGGCACATCGACTACCTCGCCCGGATCGCCCGCCCCCACGTCGGCGTCATCGTGAACATCGGTTCGGCCCACCTGGGGATGCTCGGCTCGCGCGAGGGCATCGCGCGGGCGAAGGGCGAACTGGTCCGCAACCTCGGCCCGGAGGACGTCGCCGTCCTCGACGGCGACGACGCCGTGGTCCGCGCCCTCGCCGACGAGACCGTCGCGCACGTGCGGACGTTCGGGTACGCAGACGGCGTCGACATCCGGGCCGTGGACGTCCGTCTCGACGACCGCGCGCGAGCCGGTTTCACCCTCGTCGACCAGCGGACCGGGGCCAGTGCCGAGGTCGGTCTTCGCGTCAGCGGCGCCCACTTCGTCGACAACGCGCTGGCGGCGGCGACGGCGGCGCTGGCCGTGGGCTGCGACCTGGCCGCCGTCGCGACGCGCCTGTCGCGCGCGCAACCGGCCAGCCGGTGGCGGATGGAGGTGGTCGAGGCCCCGGGGGGCGTCACCGTGATCAACGACGCCTACAACGCCAACCCCGAGTCGATGGGCGCGGCCCTGCGTGCGCTCGTCGCGATGGCCGGCGACCGGCGTACGTGGGCCGTGCTCGGCGAGATGCGCGAACTCGGCGACGACACCGTGTACGAGCACGACCGGATCGGTCGACTCGCGGTGCGGTTGAACGTCTCCCGCCTGGTGTGCGTCGGACCGCAGACCCGCACGATGCACCTGGGCGCGGCGACCGAGGGCTCGTGGTCGGACGAGTCGGTGCACGTCGACGACGTCGACGCCGCGATCGATCTCGTGCGTGCCCAGGTCCGTCCCGGGGACGTCGTGCTCGTGAAGGCCTCGCGCAGCGTCGGCCTCGAACGCGTCGCGCTGGCGCTCATCGCGGATCGGGGGACGACGTGAGGCTCGTCGTCATCGCCGGGGCGATCGGCGCCGTCGTCGCGCTCGTCGGCACGCCGATGCTGATCGCGCTGCTGTCCCGGCACGGGTACGCGCAGGCGATCCGATCCTCGACCGCCGACGAGCAGTACCCCGATCACGAGGCCAAGCGGGGGACTCCGTCGATGGGCGGGGTCGCGATCCTCGTCGGTGTCGTCGTCTCGTACCTGCTCACGCACCTGCTCGTGTGGCGGCCGATGACCGCGAGCGGGCTGCTGATCTTGTACCTCATGGTCGGTCTGGGCCTGGTGGGGGTGGCCGACGACTACCTGAAGATCTTCCAGCAGCGCAGTACGGGATTGCGGGCGCGGACGAAGCTGGTCGGGCAGGCGGTCGTTGCGCTGTCCTTCGCCTACCTGTCGGTCCAGTTCCCGAACGCCGACGGTGTCACGCCGGCGTCGATGGCGATGTCCTTCCTGCGCGACACCGCGGTCGTGCTGCCGATCGGCCTGTTCCTGCTGTGGGTGTGGTTCCTGGTCACCGCGACGACGAACGGGGTGAACCTCACCGACGGACTGGACGGGCTGGCGACCGGCGCGGCGTTCGCGTCGTTCGTGGCGTACGTGCTGATCGGCGTGTGGCAGTACGGGCAGAGCTGCTTCCTGTCCGGGGCGACGGCGTCGTGCTACGCGACCGCGAACCCGATTGACCTGACGATCGTCGCGGCGGGTGCGGCCGGTGCCACCTTCGGGTTCCTGTGGTGGAACACGGCACCGGCCCGGATCTTCATGGGGGACACCGGATCCCTCGCCCTCGGCGGCGGGATCGCGGGGTTGGCGGTGTTCACGCGCACCGAACTGCTGCTCCCGCTCACCGCCGGGTTGTTCCTCATCACGACGATCTCGGTGATCGTGCAGGTCGGCTCCTACAAGCTCACCGGGCGTCGGGTCTTCCGGATGGCCCCCCTGCACCACCACTTCGAGATGATCGGCTGGCCGGAGATCCAGATCGTCGTGCGCTTCTGGATCATCCACGGCCTGTGCATCGCCGCCGGCCTGGCGCTGTTCTACGCCGAGTGGGTGCGCTCGTGACGTCCTCGTCCGCCGCGTCGATCGCCGCCTTGCACCGCGCGTCGGCCTGGGACCGCTACCGGGTCACGGTCGCCGGCATCGGGATCGCCGGGTTCGCCTGCGCCGACGCGCTCGCCCAACTGGGGGCGCAGGTCACGGTCGTCGACGCCGGCGACGCCGACGCGCAGCGTGAGCGCGCGCAGATCCTCGACGTCCTCGGCGTCGACGTCCGCCTCGGACACGCCGGTCCGGCGCCGGAGGCGACCGACCTGCTGGTGGTCTCGCCGGGACTTCGGCCGGGCGACCCGCTGATCGCGGACGCGCTCGCCCGAGGGATCCCCGTGTGGGGAGAACTCGAACTGGCCTGGCGGCTCCGCGCCGTGGCGGGGGCGGCACAGTGGCTGTTCGTCACCGGGACGAACGGCAAGACGACGACGACCCTGATGCTGGAGTCCATCCTCGCGGCGGCGGGCCTGCGCACCGCGGCGGTCGGGAACATCGGCCGCTCGCTCGTCGACGCCGTCATGCACGACGAGCTCGACGTCCTGGCGATCGAGGTGGGCGCCCCGCAACTGCCGTTCGTGCACACGGCCAGCCCGCTCGCGGCGGCCTGCCTGAACGTCGCCGACGACCACATCGACCACTTCGGGTCGATGCCGGCGTACGTCGACGCGAAGGCCCGGGTGTACGAGCGGACCCGCCGGGCGGCGATCTACAACGTCGAGGACCCGCGCACGCGGCTGCTCGTCGAACGGGCCGACGTGGTCGACGGGTGCCGGGGCATCGGCTTCACCCTCGGTGTCCCGGCCCCGGGGATGGTCGGCGTCGTGGACGAGCTGCTCGTCGACCGCGCGTTCGTCGAGGACCGGGCGACCGCGGCGCAGGAACTCGCCTCGGTCGCCGACGTCGCGCCCGCCGCCCCGCACAACGTGGCCAACGCGCTCGCCGCGGCGGCCCTCGCGCGCGCGGCCGGCGTGCCGGCGTCGGCCGTGCGGGCCGGCCTGCGCGACTTCACCCCTGCGGCGCACCGGATCGCGCAGGTCGCCGTCGTGGCGGGGGTCACCTACGTCGACGACTCCAAGGCGACCAACACCCACGCTGCCCGCACGTCCCTGCTGGCGTACGAGTCGATCGTGTGGATCGCCGGCGGGCTGGCGAAGGGCCAGTCGTTCGACGACCTCGTGGCCGACACGAGGTCGCGGCTGCGAGCGGCCGTCGTGCTCGGCGCGGACCGGGCGGCGATCGTCGAGGCGCTGGCCCGACACGCTCCGGATGTGCCGGTGATCGAGGTGGCCACCGGCGAGACTGGGGCAATGGCCGAGGTCGTCCAGCACGCGGCGTCGCTCGCCCGGGCCGGCGACACCGTCCTGCTGGCCCCCGGCTGCGCATCGTGGGACATGTTCCGCGACTACGCCGACCGGGGGACACAGTTCGCCGCCGCCGTGGCCGACCTGCCCGGGGAGCGCGGGTGAGGAACGCGACGACCGCGCAGGCCCCGGCCGCCGACCGACGCCCGACCGGTCGGCGCGCGGGCCGGATCGCGCTGCTCGCCGAGCACCCGCTGAGCACGTACTACCTGCTCCTCGGGACGACCCTCCTGCTGCTCGCCCTCGGGCTGATCATGGTGCTGTCGGCGTCGAGCATCGAGAGCTACAAGGTGTTCGGTTCGCCGTACACCATCGTGCAACGGCAGGCGCTGTTCGCGGTGCTCGGCGTGGTCGCGATGCTGTTCGCGGCCCGTACGTCGGTGCAGTTCTGGCGCGGATCCGCCCCGATCGCCCTGGCGACGGCGCTGGTCCTGCTCGTGGCGGTGCTGGTCATCGGGCGCGAGGTCGCCGGCCAGCGGAACTGGATCGAGATCGTCGGCCCGTTCCGGTTGCAGCCGTCGGAGATCGCGAAGATCGCGCTCGTGGTCTGGGGGGCGACCCTGCTGTCGCGCCGCGCCGACCGACTCACCTCGTGGCGCGCGCTCCTGCTGCCGCTGCTTCCGGTCGCCGGGTTGATGATCGTGCTCGTGCTGGCCGAAGGGGACTTCGGCAACGCGCTCATGCTGGCCGCCATCACCGCCGGGATCCTGTTCGCCGCCGGGGCCCCGTTGCGCCTGTTCGCCATCCTCGCGTCGACCGGAGCGGTCGGCGTGCTGCTGCTCACGCTCGCGGCGCCGTACCGGATGCAGCGGTTCACGTCCTGGCTCAACCCCGACGACGACCCGCTCGGCTTCGGCTGGCAGGTGACGCAGGGCAAGTACGCGCTGGGCACCGCCGAGCAGCACGAGCTGGTCGTCTCCCATGGCAACGGGCCCCAGGTGGGCCT
>CAYMNG010000014.1:5561-8947 GCA_964391765.1 uncultured Bifidobacteriaceae bacterium | reverse complement strand
TGCCCGAGGCGCACACCGACTTCATCTTCGCCGTGGTCGGCGAGGAGCTCGGCCTGCTGGGCACGGTGACCGTCCTCGTCCTGTTCGGCCTGCTCGCGTTCGCGATCTTCCGGCTGGGCCGGACGACCAACGACCCGTTCACCCGCCTCGCGGCGGCCGGCGTCGGCGCCTGGATCGTCGTGCAGGCGGTCATCAACATCGGCGCCGTGCTGACCGTCCTTCCGGTCACCGGGGTACCGCTGCCCCTGGTCTCCTACGGCGGCAGTTCGCTCATCCCGACCCTCGTCGCGCTGGGGATGCTCATGGCACTGGCCAAGGCCGAACCGGACGCCCGCCGCGCGCTGCGCCGGCGCACCTCCGCCGACGCGCTGCGTCGACGCTGACGCCGGCGTGCGCATCGTCTTCGCGGCCGGCGGGACCGCCGGTCACATCGAGCCGGCGCTCAACGTCGCCGACGCGGTGCGCCGGATCGACCCGACGGTCGCGATCACGGTCCTCGGCGGCGACCGCGGACTCGAGGGCCGGCTCGTCCCCGCGCGCGGGTACGACCTCGTGACGGTGCCGTCCGTGCCGCTGCCGCGGCGGCCGGGCACGGACCTGCTCCGGCTGCCCGGCCGGATCCGGACCGCGGTGCGGTTGGCGCAGCGGGAACTGCGTGAACCGCGCGCGGACGTCGTCGTGGGGTTCGGCGGCTATGCGGCCGTGCCGGCGTACCTGGCCGCGCGGCGGACCGGCACGCCGTTGATCATCCACGAGGCCAACGCCCGGCCCGGTGTGGCGAACCGGCTCGGGGCCCGGTTCACGACTCACGTCTACGCCACCTTCCCGGCGGCGATGCGCTCGGCGCGGCCGATGGCCCTGCCGCTGCGCGAGCAGATCGCGACCCTCGACCGACGGCGCCCGGACGGGCGAGCGGCGGCGCGGGCCCACTTCGGTCTGCCCGTCGAGGGGCCGGTCCTGCTGGCGTTCGGTGGGTCGCAGGGCGCGCGGCGGTTGAACGAGGTCGTCGGCGGAGCGCTGCCGGGGCTGCGTGCCGCCGGGATCGCCGTCCTGCACGTCGTCGGGCCGGGCAACGACCTGCCGCCGGCCGGTCCGGGGTACGTCCCGCTGGGCTACGTGGACCGGATGGACCTGGCCTATGCCGCAGCGGACCTCGCGCTCACCCGCGCCGGGGCGATGACCTGCGCGGAACTCGCGGCCGTCGCGCTCCCGGCGGTGTACGTGCCGCTGCCGATCGGCAACGGCGAGCAGCGGGTCAACGCACTGGCCGTCGTCGAGGCCGGCGGAGGACTGCTGGTGGACGATGCGCGCATCGACGCGGAGTGGCTCACGCGCACCGTTCGCGGCATCGTGGAGGATGAGGGACGGCTCGCGGCCATGTCGACGGCCGCCGGCCGGTACGGCGTCCGTGACGCCGCAGAGCAACTGGCCGGCATCGCGATGCGGGTCGCGGCAGGAGGTGACCGGTGAGCACGATCGCCGGACTGGGTCGGGTGCACGTCGTCGGGATCGGCGGGGCCGGCATGTCGGGGATCGCCCGCATCCTCGTCGCCCGTGGCGTGCCGGTCTCCGGATCCGATGCCAAGGACAGCCGGCGCGTGCAGGCCCTGCGCGCGCTCGGCGTCCAGGTCGCCATCGGGCACGACGGCGCACTGGTCGCCGACGCCGACACGGTCGTCGTGTCGACCGCCATTCCGACGGACAACCCCGAACGGGTCGCGGCGCGTAACGCGGGAATCCGTGAACTGGGCCGGGCGCAGGCGCTCGCCGCCGTCATGGCCGGCAGCCGCGGCGTCGCCGTCGCGGGGACGCACGGCAAGACGACGACGACGTCGATGCTGACCGTCGCCCTGCAGCACTGCGGTCTGGATCCGTCCTTCGCGATCGGCAGCGAACTGAACGAGTCCGGTTCCAACGCGCACCTGGGCACCGGCGAGGTGTTCGTCGCCGAGGCGGACGAGAGCGACGGGGCGTTCCTCCTCCTCCCGGCCGTGGCGGGCATCGTCACCAACGTCGAGCCCGACCACCTGGACCACTGGGGCACGTTCGACGCCGTCGAGCGTGGGTTCGTCGACTTCGCCGCCAGGATCGGTGCCCGAGCCGGGTTCGTGGTGGTCTGCGTCGACGACCCCGGCGGCGCTCGGCTGGCGCGCTCGGCGCGCGCGATCGGCGTCGACGTGCGCACGTACGGGACGGCCGACGACGCCGACTACCGGATGGTCGACGCACGGACGGCGGACTGGGGGTGGACGTTCGACACGGTCCACAACGGAGTGCGCCTGGGCGAGATCGACCTGCGGGTGCCCGGTCGGCACAACGCGCTCAACGCGCTGGCGGCGTTCGTCGCGGGGCTGGGCCTGGACTGCGCCGCCGCCGACCTGAAGGCGGGCCTGGAGTCCTTCAGCGGAACCCGGCGCCGGTTCGACTTCAAGGGGCAGGCCGACGGGATCCGCGTATACGACGACTACGCCCACCACCCGACCGAGATCGCCGCGACGCTACGCGCTGCGCGCGACGTCGTCGGGTCCGGGCGAATCGTCGTGGCGTTCCAGGCCCACCACTACTACCGGACCGCGATGTTCGTGGCGGAGTTCGGCGAGGCGCTGAGCCTGGCCGACGAGGTCGTCGTCCTGGAGGTCTTCGCACCCGGAGAGACGCCGATCGCCGGGGCGAGCGGCCAGTCGATCGCGGCGAACGTGACGCTGCCGGCCGAGCAGGTCGTCTTCGAGCCGTCGTGGTCGGCGGTCGCCGGCCACCTCGTCGCGCGCGCGCGACCCGGTGACCTCGTCATGACCCTGGGGGCCGGCGACATCGGGATGATCGGCACAGAGGTGCTCGACCGGCTGCGGGCGGAGTCAGGGTGAGTGCGCCGACGCTGGTGAACGACGTGCGCCGGCCCGTGTCCGCACCGCGTCGGCGGCCGCGGCGGATCCTGCTGCTCGTCCTCGCGGTGCTCGTCGCGATCGGCGCGGGCTGGGTGGTCTGGGCTTCGCCGGTGCTCGCGGTGAAGTCGGTGCGGGTCGTCGACGTCACCGGGGCGGGCCTGACCGACGAGGCACAAGGCGAGGTGCTGCGGGCCGCGGCGATCCCGGCCGGGATCCCGCTGGCGCGGATCGACGCGGACGCGGCCCAGGTCGCCGTCGCCGTGCTGCCGTGGGTGGCCGGGGTGGAGGTCCGTCGCGGCTGGCCCAGCGAGGTCGTCCTCGCGGTCGCGACCCGGCAGCCCGCGGCGCGCACGCCGGACGGACGCGCGGTTTCGGCGGACGGCGTGGTTTTCGATTCGGTCGTGCCGATCGGCAAGGGCGTGCCGGTCGTGGACGCGACCGGGGACGGGCTCGGTGCCGCCGTCGCCGTGCTCGCCTCGCTGCCGGGCGACCTGAGCCGGC
>CAYMNG010000014.1:0-5551 GCA_964391765.1 uncultured Bifidobacteriaceae bacterium | reverse complement strand
GAATTCGAGCGTTCGTTCCAGGCGCTGACGCGTGGCGCGTCGTCACGGCGCGCGCGACGTCGTTGGACGACGTCGCGCTCACCCTGCGGTCCGGTGACCTGGTCCGCTGGGGCAGCGTGGAGGACGCCGACCTGAAGGCATCGGTCCTCGCCGCGCTGATGAAGCGGAAGGCGTCGGTCTACGACGTCTCGGCGCCGCGCCTGCCGACGACCTACACCAGCCCCTGAGACACCCTCGATGTGAGGTCGAGACTTTGCTGCGCGGCTGAACTTGCGTGATCGGTGAGCGACCGCCTACCCTCCCGCCGGCCGCCACCCCGGGCGAAACTCAGGGTGAAGTAGAGGTTGACAGTTGCGGCCACGAGGAACGAGCCGCCGGTCGGGTGGCCCCGAACGAGAGGACCGCAGTCGTGGCTGCTCCGCAGAACTACCTCGCAGTGATCAAGGTCGTCGGCATCGGCGGCGGCGGCGTGAACGCCGTCAACCGGATGATCGAGGTCGGGCTCAAGGGCGTCGAGTTCATCGCCATCAACACCGATGCGCAGGCGTTGCTCATGAGCGACGCCGACGTCAAGCTCGACATCGGGCGTGAGTTGACCCGAGGCCTGGGCGCGGGGGCGAACCCCGACGTCGGCAAGAAGGCGGCCGAGGACCACACCGAGGAGATCGAGGAGGTCCTCAAGGGCGCCGACATGGTGTTCGTCACCGCCGGTGAAGGTGGCGGAACCGGCACCGGCGGCGCGCCGGTCGTCGCCCGGATCGCGCGGTCGCTGGGGGCGTTGACCATCGGCGTGGTCACGCGGCCGTTCGGGTTCGAGGGTCGACGGCGGCAGTCTCAGGCCGATGCCGGTGTCGACACCCTGCGCGCCGAGGTCGACACCTTGATCGTCATCCCGAACGACCGACTGCTCTCCCTCGCCGACCGGAACATCAGCGTCGTGGACGCATTCCGGCAGGCCGATCACGTCCTGTTGCAGGGGGTGTCCGGCATCACCGACCTGATCACGACGCCGGGCCTGATCAACCTCGACTTCGCCGACGTCAAGAGCGTCATGCACTCCGCCGGATCGGCGCTGATGGGGATCGGCTCGGCCCGTGGTGAGGACCGCGCGGTCGAGGCGGCCGAGCGGGCCATCTCCAGCCCGCTGCTCGAGGCGGGGATCGACGGCGCCCACGGCGTGCTGTTGTCGATCTCCGGCGGCAGCGACCTGGGCCTGTTCGAGATCAACGAGGCGGCACGACTGGTGTCGGACGCCGCGCACCCGGACGCGAACATCATCTTCGGGACGGTCATCGACGACACGCTCGGCGACGAGGTGCGGGTGACCGTCATCGCCGCCGGCTTCGACGGCGGTGAGCCACCGGCCAAGAAGGGGGCCTCGGCCGGCGTCGGATCGACCGCCGGGCACCGGTTCGGCGACACCGGCCCGACGCCGACGATCGTGGCCCCCGAGGCCCAGCCGGACGTGTTCGATTCGATCTTCGACGACGACCTCGACGTCCCGGACTTCTTGAAGTAGCGGCCCGAAGCAGAAGATGGGGTTGATCGCGGTGGCATCGGGCGTGCTGTCGGCGCGCCGTCGCGGTGGCGCCGACGTCCGGTGGGCGGCGACCGGGCGGGCCGGCGGGGTGAGCCGTGGTCCGTACGCGACCGCGAACCTGTCCGCGCACGTCGGCGACGATCCGGAGTCGGTCGCGCGCAACCGCGCCCGGCTGGCCCGGACGGTCGGTGCCGAGTCCGTCGCGGTCGTCCACGCGCAGCACGGCTCCGCCGTCGCGTACGTCGACGGCCCCGGGGACGGCCCGCCGGCCGACGCGCTGGTGAGCGACCGGATCGGCCTGGCGCTGGCCGCACTCGCCGCCGACTGCACGACGGTCGCGCTCGTCGGCGACGACGACGAGAGCCTCGCCGTCGTGCACTGCGGGTGGCGAGGGCTGGTCGCCGGGGTGATCGACGCGACCGTCGGTGCGCTCACCGACCGGTCGGCGTCGGTCAGTGCCGCGGTCGTAGGCCCCTCGGTGTGCGGACTGTGCTACCCGGTCCCGCGCGAGCGCGTCGACGAGGTGCGCGACGGGACGTCGGCCGAGGTCGCCGCGGCGGCCGTGGTGACGTGCGCCGACGGCCAACCGGGGCTCGACGTCGGGGCCGGCGTCGTCCGGCAGTTGCGGATGGCCGCACCCACCGCGGTGATCACCCGGGTGTCGCGGTGCACCGTGACGGATCCGGCCCTGTTCTCGTATCGACGGGACGGCCGCACCGGTCGCCACGGGCTGGTCGTCGTCCGACAGGTCCAGGAATGAATCGGCACGGCGGACACGCGGGCACGACACACCTCGCCCGCGCGGTCGCCGAGCCGACCGGGTACGTGCAGTAATCTCAACGGTTGCGGCGGGTCACGGCGCGTCGCTCGACCACACGGGAAGGACGGACAGGAAATGGCTGGCGCGATGCGCAAGATGGCCGTGTACCTGGGCTTGGTCGAGGACCACGGTGAGGACGCCTACGAGGACGACGAGTACGAGTACGAGTCCAGCCGCCGGTCGGTGCGCGAGGCCCGTGGCTCCCAGCGGGGGTACGACGATCGCTACGACCCGGCCGGCGACGGAAGGTACTCCTCCGGCGGCGGTGTCCGGCCGATCCCGGACACCCGCGCGGTTCGCACGTTCCGCAGCGACGCACCGCCACCGTCCCGCCCGACGGCCGCGCCGCTGGCGACGGCGCGCGCGACGTACGGCGCGCCGGACATCTCCCGGATCGAGACGATCCATCCGCGCAGTTACAACGACGCGCGCCGCATCGGTGAGGAGTACCGCGAGGGCGTGCCCGTCATCATGAACCTGTCCGAGCTCGAGGATGCCGATGCGAAGCGGATCATCGACTTCGCGGCGGGCCTGGTGTTCGGCACCCGCGGGTCGATCGACCGGATCACGAACAAGGTGTTCCTGCTCTCCCCGGTGAACGTCGACGTAGGGGACATGGCGCGCGCCCAGGTGGCCAACGCCCAGGGCGGGTTCTTCAACCAGAGCTGACCGGCGATCCGGCTTCGTCCGGGCGCCGAGCAGTACCAGCAGTCGTAGCTGTGGTCGCCGTCGAGGTGGCAGAGCACGTCGTCGAAGGGGAGGCAGTGGATGAGCGCCGTTGGTGAGGTGCTCGCCACCGTCCTGTGGCTGTTCTGGCTCGTCGTGATCGCCCGGCTCGTCCTCGACCTGGTCCAGGCGTTCGCACGTGGCTGGCGGCCGCGGGGGATCGTCCTGGTCCTCGCCGAGACGGTGTACACCGTGACCGATCCACCGGTTCGGCTGCTGCGCCGGATCATCCCGCCGATCCGCGTCGGCGGGATGCAGTTCGACCTCGCCTTCCTGGTGCTCCTGATCGCGTTGCAGGTCCTGATCAACCTCGCGCTGCTGCTCTAGGCGGTGACCGGCTCGGCCCCGCCGGTCGGCCCGACCAATAGGGTCGGTCCGACCGCGGGGTGCCGGGCGGACCCGGAGCCGGGGCGGCGACGGTGCCGGGGCGGCTCCGGTGCCGCGGCGGAGACGACGAAGGGGACGACTATGGGCCTGACCGCTGCGGAGGTGCGCGCGACTAGGTTCGGCACGACCCGCGTTCGGGTGGGGTACGACATGGACGAGGTCGACGCGTTCCTCGACGTCATCGAGGCTGACGTCGCGCAGACCGCCGACGAGTTGCAGCGCCTGCGCGACGGCGAGGCCGTGCTGCGAACGCAGTGCGACCAGTTGCAGACCCGGTTGCAGGTCGCCGAGCAGCGGCTCGCCGAGGCGCAGGCCACCCTGGCGGTCAGCCGCGGCGTCGCGGTCGCCGGACCGGAGCCGTCGGTGCCGGGGGAGTTCGTCGAGCAGGTCGCGGCCGATCCGCAGGCCGCCGACGTGCTCGCCGTCGCCCAGCGCACCGCTGACGAGATCCTCCGGTTCGCGCACGCGCGGGCCGACGCGATCCGCGCGAGCGTGCGCGCGATGCTCGACGAGCAGCGGACCCTCCTCGACCGCGACTAACCCCGCCGCTGCCGTTTGTCCCAGGTCCTGGGACGTGCGGCACGAAGACCGGACATATCGGGCGCGCCGTGTCGTTTGTCCCAGGAACTGGGACGTGCGGCACGAAGACCGGACATATCGGGCGTTTCGTGTCGTTTGTCCCAGGAAGCGGGAGGTGCGGTCAGGCCTTTCGCAGGCGAGCGGTCAGGGGCAGTTCGGCCGCGACCGCGACCGGGTGCCCCTCGGTCGGCACGGCCTGGGGTGACGCGCACCTGAAGACCTCGACCGCGAGCACCTCGGCGGTGATCGTCGCCAGGTGCTCGTCGACCGCGGCCGCGACCGCGACGTCGTCACTGGCCCACCACAGCCGGATGCGGTCGCTGACCTGGAGTCCGGCGGACTTCCGGGCCTCCTGGATCGCCCGCACGACCTCGCGCGCCGTGCCGGCGCGCCGCAGCCGATCGTCCAGGGCGAGGTCCACCGCGACGCTCTCGCCCCCGTCCGACACCACGGCCCACCCCGCGCGCGGGGTCTCGGTGATCACGACGTCGTCGGCTCCGACGGACACCGGGCCGACGCCGGCGACCTCGACCGTCGCCGAGCCGGCCGCGCGCAGGTCCGCGACCAGGTCCTTCGGGTCGCAGGCGCCGACGGCCGCGGCGACCGCCGGAGTCTGCTTGCCGAACCGGGCGCCGAGGCTACGGAAGTTCGCCTTGACCGACATGTCGATCAGGTCGCCGCCGGCATCGGTGAGGGCCTGCAGCGTCTCGACGTTGAGTTCGTCGGCGATGTGCTGGCGCAGATCGTCGGGCAGGTCCGGCCATCCGGGGGCGGAGATCAGGGCCCGATGCAGGGGCTGGCGCGTACGCACCGCGGACGACGCGCGCGCGGACCGGCCGAGCTCGACCAACCGGCGGACCAGTCCCATGCGGGCGTCGAGATCCGCGTCGGCGAGTGCGGGATCGACCGTCGGCCACGCCGCCAGGTGCACCGAGATCGGAGCGGAGTCGTCGACCGCGCGGAACAGGTCCTGCCACACGCGCTCGGTGATGAACGGGGTGAACGGGGCAAGGCACAGCGTCACGGTCCGCAGCGCTTCGTGCAGGGTCGCCAGCGCGGCCCGGTCCCCGTCCCAGAACCGCCGACGGGACCGCCGCACGTACCAGTTCGACAGATCGTCGACGAACGTCGCCAGGAGCCGCCCGGCCCGCTGCGTGTCGAACGCGGCCAACGCCTCGTCGACGCCGGCGGCCAACGCCTGCGTGCGGGACAGCACCCACCGGTCCAGGACCGGCCGGTCGTGCGGGGCCGGGTCGGCCGGGCTCGGTGACCAGTCGGCGGTTCGCGCGTACAGCGACTGGAAGCTCACCGTGTTCCAGTAGGTCAGCAGGGTCTTGCGCACGGCGTCGGCGATCGCGGCGTGCCCGACGCGCCGCGCCTGCCACGGTGAGCCGCTGGCGAGCATGAACCAGCGCACGGCATCCGCGCCGTGCTCGTCCATCAACGGGATGGGAGCCAGCACGTTGCCCAGGTGCTTGCTCATCTTGCGGCCGTCCTCG
>CAYMNG010000013.1:20325-33001 GCA_964391765.1 uncultured Bifidobacteriaceae bacterium | reverse complement strand
CGGGTTTCTTCGGCCACCAGGTTCCAGAGATGACATACTTCGGTCTGTCCAATGCGGTGGATGCGGCCGAACCGCTGCTCGATGCGGTTGGGGTTCCAGGGCAGGTCGTAGTTGACCATCAGGTGGGCGCGCTGCAGGTTCAGGCCTTCGCCGGCGGCGTCGGTGGCGATGAGGACGCGGACGTCCTTGTCCTGGGTGAAGGCCTGCTGGACCTTGCGTCGGTCTTCGCGCTTGACGCCGCCGTGGATGGCGACGACGGCTTCGTCGCGGCCGACGAGGGTGCGGATCTGGTCGACGAGGTAGGTCAGGGTGTCGCGGTGCTCGGTGAACACGATGATCTTGCGGGGGTTGCCGGCGTCGTCGAGGGTGAGGGCCTTGTCGGTGAGGATGGTGCGCAGCTCGGTCCACTTGCGGTCGTTGCCGGAGTAGCGGACCTTTCGTGCGAGTTCGGCGAGGTCGGCGAGGATGGCGATTTCGGTCTCGAGTTCGGCGACTGTGCGAGCGGCGGTCGCCGCATCGACGACGTCTTCCTCGAGTTCCTCCATCTCCTCTCCGGCGAGGTCTTCGATGTCGTCGACCGCGTCGTCGTCGATGTCCTTGCGCCCCAGCAGGTAGTCCAGGCGTGCGCGCAGCGGCTTGTCCTCGTCGATGCCGGCAGCGATGTTGGCCATCTCGCGGCGGCGCTTGTCGAGGCGGTCGCGGCGGCGTTCGAGGGACTTCAAGATGGCCTCGGGGCTGGAGGCGAGGCGTCGCTGCAGGACGGTGAGAGCGAAGCCGACAGTGTTGCCACGACGACCTTCACCTTCGGCCTTGAGCCGGTCGGCGCGGTTCATCTCCTCGCGCACGTAGTCCGAGACGGCGTCGTAGAGGACCTTCTCGTCGTCGGACAACTCGTAGGGAACGGTGTAGGCGCGGCGCTCGGGGAACAGCGGCGTCCCTTCCATGGTGAGCAGTTCTTCCTTGACCATGCGCCGCATGAGGCCATCGACGTCCATCGAGTGGACGCCGTCGCGGTAGCGGCCCTCGAACCGGTCGCCGTCGAGCAGGGCCATGAACAGCTGGAAGTCCTCCTGCTTGCCAGCGTGCGGGGTAGCGGTCATCAGCAGCAGGTGCCGGCACACCCGACCGAGGAGCTGGCCGAGGAGGTAGCGCTTGGTCTGCTTGAGTTCGGCACCGAAGTAGTGGGCGGACATTCGGTGGGCTTCGTCGACGACGACGAGGTCCCAGTCGCTGGCCCGGACCTGAGCAAGCAACTCCTCATTACGGGCCAGCTGGTCCATACGTGCAATCAGATACGGGTGGCGGTCGAACACATTGCCCGCCACGGTGGCGTCGACGATCTGATTGGTGAAGATCTCGAAGTTCAGCCCGAACTTGAAGAACAGCTCGTCCTGCCACTGCTCGACCAGCCCACCGGGGGCCACGATCAGGCACCGATGCACGTCGTCGCGAAGAATCAGCTCCTTGATGTACAGGCCCGCCATGATCGTCTTGCCCGCACCGGGGTCGTCCGCGAGGAGAAACCGGAGCGGGGTGCGCGGTAACAGTTCGCCGTAGACGGCGTGGATCTGGTGCGGCAGGGGCTGCAGGTCGCTGGATGAGGCGATCGCGAGCATCGGGTCGAACAGGGCCGCGTTGTGGATGCGCAGTGCCTCCGCGGCCAGCCGCCAGGACTCGGGGTCGGCATCGAACCTAGGACCCTCGCCGGCGGCGACGACCGTCAGGCCGGGCTCCCGGTCGCGGCCAAGGATGACCTGGTTCGTCCGACCGTGTACATCCCGGTATGTGAGGGTGACCGCGTTCGTGCCGACCCATTGAGTCTGCACGACTGTGACCGGACCCGACCCGGAAATGCCGAGGACCTCGGCGCCAGGGACCAGGGCTTCCAAACGGGCCTCAAGGGGCGATGCCTTGCCCGATTCGTCACGATCCACGTCGACCCCCGCCTCACTGCATCACGTCCTCCGACAGTACCGGGGGTCACTGACGCCGGTGAGGCCCGACTTCCGCAGTCCGTGGACATTCGAGGGCCGATTGATCTGGATTTCGTGAGGTGAGGGCTGGGTTTTCGAGCTTGAGGGGCCGGAATGTGTGGACACACGACTGGGGCGTGTTTGGCGTGTGATGGCAACGGTCCACGGGCACGCTGGCGGACATGTTCCTGCGGGTGACCAGCCGGACGAACGCGGACGGGTCGAGATCCCCTCGCACACGGGCACTTCTGCACCTTCCGGTGCACCCCCTGGGCGTGCACCCCCGCCCCATCCGCCCACTTTCGTGAGCACTCAGGCCACGGCCTTCGGCTTGAGCTCAACACAGAGCGTGGTGTCGAAAGCATTGGCGATGCGCTCAAGGATCGGCAGGGTCGGCGTCGTCCCACCGGCCTCGAACCGGGCGATCGCCGGCTGCGTCATCCCGGTCACCTTCGCCAGGTCGCGCTGACTCCAGCCGCGCTCCTCGCGCATACCGCGTACCTGCTCCCCCAACTCGAAGGCGAGCTTGGCCGCGGCATATGCGGCCTCCACCGCCGAGTCACCAGCGCGAGCAGCCTTGATGTCGTCCCAGGATGTCCGTGCCATCACTGCTCCCCTTCGTTGTCCACGATGTGGTGCGCCTCGATGCAGGCCAGCAGCGCGTTCTTCGCACGAGCGACCTGCGCACGGTCCCGATCGCGGGTCTTGGCGAACACCGTCAACAAGATGATCCGCCGACCCGGGGCAATCCAGTACGTGATCCGCATGGACCGCCGACCGAGATCGAACCGCAACTCACGCAACTTGCCGTCCAACTGCTTGGTGTGCGGCTCGGAGAGTAGGACCCCGCGCTCGGCCAACAGGTCCACGTAGAACGCCGCATGACCGAACTCAGCACCCGAAAGCCCTTCGAACCAGTCTCGGACCTCCGGCTCCAACTCCACCGACCCCCAAGGCATATCATCGATGCTATCAGGCTTCTGTGTCGCTGGTCTCATGAAGTGGCTGACTCTGGACGGCCGCACCTTCGCTAAGTAGACGCACAGCCTCGCCGACCTCCGCAACCAGTCCCAATGACTCGGCCGGCGCCGGGCGCCCCGAGGAGCGGGCGAACCCCGCGTATCCGTTGACGACAGCCGCAGTCTGTCGCAGGAGCTGGCCTGCCGCTCTGGCATCGCCGGTGATCGTGAGTGCGGGCCACAGGAACATGTCGAAGAGCTGGCGGGTCACATCGCGTCGCACCGGATCGTCGATGATCCGCAGTTCGTGAGCGAACACGAGCTCGTGATCCAGGCCGCGCTCGACCGTGAAGGCGAATCGCCGGCAGTTCAGGGCCACGAGGGTGTCGATCGCCGACGCAACCGGATCGTCGATGTCGATGGCCGCTGTCACGTCTTGAAGTTCGAAGATGAGGTGGGTGGCCAGCGCGGCAGCCGCGGCGGACAGCAGGTCGTCCCGGCTGGCGAAATGACGGTACGGCGCGGCACCGCTGACACCTGCCCGCCGCGCCGCGTCGGCGACGGACAGCCCGTCCGGCCCCCTCTCGCCCACGATCTCGATGGCGGCCTCGACGAGAGCATTGCGGAGATCGCCGTGGTGGTAGCTCTGCCGCGCCATCACCCCACCGGTCCTCCCGCGCTCATGATGTTAGAGTCTCTTACATACGACGGGTCCGCAAGGCCGGACACGCCCGGCATACAAGGGAGTGACATGCACGACGTGACGCTGAACAACGGAGTCGAGATGCCGATCCTTGGCTTCGGCGTCTACCAAGTGCCCCCGGAGGACACCGAGCGGGTGGTGTCCGACGCCCTCGAAGTCGGCTACCGCCACCTCGACACCGCCGCCGGGTACATGAACGAGGCAGCCGTCGGGCGCGCGATCGCGGCGAGTGGCATCCCCCGCGACGACCTGTTCGTGACGACCAAACTCTGAGTCCAGAGCAGCCCGACCGAACTGAAGGCCCGCGCCGCGCTCGAGCGGTCGATCGAGTTCCTCGGTCTCGATCGCATCGACCTGCTCCTGATCCACCAGCCGCTGGGCGACTACTACGGCTCGTGGCGGGCGATGCAGGCAGCTCTCGCCGACGGGCTCGTACGGGCCATCGGTGTCTCGAACTTCTACCCCGACCGGCTCGTCGATCTGATCCAGCACAACGAGATCGTGCCAGCGGTCAATCAGGTCGAGACACACCCGTTCTTTCAGCGCGCGGACTACCAGGAGCTCATGCGCGAGCAGGGTGTCCAGATCGAGTCCTGGGGGCCTCTTGCCGAGGGGCGCAACAATCTGTTCACCAATCCGCTGCTGAGCGAGATCGCCTCGTCGCATGGGCGTTCCGTGGCTCAGGTCGTGCTTCGCTGGCTGATCCAGCGCGACGTCGTCGTGATCCCCAAGTCGGTCAGGAGAGACCGCATGATCGAGAACCTCGACCTCTTCGACTTCGCCCTCAGCGACACCGACATGGCACGCATAGCGACACTCGACACCGGTGCATCCGTCTTCTTCGACCACCGGGACCCGCAGATGGTCACCTGGCTCAACGACAGGCGCGAGCCGTAGCCGGACGGCCCGGGCGTACCCGTGCTCCATTGCTTGGCACCGACGAGACCGCGCCGTTGAAGAGATGTGACCACGAACTCGACTCCAACTCGCAGTCCCCCCGCAACGACGAAGGGCCCCCAATCTCTCGGGGACCTTCAGTCGAACCGTTCAACTTAGTTGAACATTCACGTAGCGGGGCGACGCGGGAGCAATGATCAGAACCTGTGGATGGCGCCTCGGCCCGGTGGCGTAGGTGGACGCACCTTCCCGAGGATGATCTGAAGCCCATTCGGTGTCTGATCAAGAGCCGGCGTTGGCGCGCTGGTTCGGGAAGGTACGTCCGTGCTCAAGGTAGTCCAGGAAGAGGTCGAGTCCAACAGATTCGTCCCGGCGGCGGTGGGTGGTTCGCTGCTCGACGAGTTGGCCCGTGACGGGGCCCGGCAGATGCTGGCCACGGCGTTGCTGGCCGAGGTGGCCGCGTATGTCGACGCGCACGCCGACCAGGTCGATGACAACGGCCGCCGACTGGTGGTCCGCAACGGGTTCCACGACCCGCGGGAGGTCTCCACCGCGGCGGGTGCGGTGCCGGTGCATGCCCCGCGGGTCGACGACAAGCGCATCGATGAGGCCACCGGTGAGCGCAAGCGGTTCTCCTCGGCGATCTTGCCCGCGTGGGCTCGCAAGTCCCCGGGCGTGGCCGAGGTGCTGCCGCTGCTGTACTTGCACGGGCTGTCCTCCGGCGACTTCGTGCCCGCGCTGGAGCAGTTTCTCGGCTCGACCGCGGGGCTGTCTGCGGCGACGATCACCCGGCTCACCGGGCAGTGGCAAGACGATGCCAACGCGTTCGCCAACCGCTCGTTGAAGGACACCGACTTCGTCTACGTGTGGGTCGACGGAATCCACCTGAAGGTCCGCCTGGAGCAGGACAAGGTGTGCCTGCTGGTGATGATCGGCGTGCGCGTCGACGGCACCAAGGAGCTGGTCGCCCTGGCCGACGGGTTCCGCGAGTCCAGCCAGTCGTGGGCCGATCTGCTGCGTGACTGTAAGCGCCGCGGCATGCGCGCCCCGGTGCTCGCGGTCGGCGACGGTGCGCTGGGGTTCTGGAAGGCGCTGCGAGAGGTGTTCCCAGACACCGGTGAGCAGCGTTGCTGGTTCCACGTGCAGTCCAACGTGCTCGCCGCGCTGCCCAAGTCCGCCCACCCGGGTGCGAAGGCCGCGCTCGCGGAGATCTTCAACGCCGAGGACAAGGAGCATGCGTTCCGGGCAGCCAAGGCGTTCGCCGACCTCTACGGCGCGAAGTTCCCCAAAGCGGTCGCGAAGATCGGCGAGCACCTCGACGTGCTGCTCGCGTTCTACGACTACCCCGCCGAGCACTGGATCCACCTGCGCACCACGAACCCGATCGAGTCGACCTTCGCCACCGTGCGGTTGCGGCAGCGGGTCACCAAGGGACCGGGCTCGCGCGCGGCCGGGATCGCGATGGCGTTCAAGCTCATCGAGTCCGCGCAGGCCCGCTGGCGTGCCGTCAACGCGCCCCACCTGGTCGCCCTGGTCCGCGCCGGAGCGGTGTTCGACAAGGGCAAACTCGTCGAACGACCCGCCGAATCAGGAGGAGTGATCAGCAAGTCGCGTGACACGCCGATCCACAGGTCTTGACTATTGCTCGCGACGCGGGGAGGTCACGACCATTTCGTTGCGTGGTCACCATGTTCCCCTCACAAACGGCCACTTCTGGACCCCCCCCGTTACCTTGGACCCCTGGGGTGTCCACTCCGTGAACCCCCCTCGCACACTTTCGCGACGAGCAGTTCGACTTCCTGCTCGGTCGCGAACGTCGATCACGCTACCTCGAATAGAGAAGGCTGGCCGGGAATCGTCTTCTCTGTACGCGCATCGCGCCTTGCCGCCATGGGCGGTAAGTATTGGATGAATTCGGTCCGGCCGGCGAGCTGGGCAAAGACCCTGGCCATCGTGCTTCCGAACACGAGTACGGCGAAGGGCTCCAGGCGCTCGACCAATGCCGACAGTCCTCTCTCGAACTCCGCGCGCAATTCGGGATCTCGGCGGGAGCCGTAGGTGGCGACGGCGACAACGCTGTGAGTCGGAATGCCTGATGCGACGTTGTCGTAATCGTGCTTCGTTCGCCAGCGAAGTGTCGGAACCACGGTGAGACCGTGTTCCTGCCACACGACTCCCGCCATGCGCGACAGTGCGACTGCGCGCGCTCGCTGCCACGGAGGCATTGCCTCTCCGATCGTCAGGTCTGGAGTCAGGACCACGCGGTAGGGAGCGAACGTAAGCGCGTACTTGGCGGGACTGCCAATGATGGGCAGGAGGGTCTCGTCGGCTCGGAAGAAGTGCAGCCCTGCGGAGCTTGGATCGGCGGCACGACCACGATCATTGAACGCACATAGCACTTCGGGCACGCGGTTCTCGGGCACCTCGCGCAGTCGGGGGATGTGCTGCTCTCCGTCGACCGGATGCCCAAGCGGATACCCCTCCGGAGCGCCATGCAGAAGAAGTGCTGCAGCGCTAGACGTCGGGGCAACACGCATCAGCTTCCTGAGCCTTCAATCAGGTCATCGAGGCTGATGAGTTCACTGCTGCGGGCGAATTCCGTGCCCATCTCGTTCCAGTGGAACCAGAAGGCTCCTGCTGGCGGAATGGTGAGTTGCTCCCATGAATCGGCGAAAGTGATGGCGAGCATCTCTGCGTCGAGGGCAGACTTCGAAATGGCGAGAACGCCACCAGAGAGGTCGAAGACGACAGCACTGTCCGTCGTGTATTCCCATTCGGTCTCACCTGCGACGTCCTTGCGTACGTGCTCGCGCACGATGCTGATGTCTTGGATCCGATCCCCTGCATGGAAGAAGAAGCTGTTCTCGTCCGACGTCCGCGCGGCACGAAGGTCGTTCGCGGCGTAGATGTGGGGAACGCCGTCGTCAATGTGCAGCACCGCGTATTGGCCGTCGAAGCCTTCCCAGTCTCCGAGCCCATCGACATCGCCCCACAAGGTGACGGTTGCCTTGTCGGTCTCAAGACTGACGTCCTCGCTCATCAGGCGAACGTCGAGATTGACACCAAAGATTCGACGCAAGGTCGCACCGCGCAGCCCGTCAAGGCGTCGCAGCGACTCCACGTCCAACGTGTTGTGAATCTCGATCATGGCCTGGCTCCTAGTGCTCAAAGTGAATCTTGTACCGATCACCCTTCGCCGTGTTCACGGTGATCTCAACTGCTGGGCTTCCCGACTTGGACGAGGGGCGGTAGACGACCGACGAACCATCATCGAACCGACTACGCCAACCCTTTCCGCCAGGAAGCGGCTTCTCAACTCCGCCGCTGCCCAGCGTGTCGTAGAACTGCTTGGCGGTCTTCCCTGGGTCGGGCGTACGCACGATGTGCACTCCCGGACGGCGCCCAGGCTTGCCAAATCGGCCTTGCTGGTCGCGCGGGAACTTGGAGGCGAGCCGTTCGATGTTCCGATGGAAGGCCGCCGCTGAACTCGGCGAGGACGCGTATCCGCCACCCGATCCTGCTCCCACGCCGTCACCTCCATCTCATTTGCACTTCACTGCGTCGATTCTAAAACACATACGTGTCATTTGCGAGTCGGCGTGTCAGTAGTGAAACAATGGCCAGGTGTCCAAGGAATCCGTCGACCCGGCCCTGCTCCACTCCGCCCTCAACGCGGCTCGACAGGAGATGGGGAACCCGTCCTGGCGTTCCCTGGCGAAGGAGATCGGCGTGAGCCCCTCCCTACTCTCGCGTATCGCGAACGGTCAGAAGCCTGACGCCGACGGATTCGCCACGTTGGTCACCTGGCTGCGAATCCCCGCCGAGACGTTCTTCCGACACCATGGCGACTCACAGGAGGAGCCAGCCCTCATGGCCGAACTCGCTCCTCTCCTCCGTGCGAGGAAGGACTTGACTGACCAGGACGTCGAATACCTGGAAGACATCATCGCCGTCGCCCTCAAGAGGACGCGGGCTGCGGAGTAGCGATGGAACGGGGGTTCAAGGCCGGCGCAGTGCGGCTCGCACTGGAGATCAGGAACGAATTCGGACTGGCACCGACGGATCCTTTCGATCCGTACGCGTACTTCTCAACCTACGGAATTCCGGTCGTGGGAATCAGTGAACTGGACGCGGGCGTGAGCCGCATACTGTCCGACCAGAGCCGCGACAAGATCTCCGGAGCCTTGATTCCCCTGGGCAGCGGATTTGTCGTGATCGACAACGACTTCCATCCGATGACCCGCCGTCGGTCGACCGCTGCACACGAATGCGCCCACCATGCGTTGGAGCACGAGTTCGCCGCGTCAATTTCAGCGGATCAGCGCGCCTGCGGCCTCGGCAAAAATCAGGAGGACGAGGCAAACGAACTGGCCGGCGAACTCCTCATCCCCAGCCAGTCCGCGAAGTCGCACGCCGTCTCCAAGTGGTCGGACCACGACGTCGCCGACGCGTACGGCGTCAGCGTGCAATTCGCCACATGGCGAATGAACGCCAACGGTGCACGCAAGTACGCCAAGGCTGTGCAGCGACGTCGTTCTGCCTAAACGCATCGCCCGTCATGCAGTAGAGGCCAACCACGATCTCAAGCTCGCCACCGTGAGCTCGCATCGCTGCCGACCGGGCACCTGCTCCAGCGTCCCGGCGTGCACGAGGTCCATCAGCTCGGCTCCGCTTCGCCCGGTGAAGCGAATGACCGCTGCCAGCGGCAGGGTGACGTCATCCGCACGCGAGCCGGATGCGAAGCCCAGTGTCGCTCTGCGAACCTCCTCTACGGAAGCGTCGCCCGATCCGGTCCGGCCCGCCGCAGGTCGTCGTACCCCGTGGCGACCCACAGCTCCCGACAGTCGCGATGTCCGCGGCCGACGCCTCCGATATCGACGACTCAAACGCGAACGAATCCCGCTCAGGCAACCAGGCATAGTGATTTGTCATGCCGCCACGCTCGCAGGCGCAACCTGGGGATGGCCCTGACGTCCGGAAGGGGCCGAATGCAGAACGCCGACCGGGCAGTCATCGAGTTCATAACTGCGCGGTCGGCGAACTGTCCAGTAGCGGGGCCAGGATTTGAACCTGGGACCTCTGGGTTATGAGCCCAGCGAGCTACCGAGCTGCTCCACCCCGCGTCGCTGTCGTGCTCGGAAAGGATACGACACGGCGGCGCACCGGCCAAATCCGGACCCACGTCGCCGCCGCGATGAAGAACCACGGACGGACCACCCGGACCCGACCGACTGCGGCGTCACCGCCGGTCGGCCGACGCGCTGCGATAGATCAACGCCCACGCGACCGTGAACCAGGCGACGAGAAGACCCCCGAGCACCCAGCAGATCACCGCCCCGAGGGCGCCGCGCAGGAAGAACATCGTCAACCCGCCGACGAGGACGCCGACCATGGCGATGACCAGCGCGATCACGACCGTCAGGAGCCAGCGCCACGGCCGCCGTCCGATCACCTGCAGATCGACGGCGAGTGGGTTGCGGGCCCCGTCTAGCGCAGCGAGGAACAGGTACGGCGTCACCGCCACCACGACGATCCCGGGCACGATCCACAGCGTCCAGCCGGCGGCGACCGCGACCGCCCAGGCCAGCGACCACAGTGCGTATCGACGCCCGCCCCGGCGCAGGGTTCCCAGTGCCGCCGGCCAACGTACGCGCCCGGCGCCGACCCCGAGCGCGACGGACGCGACGAGGCCGAACCCGACGGCGAGCGTCACCGCCCCGACCACCGCGAGCACCCACCAGGCCCACCCGCCGATCGGCACCGCCGGCACCACCAGCGCGGCCTGCACGAACGCGTTCGCGACGATCACCGGGACGAGCACCGACCACCCGCGCCACATGCGCGCGGCGGCGGACGCCAACGCCGAGTAGCGGTACGTCATCCGCCCACCACCGGATCCCCGCCCACCGGCGGCGGGCTGCCCTGCGCGGCGGCGTCGAGCACAGCCTGCACCGAACCGTCGTACAGCACCCGTCCACCGACCTGGACCCGCAGCGTCTCCGCGCTCAGCGGGGCGGACACGACGATGGCCGACCCGTCGGTCACCGCACCCACGCACGAGAATCCGTCGGTCGTCGCCGTGCATCGCGGCGCCTCCTTCACCAGGAGGCCGTGTCCGGTCACGACGTCGATGGCCGCCGTCCGAACCGTCGTCACGGCGTCGCCGCCCACGGGCGCGAGCGCGGCGATCTGCGACGCGCAGCCGGTCAGCGTCCCGGTCACGGCGACCGCCGCGATGACGAATCGGCCACTGCGCAACACCGTCGGCCTCACCGCGGCCATCCGGCCTCCCACGCCAGTAGGCGCGCCCGGTCGGCCGCCTGGGCCGCCTCGAGTGCGGCATCGGGGATCGCCGAGACGTCGAACGGCGCCGGGAGCAGCAGCTCCACGTTCCGGTCCAACAGCGAACCGCGCCGCATCGCCGGACTCTCGAACCAGTCGTTCGCCGACAGTTCCCGGCTCAGGCTCGCCAGACCCTCGACGCCGAGGTCGCCGGCCCACGCGGCCGGCGCCGCGTGGTCGATCGCCGTGCCGAAGATGCTCAACGTCGCGTCCTGGTTGTCCACGATCTCGACGACCCGCTGCTGCTGCGGGAAGTCGATGCACGACGCGGTCGTGATCTCCCACAGCCCCCCGGAGCCGTCCGGTCGCGCGTGCGGGGTCACCGTGTTGATGTGCGAGTGCCCGTTCACCCACGCCACCGCGACGGGGAAGCGCAGCAGCAGGGCGACGAACTCGTCGGCGTGCACGAACTCCTGCGGCGACGTCGCCAGTGCCGCCGCGTTCTCCAAGGTCAACGAGTTGTGGTGGCTGAAGAGCACGACCAGCCGTCGGTCGGCCTGCGCCCGCGCCAACTGCGTGGCCACCCAGTCGAACTGCTCGCGCGGCACCGCCCCGTCCGGACCGGCGACGGCGTTGCAGGTATCCAGCCCGAGGGCGCGGACGGCCGGGCCGACATCGGCCGCCCAGTACGTCCGGCCCGCGCTCATGGCCTCCGCCGTGAACCCGTGGCCGATCGGCCCCGGTTCCGCCGTCGTGTCGAAGTGCTCGGCCATGAACTCCCGCGCCGACAGCAGCCGCCGAGCCGGGTCGGCCGCGACCGATCGCGCCCCGAACCGCTGCCCGAGGTTCGTCGTCACCGCATTCACGACCCGACCGGCCGCCGACGCGTCCGACGCCCACCCCGCCACGTAGTCCAGGCCCAGCGCCCGCCAGTCCCAGAACTTGCGCGACCCGACGGCGAACGCGCGCAGCGTGTCCGGCACGGCCAGCGTTCCCAGGAACAGCGTGTCGTGGTTGCCGTACACCGCGTACCACGGCACGGGCAGGCCGCCGCTGTCGACTTGTTGACCGACCGCGGCCATGAGCATCCCGGGCACCGCCGGGAATCCGTACGCCCCGAACCGGTCGTCACCCGGATCGTCCGGGTGGTACGCGTAGAAGGCCTCGGCCCACGACTGCACGCCGTCGTAGGTGCCGGGCAGGCCCGAGTTCGGCGTCAACGGCGTCCCGTCGAGAAGGTCGACGTACCACCGGGTCTCCAGGTGGCTGAGCATGTCCGTCGAGTCGCCGGTGACGAACGCGGCGGCCATCGGCGCACCGGTGACCGGGGAGTGGCGTACGGCGGCGATGCTGCGGACGACGGCCGCGCCGACGTGCGTCGTCAACGTGTCCTGCGGCCGGAACGCCCCGGCCCACAGTGCGTGATCCTCGGCGATCATCGGCTCCATGCGCGCCGGGCTCTGCGCGTCGATGATGTGCATGTCGGTCAGATGGCCGAAGTACGCCAGGCTGCGCCGCCGTGTCGCACGCGCCGGGTCCGGGATCTCGCCGGTGACATCCAATCGCGGGTAGTACGGCTCCCCCGGTCCGGTCGTCAACGCGCGGAAACTGCCGGACCGGACCGGGCCGAACAGGATCGTCTGCCCGACAGTGGTCGGGCCCGTGCCCGGTGCCGCCGACGTGCTCAACTGCCGACCGAGCGCGTCGTGCGGCAACCGCCACGCCGCCGCCAGGCCCGCGACCGTCGCGAGGAACGCCCGCCGGCTCAGACCGCCCACGTGCGTATCGTGCCCGATCGCGCCGGTGCCGGTCGACGGACGTCAGTACCGGATCGGGATCTCCTCGGCGAGCAACGCCGGCTC
>CAYMNG010000013.1:0-20315 GCA_964391765.1 uncultured Bifidobacteriaceae bacterium | reverse complement strand
GTGAGGCCGGGGGCGGTCAAGCCGCGTGGCGCGTTTCCGGGAATTTCGGGCGGCGGCGGGTTTTGAGTACGGCGCGGTCGAGCGTGGCGAGGTCATGAAGGGCCGGCTCGACGTAGTCGCCGGCCGCCTGTCGACGCGGGAACTTCACGGTGCGCTCCGGCTGCGCGGTGTACGGCACCCGGCTGAGCAGGTGCGTGATGATGTTCAGCCGGCCGCGGCGCTTGTCGTCGGTGTTCGTCACGAACCACGGCGCCCACCCGGTGTGCGTCGCGGTGAACATCGCGTCGCGGGCGCGCGAGTAGTCGTACCAGCGGGCGTACGACTTCAGGTCCATGTCCGACAGCTTCCACGTCTTGCGCGGGTCGTTGACCCGGTTGCGCAGGCGTCGGGACTGTTCGTCCATGCTCACCTCGAGCCAGTACTTCAGCAGAATGATGCCCGAGCCGACCATCGCCTTCTCCCACCCGGGAACCTGTTCCAAGAACAGGCGCGACTGCTCGGGTGTGCAGAATCCCATCACCGGCTCGACCCCGGCCCGGTTGTAGTAGCTGCGGTCGAAGATGACGACCTCGCCGGCGGCCGGGAAGTGCTCGATGTACCGCTGCACGTACAGCTGGGACCGCTCGCGCTCGGTCGGCGCCGGCAGCGCGACCACCTTGAAGACCCGCGGGCTCACCCGCTCGGTGATCGCCTTGATCGTGCCGCCCTTGCCGGCCGTGTCGCGTCCCTCGAAGACGATGAGCACCTTCGCGCCGGTCGTCTTGACCCACTCCTGCATCGCCACGAGCTCCCCGTGCAGCGGACGCAGGAGTTCCTCGTACTCCTTCTCCTTCATCCGCGGCCGCCCCTCGTCCGGCACCGCGAGACCACCCGCGGCTGCGGCGTCGGCGGACGGTCGGCCACCGGGTCCGGGCGTGTGCGTGCCGGTGTCGGCCTTGCCCGCCTTGCCGGACTTGCCCTTGCCCTTGCCCTTGCTGTCGGACTTGCTCATCGGGTTCCTCCTGTCAGGGCGCGGGTCCGCGCCGGTTCGACGGCCTCCCGTACGCCGGTGGCCTCTGCCGGCCGGACCTCACGCCCGCGTCGGATCGCCTTGTCCAGCTCGGGGACGACGGCCGTCAGGACGACCAGCGCGAGCACGATCGCCCACTGCCCGCTGGTCAACGACGTCACCGTCAAGAACTCCTGCAAGAACCCCAGTTCGGTCGCCAGGAGGACGATGACGGTGGGGATCGACAGCAGCCGCAGTGCCTTCATGATCGGCGGCGTCAGGCCCGTGTCCGGATCCCGCCGCAGGACCAGCCCGCCGGCGACCGAACTGAGGGCGAGGACGACGAAGCACATCGTCATCGCCACGCTGGCCCCACCCTCGTTCGCCGTCGCCGGCGCGAGCACCAGGCACGCGAACGCCGCGAGGAACCGCACGAGGCCGTACACGATCCACCGGGTGACCGCGGCCCGGTTCGACACCGGGACCTTCGGATCGCGCGGCGGCCGCGTCATGATGTCCGGCGCGCCCGGGCCGGTGCCGACGACCAGCACGGGGAAGACGATGACGAACAGGCCGATGAACAGCACCATCGTCGGGGTCAGCGCGACGCCGCCGTTGACGTTGAACGCGGTCGCGGCCAGGAACAGCAGGATCAGCGAGATCAACTGCGTCATCTGGATGCGCACGTACGACACGATCCGGTCGTAAGTGATGCGCCCCAGCTCGATCGCGTGGACCAGCGTGCCGAAGTTGTCGTCGGTCAAGATCATCCGGGCGGCCTGCTTGGTGACCTCGCTGCCCGTCCCCATCGCGACGCCGATGTCGGCCTGCTTCAACGCCGCCGCGTCGTTGACCGCGTCGCCGGTCATCGCGACGATCATCCCCTCCTCCTGCATGACCCGCGCGAGCCGGAGCTTGTCATCCGGCGTGACCCGGCCGAAGACGTGCAACTGCGGCAACCGTGCCTTCAGTTCCGCGTCGCTGATCGCGGCGAGCTCGGCGCCGCTGATCGCGCCCGGGCCCAGTCCGAGATCCTTGCCGATCGCGGCAGCCGTCACCGCGTGGTCACCGGTGATCATCCGGACGTCGATCCCGGCCGCGTGCGCGACGTCGACGGCCTTCTTCGACGAGGGCCGCAACGGATCGATGATTCCGACGAGCCCGGCGAACGCGAGATCGTGGACTAGCGACATCGGGTCCGTCTCGAGGGCGGCCGCCTCGGACTCGTCGAGCACCCGGACGGCGAAGGACAGGACGCGCAGCCCCTGCGCCCCCAGGCGTTCGTTCGCGTCGGCGATCGCGCGACCGTCGTCGGCGATCGGATCCGGTCCGGCGCCGGTGCCGGTGACGACCGACGTGCAGCGGGCCAGGATGACGTCCGGCGCGCCCTTCACCAGCACGACCAGCCGCTGCGCACCGTCCATCGGAACCCGGTGGAACGTGGCCATGAACTTGTACTCCGAGTCGAACGGCACCTCGCCCAGTCGCGCGTACGTCCGGCGCGTCTCTTCGGCGTCCACCCCGATCTTCGCCGCCAGGACGACCAGAGCGGCCTCGGTCGGGTCGCCGACGACCGTGCCGTCGTCGGCGACCGTCGCATCGCTGCACAGGGCCAACCCGTAGGCCAGCCGGGTGAAGTCCGGGGCGGTCAACCCGGCCGCGCAGCGCAGTTGGCCCGACTTGCGGTACCCCTCGCCCTCGACGGTGTACCAGTTGCCCGCGAAGTACAACGAGTTCACCATCATCTCGTTCATCGTCAGCGTGCCGGTCTTGTCGCTGTTGATGACGCTGGTCGCCCCGAGCGTCTCGACGTCGTTGAGGTTCTTCACCACCGCCTTCGCGGCGGCGAGGGCCTTCGCCCCCTGCGAGAGGAGGACCGACACGAACGCCGGCATGCCGGTGGGGATCGCGGCGATGGCCATCGACACGCCCACGAGGAGGACCTGACTCATCGGCTGGTGACGCGCGAGCCCGACGACCACGATGACCGCGACCGCCGCCCAGGCGATGATCCCGATGATCCGGGTCAGCGCACCCAGCTCCTGCTGCAGCGGCGACCGGGTGCGCTTGACCGAGGACAGCATCGTCGCGATCTGTCCCATCTGGGTCGTCATCCCCGTGCCCGTGACGACGATCGTGGCGGTGCCCCGGGTGACGGACGTGTTCTGGAAGAGCATGTTCGCCCGGTCGCCGAGTGCGACGTCCGGCCCGGCGAGCGTCGCGGCGTCCTTGGCGATCGGTGCGCTCTCGCCGGTCAGCGCCGCCTCCTGGGTCTCGCACGTCGCGGACCGCACGATCCGACCGTCCGCGGGGACGATGTCGCCGGCCTCCACCTGGACGACGTCGCCGGGGACGAGATCGTCGGCATCGACCATCTCGACCTTCCCGCCACGGACGACGCGCGACTGGGGGACCTGCATCTTGGACAGGGCGTCCACGCTCGCCCGGGCCTTCAGTTCCTGGTTCGTGCCCAGTCCGATGTTCAGCAACACCAGGCCGGCGACGACGCAGGCGGTCGACCACTGCCCGATGATCGCGCTGACGATCGCGACGGCGACGAGCATGATGTTCATCGGATCGCGCAGTTGCGCCAGTGCGAGCGTCACCGCGGACGGGGGCTTCTCCCCGTCGATGTGGTTCGGCCCGTACGTGCTCAGCCGGCTCGCCGCCTCGGCGACGGACAAGCCGTCGTCGATCGACGTGCCCAGGCCGGTCGCGACGTCGGCGGCGTCGCGCAGGTAGGGCGGTGGGGACTGGTCGGCGACCGGTTGTGTACTCACGTGCGAATCATGCCGCTATCGAATCGGCGGCGGAGGCACATCGGCGGAGCGTGCACCCTCGTGGCTACGCCGTGCCGCCGTGGCTACGCCGCGGCCCCCGGCGACGGGCTCGCACTCGGTTCCGCGGACGGGGTGGTCGCCGGCGTGCCGGTCAGCTGCGCCTGTGCTCGGGCCGCGTCGTCCAACGCGCGCTTGAGCGCGTCCTGCGCCTGGCCGTACGCGGCGAAGTCGCCGCGGGCCAGCGCCCGCTGACCGTCCTCGTAGGCCTGCTGGGCGGCGGCGATCGCGGCCGTGAGGTCGGCGGCCGGGTCGGTGCCCGGAGTCGGGGCCGGCGAAGGCGTGGCGGCCGTGCCGTCGCCCGGACCTTGTGACGTCTCACCGCCGGTGCCCGGCCCCGGCTCCGCCTCGGTCCCCGGCGTGGACCCGAGCACCTTCGCCAACGCCAGGTCCAACGAGTTCTCCAGCGCCACGTTCTCGCCGTAGCCGGCGAGCACCTTGCGCAGCAGCGGGTAGCCCTCGGTGTTCGCCCGCAGGTACACCGGCTCGACGTAGAGCAGGCCGCCGTTGAAGGGCAGGCTCAGCAGGTTGCCCAGGACGACGTCCGAACCACCCTGGCGCAACAGCGACAACTGCGAGCTGACCAGCGGATCGGACTCGAAATTGTTCTGCACCTGCTGCGGTCCGGGGATCGTGGTGTTGCTCGGCAACTGCAGGACGCGCATCGTGCCGTAGCCCGGTCCCGGGGCGGAGTCCACGGCCATGAAGGCAGCGAGCGTCTGGCGCCGTTGCGGGGCGAAGGTCGTCGTCAGCGAGAACGCCGGCTGGTCCTGGTCGGGCATCTGCAGCGTCAGGTAGTACGGCGGCTGGAAGACCTGCGCGGGGCTCTCGGTCGGGTCGTCGGGCACGATCCACACGTCGGTGCCGTTGTAGAACGTCGACGGGTCCGTCACGTGGTAGCGGCTCATGATCGTGCGCTGCACCTTGAACAGGTCCTGCGGGTAGCGCACGTGCGCCTCGACCGCCGCGGTCATCTCCGACGCCGGCTGCACCGTGCCGGGGAAGGCCTTCATCCAGGTCTGCAGCACCGGGTCGCTCGGATCCCAGGCGTACAGCGTGACCGTCCCGTCGTACGCGTCGACGACGGCCTTGACGGAGTTGCGCATGTAGTTGGCCTGGTCGGTGGGCTGCAACTGCGCGGGCAGCGTCCGCACGCTGATCGAGTCCGCCGTCGCGTCGCTCAGGCTCACCCTGCTGCTGTACGGGTACTCGTTGGACACCGTGTACCCGTCGACGATCCACTTGATCCGGCCGTCGGCAACGACCGCGTAGGGGTCCTGGTCGACGGTCAGCCACGGCGCGGCCTTCTCCACGCGGGTGAGCGGATCCCGGTCCCACAGGATCCTCGAGTCCACGTTGACCAGGTCCGACAGGACGATGTTGATGTCCTGGAACTTCGTCGCGAACAGGGCCCGGCCGAACAGCGACCCCATCGCCACGCCGCCGCTGCCGCCGTAGGTGTTCGTCGTCTGCCCGGTCGGGCTGGCGTCGTCGGGGTAGTCCAACTCGACCGACGGTGTCCCCGCTGGCGCGCCGACGATGCTGTACGCCGGGCTCGCCTCGCCGAAGTACACCCGTGGCTGGGTGATGTCGAGTTTCCCGGCGGGCGGGATGTCGCTCTCGAAGAAGTCCGGTGCTCCATTGCTCAGCGCCGTGTTGTCGTACGCCGCCACGAACCCGTAGCCGTGCGTGAAGACCGTCCGCTCGTTGGTCCAGTTGCGCTGGCCCTCCGGGATGCCGGCGAGGTTGATCTCCCGGACGGCAACGACGGCTCCGCGCTGGGCGGAGTCCAGGGTGTAGCGATCGATGTCGAGCCGGGGGTTGAACGCGTAGTAGCCGCGGATCTGCTGCAGCTGGTTGTACGTCGGGGACACGACCGCGGGGTCGAGCAGTCGGATGTTCGTCAGCGTCCCCTTGCTCGCCTGGAGGACCTCGGCCGACGGCGCCGACACGGTGCCCGGATAGTCGCTCACCTTCGCGTCGGCGATCGCGTACGCGGCGCGGGTCGCGGCGATGTTGCGCTCGAGGTACGGCTGCTCCTTGACCAGCTCACTGGGCCGCACCGTGAACTGCTGCACGATCATCGGATAGACCGTCCCGACGACGACGCTGCTGAGCACCATCAACGCGGCACCGATCACCGGGATCGCCCAGTGCCGACGGAACGCGTTGACGAAGAACAGCACGGCGACCAGCACGGACACCGCGATCATGATGTTCAACGCGGGCAGGACGGCGTGGACGTCGGTGTACTTCAGCCCGGTGAACCCGGCGACGAGCTGCTGGCTCTGCGTGACGAGCTCGAACCGGTCCAGCCAGTACGACACGGCCTTGACCACCACGAACAGGCCGATGAGGACACTCACCTGCGCCTGGGCCGCGGCCGTGGCCCGGTCACCGCGCGGCTGCAGCCGCAGCCCGCCGTACACGTACTGGACGACGACGACGGCGGCCAGTGCGACGAGTACCGCAACGAAGGCGAAGCCGACGACGAAGCGGGCGAACGGCAGCGTGAAGGTGTAGAACGACAGGTCCATCCCGAACTGCGGATCCGTGATCCCGAACGGGACGGCGTTGCGCCACAGCAGGTATTCGCCCCACTCGGCCGACGCGGTCAGCCCGGCGAGCAGGCCCATGCCCGTCGCCGCGACCACGGTGATCCGGCGGCGGTAGGGCTCGACGGCGATCCGGTAGCGCTCGAGGCTGGCCTGCTCCGGCGTCAGGGCGGCGAACGTCGGCCGGGTGCGCCACGCGAGCCACATCGCCACCGCGACGACGACCGCGAGCGTGATCCCGAAGGTCGCGAACAACATCACCCGCGTGATCACGGTGGTCGTGAACACCGACGTCATCTCGACGGAGTCGAACCACAGCCAGTCGGTGTACACCGCCGCGAACACGACCCAGGCGCCGACGAGGAGCGCGAGGACGACGATCGTCGGCAGCAGCACTCCACGCCGGCGGACGGTTGTCGGTTGCCCCTGCGTCATCGCGTCAACCTATGCCGAGCCCTCGACCGGGCAGGTGGGCAGGGTGCGCCCGGCCACGTAGTCCTCGACCGCGGCGACCGCCTGGGCCAACGTCGCGACCGGGACGACCGTGAGGCCGTCCGGGACGTGACCGGCCGCCTCGGCGCAGTGCGCGCGGGGCATGAGGAACATCGTCGCGCCGGCCGCTCGGGCGCCGGCCAGCTTCTGCCGGATACCGCCGATCGGGCCGACCGTCCCGTCCGGGTCGATGGTGCCGGTACCGGCGATGTGCCGACCCCCGGTCAGATCGTCCGGGCTGAGCTTGGCGACGATCCCGAGGGCGAACATCAGGCCGGCGCTCGGGCCGCCGACCCGATCGACCGCGAAGTCGATCGGGAACGGGCCGGAGAACAGCGGTCCGACGCCGATCCCGACGTACGGGACCGCCGGGTCGTCCGGGTTCGGGACGGACGTGACCGTCACCTGCTCGCGCTGCCCGTCGCGCTCGACCTCGAAGGCGATCTCGGACCCGACCGGCCGGCTTCGGATCTCCTGCGCCACCTGCCCACTGTCGGTGACCGGCTTGCCGTCGACGGACACGAGGACGTCCTTGGGCTCCAGCACACCGGCGGCGGGCGTGTCGCCGTACACGGCGGTCACGACCGTCTCGACCGTCACCGGCTTGCCCAGGTACGTCATCGCCGCCGCGACGGCGTTGGACTCCGAGGTGCTGAACAGCATCGCCTGCCGGGCGCGGACCTGTTCTCCGGTCATGTCGTCGGGGAACAGCAGCTCACGCGGCACGACCGCGTCGGCGGAGTTGAACCACGACGCGATCGCCGCGGCGAACGTCAGCCCACCGCGCGGGCCGCCGGACTCCAGGACCGTCGTCATGTCCAGCGAACCGTCGACGGGGTAGGTCGTGGTCCCCTCGATCGCGATGACCGCCGTGCCGTCGACGTCGCCGAGCACGTCGAACGTCGGACCGGGTGCGAGGCGGACGAACGGGACCGGGAGCAAGAACGCGACCGCGACGAGGGCGAGCAGGGCCACCGCGCTGATCGCGAGGGTCCAGCCACGCCGGGTCATCCCCCACACGGTCGGCATCGGCTCGGGCCGGGTCGACGCGGCCGGCTCGGGCACGCTCACGACCGGATCGCTCACGACCCCTCACGGGGGTCGTCGATCCGGGCGCCGTCGGGCATCGGCCGTTCCATCGCCTGCTGCATCCGTCGCAGCCGCTCCATCGAGTCCTCCGCCGTCGTCGGCTTGGTCGGCCGGCTGCGCAGCATCACGAACAGCACCGCCAGTACCGTGGCGCCCAGGGGGATGAGCCACCACATGAGCGCCTGCACCGAACGACTCCTGACCGGTCCCACGCATCGCGACCACGATCTGCGGTCCGACGGGATCTCGCGACGATTCGTTCCCAGGGTACGCGACGAGTTCGCCGGTGCCGCGCGGCAGCGCGGACGACTGAGCCCCCGGGGGCACTTCGAGCCGCTCGCCTTCCCCTGCGAACGGGTCGTGTTATCCCGGGGGCCCAACAGGTCGCGAACCTACGGACCGCGCTCCGGGGCAGTCAATCCGAACACCGCAACCGGTCCGCGGTAGGTGTGGGCAACCTGTGCGCGGCCAGGTGCACAACGCCGGATCGACCTGTGGACCGTGCGTGGGTGGGGCTGGGGACCACGGGCCGCAGCGGGAGCCGGTCATGGGGCCCGACCAGGGGTGATGCCGACCAACAGCCTGTGGACGAAAACTCGCCGCGCCGGCCGGGCCCGGCGAGCCCGCCGCGCCGGCCGGTGGTGGGCCGCGATGGCCGGATCAACCCGCCTGCGCGGCGGCCACCAGGGCCCGTACGGAGTCGTCGACCCCGTCGGGGAGGGCGGTGAGCGGGAACCACCGAAGGTCCGCGGACTCCGCACTCATCACCGCGACGGCGTCGCGCGACACGACCGCACCGAACTGCACGTCCAGGTGCACACTGGGTCCGCCGGAGCAGACCAGCGCATGCCGGTCGACCCGCAGCGGCCAGGTCGACACCTGGACCGCGGCGATGCCGCTCTCCTCCCGGGCCTCGCGCGCGGCGGCCGCGCGCAGGGTCCGGTCCGACGGCTCACAGTGCCCGCCCAACTGCACCCAGCGGCCCGCGCGCGGGTGCAGCGTGAGCAACGTGCGGGTGCGGTCCTCGTCGACGACGAGCGCGCTGGCCGTCAGGTGCCCGACGCCGCACTCCCGCCACATGGCGTCCGCGTGCGCGTCCAGGTGCGCGAGGTACTGCCCGACGAGTTCGCGTTGTCCGTGGTCGGCCACCGGCCACGATGCCAGCAGCGCCCGCGCGTCGGCATGCAGCCCGCCGCTCACACGTCGTCGCCGGGTCCGCCGTCGGCACCGGGATCGTCGGCGAGGTCCGTCCCGAAAGCCAGATCGCCGGTGCTCGTCTCGGCGAAGCCCAGCGGGTCGGACAGGTCCTGCGGCCCGGGCAGCAGGTCGGGGTGGCCCCACAGGCCGTCGCGCGCGGCCGCCCCCCGTCCGGCGCGCACGACGGCGAACAGCGTCGCCGCCTCGCGCGCCAGTCGTGGCCGCAGTTCCATCCCGACGAGCGTGGCGAAGGTCTTCTCGGCCGGCCCGCCCGCCGCCCGGCGCCGGCGGATCGTCTCCCGCAGCCGCACCGCCGCCGGCAGCCGCTCGCCGGCCGCCTGGTCGACGACGTCGTCGACCCACCCCTCGACCAGCGCGAGCAGGGTCTCCAGGCGAGCGAGCGCCGCCCGCTGCTCGTCGGTGTCCGCCGGCTGGAGCAGCCCGCTGCCCATCACCTTCTCCAACGCCCGCGGGTCGCTGAGGTCGACATCGCCCATCGCGTCGCGCATGCGGTCCGGGTCGACCCGCACTCCACGCGCGTACTCCTCCACGGCCCCGATCACCCGCGCCCGAAGCCATGGGACATGGGCGAACAGCCGCTGGTGCGCCGATTCGCGCAGGGCCAGGTAGAGCCGGACGTCGTCGACCGCCAGGCCCAGCCCGGCACCGAACTCGGCCACGTTCCGGGGCAACAACGCCGGCTGCGGGTGCTCGGTCAGCGGGATCCCGATGTCCGAGGCGCCGAGCACCTCGCCGGCCAACGCCGCCAGGCCCTGGCCCAGTTGCGCACTGAACGCCACGACCCCCAACTGCTGCATCATGCCGAGCATGGGTCCGAGCATCTGGGCCAGGTCCGGGGGCACGCCGCCGGGCAGCATCGCCCGGACCTGCTCCGGCAACTGCTCCGCCAGTTCCTGCGGGTCGAGGTCCGCGGCGCTGACCGATCCCATCGTCTGGCCGACGACCTGCTGCATGTGCTCGGCGATCGGGTGGACGATCGTGCGCCATGCGGGCGCGGTGTGCTCCAACCACTCCGACCGACTCCACGCGGTGGCCGTGGCCGCGACGGCCGGGAAGGTGACGACCGGGTCCAGCCAGACGTCGGCGAGCCGCACCGCGTCCTCGACCGCGCGGCTGTCCGCCTGCGTCACGGAGGGGTCACCGCCCGCGGCGACCGTCTTGCGTGCGATGTCGGCGACCATCGACCAGTTGACCGGGCCACCGGCGTCCGGGCCCACCGACCCGGCCTGCATCATCGCCCCGAGCTGCTGCAGCGCTGCACCGAGGGAGTTGAGGTCGAACCCGCCCGCACCACCGGGCCCACCGGGCTGCGGCGTGCCGTCGCTGTCGTCGGGCTGGCCGAAGCCGAAGGGAATGCTCATGACTGAACGGTATACGCCGTGTGGCGGCGCCCCGGCCGGCCGGGAAACCGGACGGGGCGAGGGCGACCGGAGTCGGCCACCCTCGCCCCGAGCGTCCGTGAGTCGATCAGGCCTTACCGAGGATCCGCGTCACCTTGGTTCCGCAGGTCGGGCAGATGCCCTTCGCGAAGCGGCGGCCGTTGGTCTCCTCGACGTGGCCGGTGAACTCCCGCTTCTCCTTGCACTTCACGCAGTACGCCTCGCCGGTGTAGCTCTCGGCCATCGGCCCTCCTGTGTCTTCCGTGTCTCCCGCGTCACCGCGGTCGGCGACCGGTGCCGCCTTCGGGGCAGCCGCTCAGCCAGCCCGCACAAACCCTAAGGCAGGCCGCCCCGCGGCAGGTCGACCCGGGGCTATCAACCCGCCACGAGAATCGGGATGTATCCGATCGAAACGGACATTCCGGGTGGACCCGCCGTCGAACCACGGTCCGACGCTGTGGTTGAGTGACGCTCCGAACGGGGGATCACGATGCTCGACGACCTGCTCGCCGCACTGCCGACGGCGACCGAACGGATGCGCCGGTTCGCCGGCGAGTGGACGATCCTGGGCACCGTGCCTGCGCAGGCGGACATCGGCCTGGTCCGGGCCGCGCTCGGTCCGGACTTCGAGGTCGCCGCCCAGCCGTTCGAGGTCCACCTCGCCGCCGGCGCGCACCCGTGGGTGCGGCCCCGCGCCACCTGGGAGATCTGGGCCCGCGCCCGCTCGCCACTGGACCCCCGCCGGTCGTAGGACCGACGACGACCGTGACGTCGGCGCGGGTGTTGAGGTTCGACCCGGTTCGACGCTCGCGAACCGGAGCGAACCTCAACACCGGCGCGAACCTCAACACCGGCGCGCCACTAGCGCATCGGCGGTGTGGACCGCCAGTGGCGATCCACAGGGGGCCGCCGGCACGGTCCGACGGTGACCCGCCAGCCCACCACTGTCGACGACATCCCCGAACTGGCCGGCCTGCGGCGACCGCGGTGGCGGGTCGAGTGCCCGATCCTGTGGCGCGACGCGACGACGATCACGCTCGGGGACCGCGCGATCGTCACCGACGTGACCGCGCTCGACGCGGACTGGTTGACCGGCCTGGACGGACTGCGGGA
The DNA here is from genome assembly GCA_964391765.1 of uncultured Bifidobacteriaceae bacterium. Lineage (GTDB taxonomy): Bacteria > Actinomycetota > Actinomycetes > S36-B12 > S36-B12 > UBA10649. Next base: position 8,644 of record CAYMNG010000013.1, on the reverse strand, counting down.
GACCGGGCAGATCGTCGACGAACTGCCACTGGAGGTCGCCCGCGCCCGTCGCCTGCTGCGCGCCGCGCGCGGCGTCCCGGCCATCGAGGACGCCGCACAGGTCCCCGACTCGATCCGCTGGGCGACGGCGAGCGCACGGCCGGCCGCATGGGCGCGCCTGGGTGCCGCGATCGACACGCTCGGATCGATCCCGGCCGCGTACGCCGCGGTGGCCGCGCGCGCCGGTGCCGCGGTCGGCGTCGTCGGCGACGAACCCGTCGCGACACCGACGCGGGCCGCCTTCGACCAGGCCGGGCTGCGCCTGGTCGACGGACCGAGCGCCACCTTCACCGTCCTCGCGCAGGTCGGCCAGCCCGAGGCGACAGGTATCGCCCCGGAGGTCGAGGGGCCGCACCTGCCGGTCGTCGTGTGGGGTCGTCGGGCCGTCGTCGGTCCCGTCGTGGACCCCGGTCGATCCAGTTGCCTGCGGTGCGCGCAACTCCACCGCAGGGACGCCGACCCCGCATGGCCGCTGCTCGCGGTCCAGTGGGCGCACGCCGTCCGCGCGATGCGGACGCCGCCGGTGGATCCGCTGCTCGCGGTGTTGGCCGCGAGCACCGCGGCGGCGATGGCCCGCGCGTGGGTCGACGACCCGGGCCGGACGCACACCGATCACGCGATCGAGATCGTCCTGCCGACGGCGCGGGCAACCGTCCTGCCGCGGCCGATCCATCCACTGTGCGGGTGCACGTGGGCGCAGGCCGACTGAGCCCGGCGACGTGGCGGCGCGGCACAATGCCCCGATGGTGGAGATCCCGCGGAGCGCGATCACCCGCAGCGTCAAGATCGCCGCGCTGCCGGCGGCCCACGCCAGCCGCGCCGCCTGGGGGCTGGGCAAGCGCATCGGCGGGAGGCCGGCCGAGGCGGTGACGGCCGAGGTGCAGGCCCGAACGGCCGAGCAGATGTTCAAGGTCCTCGGTGAACTCAAGGGCGGCGCCATGAAGATGGGGCAGGCCATGAGCATGTTCGAGGCCGCGATGCCCGAGGAGGTGGCCGGGCCGTATCGGCAGGCACTGACGAGACTGCAGGAGGCGGCGCCGCCGCTGCCGGCCGCCACCATCCACTCCATCCTCGCCGACGAACTCGGCTCGGCACTCGCCGACGAACTCGGCTCGGCCCTCCCCGACGAACTCGGCCCGACCTGGCGATCACGGTTCGCGCAGTTCGACGACACGCCCGTGGCCGCCGCGTCGATCGGGCAGGTGCACAAGGCGATCTGGCGCGACGGGCGCACCGTCGCGGTCAAGGTCCAGTACCCCGGCGCGGACAAGGCCTTCGTCTCGGACCTGAACCAACTGTCCCGACTGGGCCGGGTGTTCGCGTCGTGGATCCCCGGACTGGACATCAAGCCGCTGCTCACCGAACTGCGCGAGCGCGCGATCGAGGAACTGGACTACCTGCACGAGTCCAACTCCCAGCGGCGGTTCGCCGCCGCGTACGAGGCCGATCCGGAGTTCGTCGTCCCGCATGTGCTCGCCGCCGCGCCGCACGTGCTGGTGTCCGAGTGGGTCGACGGTCGCCCGCTGTCCGCGATCATCGCCGACGGCACGCCGGCCGAACGCGATCGCGCCGGGGAGTTGTACGAGCGGTTCCTGCTCAGCGGCCCGGCGCGTGCCGGCCTGCTGCACGCCGACCCGCACCCGGGCAACTTCCGCATCACCCCCGACGGGCGCCTGGGCGTCGTCGACTTCGGCGCCGTGGCCGAGCTGCCCGACGGCCTGCCACCGGCGATGGGACGGCTCCTGCGCATCGCGATGGCCGGCGACGCGTCGACCGTCGCCGACGGCCTGCGCGCGGAGGGGTTCATCCGGCCCGGGGTCGAGGTGGACGCCCAACTCGTGCTCGACTACCTCAGCCCGTTCGTCGAACCGGCCCGCCACGAACGCTTCCACTTCGACCGCGGGTGGATGCGCACCCATTTCGGGCGGCTGAAGGACGTGCGCCGGCCCGACTACACGATCGGACTGAAGTTGAACCTGCCGCCGTCATACCTGCTCATCCACCGGGTGTGGCTGGGCTGCGTCGCCGTCTTGTGCCAGCTCGACGCGACGGTGCCGATGCGGGCCGAACTCCGGCGATGGATCCCGGAGTTCGGCTCACCGTGACCGGACGCGCACGCCCTACGACAACTCGCGCTTGAGGATCTTGCCGGTGCTCGTCATCGGCATCGACTCGACGAACTGCACGATCCGCGGGTACTTGTAGGCGGCCATGTTCTGCTTCGACCACGCGATCAACTCGGCCTCGGACACCTCCGCACCCGGCGTACGGATCACGACCGCCTTGATCTCCTCGCCGGACTCCGCGTCCGGCACGCCGATCACCGCGACGAGGGAGACCTGCGGGTGGGTGATGAGCACCTCCTCGACCTCGCGCGGGTAGACGTTCAGCCCACCGCGGATGATCATGTCCTTCGCGCGGTCGACGATGTAGTACAGGCCGTCGGCGTCGCGCGTGGCCAGGTCGCCGGTGCGGAACCACCCGTCACGCATGACCTCCGCCGTCGCCTCCGGCCGGTTCAGGTACCCGCGCATGACATTGTGACCGCGGATGGCGATCTCGCCGACGACGTCGGCCCCCTCGACGGTGTTCCACTCCGGGTCGACGAGCTTGACCTCGATCCCCCACACCGGCTCACCGATCGATCCCGGCCGGTTCGGCCGACCGAGTTGGTTGAACGTCGCGACCGGACTGGTCTCGGACAGCCCGTAGCCCTCCAGGATGCCGATGCCGAAGCGCTTGGCGAAGTCCTCGAGCACCTGCACCGGCAGCGCCGATCCGCCGGACACCGCCATGCGCATGTTCGCGCGCAGTTCGTCGATGTCGATCGTGTCGTCGAGGGCGTTGAGCATCGCCCAGTACATCGTCGGGACTCCCGCGAACACGGTGACGCGGTTGGCCAGCATCGCCTGCAACGCCGCCTTCGGGTCGAACCGCGGCATCAGCACGAGCGTCGCACCCGCGGCGAAGCCCATGTTCATCTGCACGCTCGAGCCGAACGAGTGGAACAGCGGCAGCGCGACGAGGTGGGTGTCATGCGTGGTCGACGTGACGTCGAGCAGGCGCATCGCCGCGAGCGCGTTCATCACCAGGTTGGAGTGGGACAACTGCGCGCCCTTGGGCTGCCCGGTGGTGCCGGACGTGTACAAGATGACCGCCACATCGGTCTCGTCGGTCAGCGCGCCGGGATTCGTCGCGGCGACGTCGGCCACATGCGTCGTCAGCTGCTCCGCCGGATCGGCGGGGTTGCTGACGACGAACAGGTCCCGGCATCCGTCGACCGCGTCGAACGCCGCCCGACCCTCCTCACCGGTGTGCAGCTCGGGCGTGCCGGCGAAGCAGAAGAAGGCGACGGCGCCGGAGTCGCGCAAGTGGTACTCGATCTCGCGCGCGCGCAGCAACGTGTTCACCGGCACGACGATCGCTCCGGCCTTGAGGATGCCGTAGTAGATCGTCACGAAGTCCGGCAGGTTCGGGCACAGCACGAGGACGCGGTCGCCGGGGCGGACCCCGCGCTCGATCAGCAGGTTGGCGACCTTGTTGGCCAGGTGGTCGACCTGCGCGTAGGTCAGCCGTAGTTCGCCGAGGACGAGGGCGGCGCGGTCGGGGTACCGGCGGGCACTGTCCTCGAGCAGGATCGACACGTTGAGCATGGTGGGGTCCTCCCGTCGGCGGTGTGTCCGACCAAGGATGGAGCACGACGGCCGGGAAGTCCGGCGATCACGCCAACCGCCGGCTCAGGTTCGCGCCGCCGCCCGCGTGGTCGCGACGAGGTCGAGGATCGCCGACCCGTACGCGGCGAGCTTCTTCGGCCCGACCCCCGGGATTCGCGCGAGCTCGTCCGCCCCGGCCGGGAGTTGTTCGGCGATCGCCGTCAGCGTGACGTCGGTGAAGACGACGTACGCCGGCACCGCCTGCTCGCGGGCGGTCGCCAGTCGCCAGGCGCGCAGTGCCTCGAGCACGACCTCGTCGGTGCTGCCCGGACAGGTCGAACACCGTCCGAGGGTCCGCTCGGGCGGGGTCACCAGCGCCTTGCCGCACACCCGGCAGCGCGCCGGACCCGTCCGGCGACGATCGGTGCGCGCAGTGCCGGAGCCGCGTCGGCGCACGCCGCCGACCGGGCCGCCGCCCGACGACGCGGTCACCGCCGGAAGGTCGGCGAGGAACGGGCTGATCGCGCGCGCGCGCCGACCACCGGGTTGACGCGCCTGGGCCCAGGAGACGTGCAGGTGGTCACCGGCGCGGGTCATCGCGACGTACGCGAGCCGGCGCTCCTCCTCGACCTGGTCCGGGGAGTCGGCGTACTGCAACGGGAGCAGCCCGTCACTGCAGCCGACGACGAACACCACCGGCCACTCCAACCCCTTGGCCGAATGGATCGACGCGAGCGTGACCGCGTCGGCGACCGGTGCGTGCTGGCTGGCGACCCGGCGGTCGAGTTCGGCGACGAACGCCCGCAGGTCGGTTCCCGCGGGCTGCTCCTCGGCGAGTCCGACCAGTGCGGCCAGGGACTCCCACCGCTCCCGCACCGCACCGGTGGTGCGCGGCGGCTGGGCCGACCAGCCGGCCGCGCCGAGCACGGCGCGGACGTCGTCGGCGAGTGGGACCGACCCGGCACCGACGTCGGCTGCGGCACGGGCCGCGCCGCGTAGCCGCGTGATCGCCTCGCGCACCTCGGGCCGGTCGAAGTACCGCTCGGTGCCGCGAACCTGGACGGCGATCTGCAGGTCGGCGAACGCGGACTCGAGCTCGGCGGACTGGGCGTTGATCCGGAACAGGACCGCGATGTCGCGACCGGACCGACCGGACTCCAGGTACCGCCGAACCCGGCTCGCGACCTGCTGGGCCTCCTCGACGTCGTCGTCCCAGGCTCGGATCTCGACCGCGGCGCCCGCCGGACGCTGGGAGACCAGGTGCAGGTCGGCCACGGCGGCGCCGGCCGCACGTCGGTCGCGGGCGTCGATGAGCCGGTTGGCGAGGTCGACGATCTGCGGCGTACAGCGATAGCACCGCACCAGGCGCACCTCGGTCGCGTCCGGGTGGGCCTCGGCGAAGCCGGTCAGGTACGCCGGGGACGCCCCGGTGAAGGAGTAGATCGTCTGGTTCGGGTCGCCGACGACGCACACGTCGTCGCGATCGCCGAGCCACAGCGACAACAGCCGCTGCTGCAGCGGGTTGACGTCCTGGTACTCGTCGACGGTGAACCAGCGGTACGCCGCGTGGACCTCGTCGGCGATGTCCGGCCGCTCGCCGAGCGCGCCGGCCGTGACCAGCAGGACGTCCTCGAAGTCCAGCAGGCCGCGCGCGGCCTTGGCCTTCTCGTACGCGTCCTGGACGGCGGCGAGCGTGCCGGCGTCGACCGCGAGCGTGCGACCGGCCTGGGCCGCGTGAACCCCGATCTGGTCACCGGTCAGGAAGTTGACCTTCGCCCACTCCAGGTCGGCCGCGAGGTCACGAACCGTCGCGGTGTCGGTCGCCACCTGGCATCGGCTGGCCGCCTCGGCGACGATCCGCGCCTTGCTCGGCATCAGCTCGGGGAACGGGCCGCCGGCCAGCCGTGGCCAGAAGTAGCGCAGTTGCCGCAGCGCGGCCGCGTGGAACGTGCGCACCTGGGCGCCGTCGACGCCGAGGTCGCGCAGGCGCTCGCGCATGTGGCCGGCCGCGCGCGTGGTGAACGTCACCGCCAGGGTCCGCCGCGGGTCGTGCGCCCCGATCGCCACGGCGTGCGCGATCCGATGGGTGATCGCGCGGGTCTTCCCGGTGCCGGCACCCGCGAGGACGATCACCGGCCCGTGCACCGCCTCGGCAACGGCACGTTGCTCGTCGTCGAGTCCGTCGAGCGGGCTGGTCGCCATCACCGGATCGTGGCACGGCGATCCGCCACCGCGTCCGGGTGGTCCGGCCGAACGGGCGTGGCCCGGCCGACCGTGATCAGGTCGACCGGGCCACGCCCGGTGTGGTGTCGCGCGGCGCGCCGTGTCACCCGACGGCCCGCGTCAGCCGGCCGGTCGGGTCAACCGACCGGCCGATCCGTCGTCAGTTCGCCGACCTCGGCGCGCCGATGCCGGGGTTGATCTTGTGCGGTCCGGCCGCCGACGGGCGCACGTCGAACTCGAACATCGCCGTCGGCAGGTACACCGTCGAGCACGAGTTCGGGATGTCGACGACGCCGGAGAGCCGGCCCTCGATCGGCGCGGCGCCCAGCAGCAAGAACGCCTGCTCGGGGCTGTAGCCGAACTTGGTGAGGTAGTCGATCGCGTGCAGGCACGCCCGCTGGTAGGACAGGTGCGAGTCGAGGTACCGCTGCTCGCCCTCGAGGGTGACCGAGGTCCCGGAGAACGCCAGCCACTCGCTGAACCGCGGGTCGACTCGGCCGGGCATGAAGATCGCGTTCTCCTTCACGCCGTACGTCTCCATACCACCCTTGATCAGGTCGACGTGCAGGTCGATGAACCCGCCCATCTCGATCGCGCCGCAGAACGTGATCTCGCCGTCACCCTGGGAGAAGTGCAGGTCGCCCACCGACAGGTTCGCGCCGTCCACGAAGACCGGGTAGAAGATGCGGGTGCCCTTGGACAGGTTCTTGATGTCCTGGTTGCCGCCGTTCTCGCGGGGCGGTGCCGTACGGGCCGCCTCGGAGCCGACCCGGCCCCACTGGGAGCGGTCGAGTGCGCCGAGGATCGCGTGCTCGGCCTCCGGCGGAAGCGCCAGCGGTGGTACCCGATCGGGATCGGTCGCGATCAGCGCGCCCTCCCGCTTGTTCCACTTCGCCAGCAACTCGGCCGACGGCGCGGTACCCATCAACCCGGGGTGGATGAGGCCCTCGAAGGCGACCTCCGGCACGTGCCGCGAGGTCGCGACCTGGCCGTTGAAGTCCCAGATCGCCTTGTAGGCATCGGGGAACCATTCGGTCAGGAAGCCGCCGCCGTTCTTCGTCGCGAAGATGCCGGTATATCCCCAACCCTGGCCGGCCAGCGGGCCGGAGTCCTCCTGCGGGATCGGGCCCACGTCGAGGATGTCGACGATCAGCAGGTCGCCCGGCTTGGCGCCCTCGACCGCGAACGGTCCGGAGAGCGTGTGCACCGTCAGCAGGGGTGCGTTGCGAATGTCCTCCGCGGAGTCGTCGTTGACGATCGCGCCGTCGAACCACTCCCGGCAGTCGACGCGGAACGAGTCACCCGGTCTGACCGTCGCGGCCGGCGGGATCTCGGGATGCCACCGGTTGTGGCCCAACTTCTCCTGATCGACGAATCGCTTCGTCGAGTCCAGCTTGAAGATCTCCTTCGGCATTTCGTCTCCTTTGCGTGATCGGTCACGGACTGGCCGTGCGTTCCCCGTGGAGTGACTGTGCCGACCCGTCGCGGGCCGGCGCCGTCACGGGCGCGGGAGCTTCTGGTGGAGCGGGTTCGACGTGTACTGCTGCGTCGGCCGACCCGACGCCGGCAACGCGCTGACGACCCCCGGCTCGTGCGCGCTACGTTGCGTGGATTCGATCAACTTGTAGCGCGACGAACCCGACTTCGACATATGCGGTGAACTCGGGCGCCGCGCGGCGGCCTGCCCGCACGTCGGGCAGGGGACAGCGTCCGGAACCTGCGCCATCGAGAATGCGAGATCGACAGTATCGCCTGCACCGCACCGGAACTCGTAGGTCGGCATCAGGCGCTGACCGCCTTGTTCGGCAGCGGCTTGCGGCCGAGCGCGAACCCGATGAGCAGCGCGAGGACACCGGCGACCGCCATGACGATCGCCCAGGTCGTCGTCGAGGAGAAGTTCCCGGTGAGCAGGAACAACGCCGGGATCGTCGCGGTGATCTGCGCGACGATGATCGTGAACCACCCGGTCGCGACCCCCAGGGCGCTCTTGCCCAAGGCGAGCAGCAGGAAGAACAGGAACCACAGGACGGCCCAGATGTACCAGATCACGCCGAACACCGGGTCGTTGATGGACGAGGTGAACTGCATCGAGCCTACGACGACCGCGACGACCGCGACGAACAGCGAGAACCAGCCCAGGCCGGAGCCGTCGAAGCCGAACGTGTTGTTGATCGCCACGTACAGGTACGTGAAGCCGAACAGGTACAGGCCGCTGGCCCCGAAGATGACCGAGGGGTCGCTGTTGGCCTGGATGATGATGATGGTCGGGAAGATCACTTGCATCCCGCCGACGAAGTAGTTGATGGGCGTGGCGCCCTTCGGCGAGACCGCGCCCACGAGCATGAGACCGTTCAGGAACAGAACGGCACCGACATAGAGGAGCCCGACGCTTCCCATTGCACGTCCCTTCGGATTCGAATCGACCTACACCGACGAGCACCGATCCGGGCTCGTCGCGAGGCCGCTGAGTGACGATCCGCACTGAACTGCGTGCCTGGGACCATAACGACACGATCACGCAATGGCAACGGTTTCGGAACAATCGAGAGTCGGGAACGCGGTGTCGAGCGCGCGACTGCGCGAATCGTTCGGGTCCGAACGAGGACATGTCCCGGCCATGTCCTCGGGGACGTTGCACCCGTCCTGTCGCCGTCGCGCGCGGCTGCGGATCGACCCGGCTCTTCGCATTTGAGGGTGTAGTTCGGTTCGGCGCGTCTGCTGGTGTTGGG